>JAQXEU010000051.1 GCA_029250685.1 Polaribacter sp.
CATGTCTATATCTTTTTTATTTAAAAGAAGAAAACTACATTGTAGAAACTACTTCTCCAATCAATTTAGAAAAAGCAAAAAAAATGTTCGCAACTCAGTTTAATAAAGAAATATTCCCTAATTTAAACCATAATCCTATTTGGGGAGAAGCTAAAGCTGACTATGACCGTGAAGGAAACTTTTATTATGAAATACCCTTTCACCTTTTAAATAAAAAAGATATAGACATGAGTACATCAGTATCTTTTGATAGATTAATTATACAAGAAAAAGAAGGAAAGTTAAATTTTGAAATAATACACTTTTTTAATATTGACATAAAAAGTAATCCGGTAAATTACCAAAGCTTATCACATAAAAATTTATTAAATTTTTCAGGTTTTATCACAAAATATGATATTAATAAAAACATTATAAATATAAATTATTATAAAAGTGGTAAAGACACCTATCAAAAAATAAAAACTTCAAATAAAAAGAAAGACAATCTTCTAAGTAGAGCAGACGAAAACACTGTGGAATACTCAGAAACATGGTGTACAAGATGGTGTGTAACATACAGAGGGCAGGATGGAAGTATTGAATACGGCAACTGTACTGAGTATGATTGTCACACTAGCTATTATTATATAAGTGATGGCTCTAATAGTAACAGTAACGGAGGAAATGGAGATGGAAACAACACCTCGTACAGTACAAAAACTAAAGATTGTGCTGAAGGATATGCTCCTAATTATGACGGGAAATGTGTAGCGCTTCCTAAAATAATTAATGAATTGATTGGGAAAGCTAATTGTGTATATGGAAAAATGGTTGACAACAATAACAATATTAATTGGATACTTGAAAACTTTAACGACGGGAATATACCTTCTGAGTTTGATTTAAAACTAAAAATGGCAACAGACTTGCCAAATGATATAAATGGTCAAACGTCAAATCTTGAAAACAACACTATAACTATTAAAATTAACGCGAATACATTATCTGATAGAACAGCTTTATGATTAGCTAGAACAATTATTCATGAAGGAATTCATGCTAGACTAAAAGAGTTTATGTATAGGAAAGGAAATACTGCAACTAGTTTTCCAGGTATTTATGATTTCTATAGATTTGAAAAAAATTGGAGTCACCAACAAATGGCTTCTTACTACAGAAGTACAATTGCGAAAGGTCTAAAACAGTTTGATAACGGCCAGCATTTAGATTCTTATTATGACGCTTTGGCCTGGGTAGGGCTTAATGAAAATTTAAAAGATAACAATAATCAAGGAGCTACTTACAATACTTTAGCTTGGGATTCTTTATTATTAGCTGAACAAACAACTATATTAAATACAATTAAAGATGAAAAAAAAGATGGAAATAAAAATTGCAACTAAAAGATTAATTCTATGTCTTATTTTTTTAGGTGTAACAAATAGTATTTCATCTCAAAAGAGAACAAGGCACTTAATATTTAACAAACTAAAAGATAGTGCTTTAACCATCAATGAAGTTAAATATTATAAAATCGACAAAAATTTATTCAACATAAATAAGTATAATGAAATCGATACAATTTCTTTGAAAGAAATGCAAAAAATAAAAATCTATTCACCAAAAGAGCTTTTTAAAGAAAGCTCTGATATTGCAAAATCTAGCATACAAAAAGCATATAAAGCTAAAAAATTTGTGATAGTTGAAGAAACAAATAATTTTTACTTTAAATACATATACATCTTAGAAAAAATTACTTTTTCAAAATTCAAAAGAACTCGTGTTTGGTGGGTTGAAGACTATTAATCATCAGACATTTTATGTTTTAAAAACATGTCAATAATGAAAAAATATTTATTAATATTCAATTTTTTTTTATTATTTAACTCATATTCTCAATCAAAGAATTCTATTTATTTATTGATTGACAAAAAAGATACTCTTATAAAAAAGAATGAGAATAAAAAGAATAGCTCAAATCATTATCAGTTATTTTTCACAGAAAAAAAGAAAATTAAAAAAAACAATACACCAATTATAAAAAATAAAGTTTGGGTAGCTGACACTAAATATGATTATTATGTTTATGAAAGAGACAGTTATGAGTTTTCTTTTTACAAAACTGAAGATAAGTCAATTAATAAAAAACATTTAGAGTCTTTAACTTATATTAAAAAAAGAGAAAAATTTTTAAACACATCAAACCTACTATTTAAATATAATATTTATTTTATTGAACCAATTAATAAGAATAAGTTTATAATTCGAAAAGCATATCCTATTTTTTATGAATAACTAAAAACTACATTAATCATATACAAGGAATAACATTCCTTACATTTTTGTTAAAAAACACTCAAAAATTTTTGAGTGTTTTTTTGTTTTGTATCTTGTTTCTCTTAAAATAAAAACAACTAACCTTAATTACCATGAAAAAATTACTCTCATTACTTTTTCTATTGACAACTACTTTGATGTTTTCTCAAGAATTCTCTATGGATTTAGTAAAAAACATGAAACCAAGAAACATTGGTCCTGGTGGAATGAGTGGGCGTGTAACATCGATTGATGTTGTACAATCTAACACAAATATTATGTATGCCGGAACTGCTTCTGGTGGTTTATGGAAATCTACTTCTGCTGGAGTTAAATGGGAACCAATATTCGATAACGAAGCAACTGCTTCTATTGGTTCTGTTGCCATTCAACAATCAAATCCAAGTGTTATTTGGGTTGGAACTGGAGAAGGAAATCCAAGAAATAGTTTAAATGGCGGATTTGGAATCTACAAATCTTTAGACGCTGGTAAAACTTGGAAATTAATGGGTTTAGAAAAAACACGTCACATTCATCGTGTTATTGTAGATCCTACAAATCCAGACATTGTATATGCAGCAGCAATTGGCTCTCCTTGGGGAGAACATCCAGAACGTGGAGTTTATAAAACTACGGATGGAGGGAAATCTTGGAAACAAATTTTATTCAACAACAATAAAACTGGAGCTGCAGATTTAGTGATGGATCCATCGAATCCTAATAAGTTAATCGCTGCCATGTGGGAACACAAACGTGATCCTTGGTTTTTTAAATCTGGAGGTGAAGGAAGCGGAATGTACATTACACATGATGGTGGAGAAAACTGGAAAAAAATCACAAATAAAGAAGGTTTTCCAAAAGGAGAATTAGGAAGAATAGGTGTTGCAATTTCTAGAAGTAATCCAGATGTAATTTACGCATTGGTAGAATCTAAGAAGAATGCACTTTACAAAAGTGTAGATGGTGGATTTAAATGGCGAATGATTAATAACAAACCTGGAATTGGAAATCGCCCGTTTTATTATTCAGAAATTTATGTAGATCCACAAAACGAAAACAGATTGTATTCTGTATTTACATATATAAATGTTTCTGATGATGGCGGAAAAAGCTTTAAACAATTAATGCCTGCTTATGGTGTTGATAATGGTGTTCATCCTGATCATCATGCTTGGTGGATTCACCCTAAAAATGGTTCATTTATGATTGATGGAAATGATGGTGGATTAAATATTACAAAAGACAAAGGAAAAACATGGCGTTTTGCAGGAAACATTCCTGTTGCACAATTTTATCATATAAATGTAGATAACGATTTTCCGTATAATGTTTACGGAGGAATGCAAGATAACGGATCTTGGGGCGGACCAGCTTATGTTTGGAAAGCACAGGGAATTAGAAACTCGTATTGGCAAGAATTAGCATTTGGAGACGGATTTGATGTTGTACCAGACAAAGAAGATTCACGTTACGGTTACGCAATGAGTCAACAAGGTTCTGTTGCAAGATATGATCAAAAAACAGGATATAGTTATTCAATTAAACCAACGCATCCAGACCCAAATATAAAATTACGTTTTAACTGGAATAGTGCAATTGGTCAAGATCCTTTTGATAATTCAACAGTATATTTTGGAAGTCAATTTGTACATAAAAGTAAAAACAAAGGACTTTCATGGGATGTTATTTCTCCAGATTTATCAACCAACGATCCTAATAAACAAAAGCAATCAGAAAGTGGTGGTTTAAGTATGGATGCAACTGGTGCAGAAAACCACACAACAATTTTAGTGATTGAGCCATCGCCTTTAGAAAAAGATATGCTTTGGGTTGGTACAGATGATGGGAATGTACAAGTTACAAGAAATGGTGGAGCAACTTGGACAAATGTTGCTAAAAACGTAAAAGGTTTACCAAAAGGAAGTTGGATTGCTCAAATAAAAGCATCAAACAAAAACAAAGGTGAGGCATTATTAATTGCAAATGATTATCGTCGTTTTAATTATACTCCGTATGCATACAGAACTAAAAACTACGGAAAAACTTGGACACGCATTGTTGATCAAAACGATGTGAAAAGTTATACCTTATCTATCGTTGAAGATCTTGAAAACCCAAATTTAATGTTCTTAGGAACGGATGACGGTTTATACGTTTCTTTAAACGCTGGAGATAAATGGACAAAATGGACAAATGGTTTTCCAACGGTTCCAGTTAAAGATTTAGTAATTCACCCAAGAGAACACGATTTAGTAATCGGAACTTTTGGTAGAGCTGCATGGGTTTTAGATGACATTAAACCTTTAAGAGCATTAGCAAAAAGCAATAGTCTTTCTAAAAAACTGCATTTATTTGCACCACCAATTGCATATCAAGCAAGCTTTATACAACCAACTGGAAGTAGATTTGGAGCGGATGCTTTGTACCAAGGTGAAAATAGAAAACGTGGAGCACCAATTTCTTTTTACATCAACAAACCTGCAAAGAAAAAAGAGGAAGTAAAAAAGAAATCTAAAAAAGACACAACCAAAAAGATTGATGACAAAAAGACGAAAGTAAAGTGGAACAAAATCAAATTAGAAATTTTTGATGGAACACGTTTAATCAGAACACTAACTCAAAACACACCTAAAGAAACAGGTGTTTATACAATGCGTTGGTTTTTAGATGAAAAAGGAGTTGCTAGAGCATCAAGAAGAATCAGAAAATCAACGAGAGAACCAGGCGGAATTAGAGTTAAACCTGGAACTTATAGACTTAAAATGACTTTTGGAGATCAAGTTTCAGAGCAAACTATCAAAGTTGAATTTGATCCTAGAATGACGTATTCTAAAACAGATCTTTCTACACGTTATCAAGTGAGCAAACAACTAGAAAAAAATAGTGAAACAATTGCAAAAGTTGTTCAGCAATTGGTAGAAAGTCAAAATATTGTAAAAGAAGTAACTAGTAAATTAAATAAAGCGGATAAGAAAAAATACGCTTCTCAATTAAAAACAGCAAAAAGTGTTGGTAAAAAAATTGACAAATTAATCAACGGTTATCTTGGTACAATTGATAAAAGACAGGGAATTACTAGAAATCCAGAGGTTACAGTAAACCAACGCCTTAGTTCAGCCAGAAGATATGTGAGTGCTCGTTTCGGGAAAATTACAAAAACCGAAACTGAGTTAATTAACAACTTCAAAGACGCATTAAAAGAGGCGTTAAATGAAGCAAACAATTTCTTTAATACAGATTGGAATAAATTTAAAAGCGAAGTCGACGACATTAAAGTTTCATCATTTAAAGAAGTTAAAAATTTCAATATAAATTAATATATTTGAAACATCTATAATTTTATAAATCTCCTACTTTCGTAGGAGATTTTAATTTGTTTAAATTATAAAAAATGAAGAAATTAATTATTGTATTTGCATTGTTATTTGCAGTTAAAAGTATCGCTCAGAAAAACCCAGAAAAAAAACTTGGAGTTTGGTATGCATTTGGTGGAACTCATAAAGTATCTGAAAAAATAGATCTTAAAACACAAGCGCAATTTAGGTTTTTTGATATTGCTAGTGACATGCAACAGCTCATGTTACGTTTTGGAGGAAACTATAAAATAAACAACACTTTTAGTGCTTATTTGGGTTATGCCTATTTTAATACAGATGCCACATTTGATGCTAAAGGCGGAGATGCAAACGAACAAAGAATTGTTGAAGATCTTAACATTAATTACAAACATTCAAAATTTGGTGTTTCTCATCGTTTTAGATTTGAACAACGATTATTTAAGAAAAACACACAACATTGGTTTCGATATAACTTTGGATTGAATCACCCTATATCAGAAAAACTCTCTGGGTATATTTATAACGAAGTGTTTTTAAATTTCAAGGGTGATACTTTTTCTCAAAACTGGTTTGGAATTGGAGTAAAACACAAATTATCAAACGCTATTAAATTACAATTAGGCTATCACAACATTTCTTTAAAAGGTGGCACAAATTTTAATAGAGTTATTACAGGAATTATACTTTCTACAAATCACACTAAAAAATAGTTATCAAAATTATTTTAATACTTTAGCAAAAAACTAATATAATGACAGAACCATTTTTCACAAACGATGCAATTGTTTTCGGACTATTAATGATTTCTTTAGGATTTGTATTCTATACAGAATCGAAAACTTCTGGGTTTTGGCCTAAGTTTTACAAAATAGTTCCTGGTTTATTTATGGCGTATTTCATTCCTGCAATATTTACAACATTAGGTATCATTGCACCAGAATGGGAAGCAACTAATAACGCTGGAGAAACCGTAAAACAAAGTTCAAATTTGTACTATGTTTCTAGTCGATTTTTATTACCCGCAGCATTGGTTTTAATGACCTTAAGCATCGATTTAAAAGCCATTTTTAATTTAGGTTCTAAAGCATTGATTATGTTTTTTACTGGAACTGTCGGAATTATTATTGGAGGACCTATTGCTATTTTATTGATTTCAATTTTCTCGCCAGAAACTGTTGGTGGAGCTGATTTTGATGCAGTCTGGAGAGGACTTTCTACATTGGCTGGAAGTTGGATTGGTGGTGGCGCAAATCAAACTGCAATGTTAGAAATCTACAAATACAATCCTGCTAAATATGGTGGAATGGTGTTTGTTGATATTGTAATTGCGAATGTTTGGATGGCAATTTTATTAATCGGAATTGGTAAAAAAGATAAAATTGACAAATGGTTAAAAGCAGATACTTCTGCAATTGAAGAATTAAAAGATAAAGTAACGACTTTTACACAAAAAGTAAAGAGAAATCCATCATTAACAGATTTAATGATTATGCTAGCTATAGCATTCGGAACTGTCGGATTTGGTCATTTTGCATCTAAATACTTAAGTTCATTTTTTGGAAGATTGGTTAACTCCATAGAATCTCAAACTGTAAAAAATATGTTTACATTTTTAGATTCTCAATTCTTCTGGCTAATTAGTATTTCAACATTAGTTGCTCTTATTTTATCATACACAAAAGCAAAAAATTACGAAGGTGCAGGTGCAAGTAAATTAGGAAGTATTTTTATTTATGTGTTGGTTGCAACCATCGGAATGAAAATGGATTTATTAATGATTTTTGATAATTTAGGTTTAATTGCAATTGGTGCAGTTTGGATGTCAATTCACGCTGGATTATTAATATTAGTAGCCAAATTAATCAAAGCTCCTTATTTCTTTTTAGCCGTGGGTAGTCAAGCAAATGTAGGTGGTGCAGCTTCTGCTCCTATCGTTGCACAAGCATTCCACCCTTCATTAGCAACTGTTGGCGTTTTATTAGCTGTTTTTGGTTATGCAATCGGAACTGTTGGGGCAATTCTTGCTACAATTTTACTAGAAATAGCATCAAAAGTTTAATAGAATTCCGCATATTTGTAAACGCAAAAATTATACATAACTGATGAAAAAATTACTTGTTTTAGGTTTCGTTATTCTAATGGCAGCATGTTCTTCTAAAAAAGAAGGAAACATGATTGTAAACGGACAAATTAAAGGATTAAAAAAAGGAACTCTTTATTTACAAAAAATTGATAAAGACACGATTTTAAAAACCATAGATTCTGTTTCAGTTTTAGGAAGTGATCAATTTACATTGACTGCAGATGTTGATGAACCAGAAATGTATTATTTAACTTTTGATGGAAATACAACTAACAAATACATTACGTTTTTTGCTGATAAAGGAATCATCAACATTACAGATGATGTTTCTAAATTTGGTTTGAATCCTGTTATTACTGGTTCTAAAAATCAAGATATTTTAAATAATTATACAAAAATTTCTCGCCGTTTTAATGAACAGAATTTAGATTTAATTCAACGTAAATTTTACGCGCAAAAATCAAAAAATAAAGATTCTGTAGATATTATTACTAAAGAATATGAAACACTACTAAGAAGACGTTATATGGTCACTGTTAACTTTGCATTAAACAACAAAGACAATCATGTTGGTCCTTATTTAGCGTTGACTGAATTGGTAAACGCAAATGTTAAGTGGCTAGATACTATCAACAAATCTTTATCACAAGAGGTTAAAAACTCTATTTACGGTAAAAAGTTAAATCAGTTTGTTCTTGATGTAAAAAAAACTGAAATAAAAAAGTAGTTTCTAAAACTCATATTAAAAAAGCCGTTGAAATTTCAACGGCTTTTTTTTGTTTATTTACATCAACTTTTATTATCATATCTTTAGAGAATCAACTAAACTAAACTTATGATTACAAAAATTTTCGTCCTAGCAATTTATGTAGCAATTTTATTTTTAATCGGAATATTAGCTTCTCGTAGAGTAAAAAGTATGAGTGATTACTATCTAGGAGGAAAAAAAATGGGCTTTTGGGCTGTTGCATTTTCTGCTAGAGCAACAGGAGAATCTGGTTGGTTATTAATCGGATTAACAGGAATGGGGGCAATTGCTGGTTATTCTGGTTATTGGGTTGTTGCAGGTGAATTACTCGGTGTTTTTCTTTCTTGGCAATTTATGGCAAGGAAATTTAAAAGAAAATCTGACGAATACAAAGCCATTACAATTCCCGATTATTTACAAAGTCATTTTAAATCATCAACAAACAGTTTACGAATAATATCTGCTTCTGTTTTAGTAGTTTTTGTAGTGATTTATGTAGCATCACAAATGGATGTTACAGGAATCGCATTCGAATCTATGCTTGGAATCGATTATAGAATTGGTGTTTTAGTAGGCTTTAGTATTGTATTAATTTACATTTTTATTGGCGGATTTGTTGCCGCAGTTTGGTCGGATATGTTTCAAGGAATTTTAATGTTCTTCGGATTGGTTTTATTACCAATTGTAGTATGGTTTTCGATGGATCACGGCGCAGGAATCACAGAAGGATTAAACGCAATTGACCCAACTTTAACCCAAATAATGGGAAGAAGTGATGATGGTTGGATGAACTTATTTACCATTCTTGGTTTCTCAATGATTGGCTTAGGTTTCTTAGGATCACCACAAGTCTATGTGCGCTTTATGTCAATTAAAAGTGAACATGAAATTGTAAAAGGAAAATGGGTTGCATTACTTTTCACCTTATTAACAGATGCTGCAGCTGTAACAATCGGTATTCTTGCAAGAATTTATTTTACATCCGAAGGACAAGATCCAGAAGCAGTTTTAGGAACTGGTGGTGAGGATGTATTGAGCATGATTACCAACGAATTTTTACCAACAATTCTAGTCGCCATATTTATTGCAATTGTACTTTCGGCAATAATGTCTACTATAGATTCTTTATTAATTTTAGCTTCAAGCGCAATTACAAGAGATTTTTATCAAAAGATATTTAGACCCGATTTAAAAGATGAAGACTTAACAAAATTATCAAGAATAGTAACTGTTATTATGGCGATGGTTGCACTCGGCATTGCCGTTTTATTATACAACCTCTATCCCGACAGGCAGATTTTTTGGATTATGATTTTTGGCTGGTCTGGAATTGCCGCAACATTTTGTCCGGTTATTATTCTATCTCTTTTTTGGAAAGGCTACACAGAAAAAGGCGCAATTGCTTCTATGATTACAGGTTTTGCTTCTGTAATTCTTTTCAAGTTTGTAGTTTCTAATTTAGAAAGTGTTGGAGCTTATTTTGTAGAGCTAGATGTACTCGCTCCTTCTTTTGCTTTGGCTATGATTGTTGGGTATATTGTTTCAAAAGCGTTTCCTAATAAGAAAATTAAAGAAATGGTTTAATGAAAAAAGAAACAAGACGGGGTTTTATTCAAAAAAGTATCTTAAGTGGTGCCTTTTTCAGCTTGGGAATTCCGTTTATAAATGCAAACAATAATCATGAATCCAAAACTTTAGATTCAGAATTTATCTTAGAAAACACCAACTACGACAGAATTGATTGGACAAAAATCCGTGAGCAATTTCTCTTTCCGAAAGACAAACAGTATTTAAATACGGCTAGTTTAGGTCCATCTCCAAGAATGGTAATTGATACGATTTGTAAAACCATTGAAAAACTTGAAACTACTTGTAGTCACGGACATTCATTAACCAAGAAGACACATACACAAATTGCAGCGTTTTTAAACACAAGTCCAGATGAAATTGCGATAATTCGAAACGCTACTGAAGGCATGAATATTATTGCCAGAACGCTGCGGTTAAAAGCTGGTGACGAAGTGATTATTACCACTCACGAGCATGTTGGCGGCGCTTCGCCTTGGTTGTCATTACAAAAAGATTTGGGTGTTGTTGTTAAATTAATCGACTTAGATATTACAGGTGAAAAGAATCTACAAATCATAAAAGACGCTGTGACTTCAAAAACAAAAGCAATCGCATTTTCTCATATTACGTGTACAAACGGAATGAAATTACCAGCAAAAGAAATTGCTGCTTTTTGTAAAAGTAAAAATATTTATTCTTGTGTAGATGGCGCGCAAGCATTGGGAATGTTTCCGATTGATTTAACAGATATGAACCCAGATTTTTATACAAGCAGTGGGCATAAATGGTTGTTTGGACCAAAAGGAACAGGTATTTTATACATGAATAAAAAATGGATTTCAAAATTAAACCCTGTCTTTGCTGGCGCATACACAGATAGTAAATTCGATTTAAATTCCTTAACGATGGAATACAGAGCTTCGGTACAAAGAGAAGAATACGGAACACGAAACACCGCTATTTCTTTAGGATTAGGAAGTGCTATAGAATTTATAAATACAATTGGAATCGAAAACGTTGCCAAACGCGGACGTGAATTGGCTAACCATTTTAGAAAAGGCCTTTCTGAAATACCCGAAATAGAAATTTTAACTCCAGAAACAGCAATCTATTCTGCCTCTATGTTGACATTTAGAATTAAAGGAAAAGACAATTTAAAACTCAACCAAGAAATTAGCAGAGCACATAAAATACGTTTACGTGGTATTTATGAAAACGACTTAAATGCCATTCGTGTTTCGTTTGCAGTATTTAATAACTTTAAAGAAATTGACAATTTAATATTCGCTTTAAAAACAATGGTAAAGAAGTAACTAACTTTAGGCAAAAATATTAAAATCACATTAAAGGATATAATTATGACAACAGCAGAAATTATTAGCAAAGTATTTTTACCAATTTCTCTAGCAATTATTATGTTAGGAATGGGAATGACCTTAGTTATTGCTGATTTTACACGAATCATAAAAAGTCCGAAATCCATTTTAATTGGTTTAACAAATCAACTTATTTTTTTACCAATTATTGGCTTCTCGTTAGCGGTTGCATTTGATTTAAATCCGGTTATGGCAGTTGGTTTAATGGTTATCGCAACATGCCCTGGCGGACCAACAAGTAATTTAATTACACAGGTTTGTAAAGGAAATATTGCATTATCGGTAACCTTAACAGCTATTGCTAGTATCGTTAGCGTACTTACAATCCCTTTTGTTTTATCCTATGCATTAGATTATTTCGGAACAGGAACAAATGTTACCATCGATTTACCAATTTTAGATACCATTTTACAAATTATGGTCATTACGGTCATTCCGATTTCAATAGGAATGCTAATTCGTAAGTACAAAACTAGTTTTGCTAACCGAATGGAAAAACCAATGCGTATTGCTTCAACCGTAATTTTTCTTTTAGTTTTTATTGCTGTAGTTGCTGCTAATTTTAACTTAATTGGAAATGCCATGAAAGAAGTTGGCTTGGTCACTTTATTATTAAACATCTTAACAATGGGATTAGGTTTTCTAACTGCAAAGCTGTTTAAACTCAATTTAAAAAACAGCATTTCTATTACAATTGAAAGCGGAATTCAAAACGGAACCTTGGCAATTGTAATTGCAACATCCATCTTAAACAATATAGAAATGAGCATTCCAATTGCAGCATATTCGATTTGGATGTTTGTAACTGGAGGATTTTTAATGTGGTTTTTTGGAAAAAGAAAGGACGTAATCTCATCATGAGGAAAGTAATTATTGTAAGAAATAAAAAATTAATTACTCCTTTTCACTAACTTAGTATAAAATACTGAATCTTAATTTATGAAAAAAGCTCTACTAATAGTTATTATTGTTTTAGCATCCTGTAAACCATCTACAGAAAAAAAACCAAAAGCCATTCACTTTGAAGACATTCACTTTAATGCCATTGTGGTTGACACGCACAATGATATATTAATGAAAGCTGTTGACAATGGAGTTGTTTTTGATCAAGATTTAACTGGTAAAACACATAGTGATTTAGATCGCTGGAAAACTGGTGGCTTAGATGTTCAAATATTTTCTGTGTTTTCTGATGGTGCTGTAAAAAATGCTTTTGCAATTGCCAATCAAGAAATGGACAGTTTAGATGCTGTAGTTGCTAGAAACCCATCTAAGATTGTCAAAGCAACCAACTATTCAGATATTTTAAAAGCTGTAAAAGAGAATAAAATTGCTGCACTATTTGGTGTTGAAGGTGGACATATGATTGAAGGTGATCTTAGAAAGCTAGAAGCATTGTACAATCGTGGAGCAAGGTATTTAACCTTAACACATAATGTAGCTCCAACATGGGCAACAAGTGCTGCTGACGAAACAACAAATCCAGACTTACCAAACAAAGGTTTAACAGATTTCGGAAAACAAGTTGTTATAAAAATGAATGCTTTAGGAATGATGGTTGACATTAGTCATGTTGGCGATCAAACTTTTTGGGATGTAATTGAAGTCACCACAAAACCAATAATCGCCTCACATAGTTCAGTTTACAGTTTGGTTGCTAGTCGAAGAAATTTAAAAGACTCTCAAATAAAAGCAATTGCTAAAAATAATGGTGTAATAATGGTGAACTTTCATCCTGGTTTTATAGACGATAGTTTTGGTGAAAAAGAAATGGCTTTTCTTCAAAAGCACAAAATTGAAGGTGACTCACTTTTAAAAAGCGGAATGGACGAATGGTACACAATGGATTTTCTGTATAAAAAATACACAAATGAAGCTGAAGCAATGAGACCTCCACTTTCAAAATTGATAGATCATATAGATTATATTGTGAAACTAGTAGGAGTTGATTATGTAGGTTTAGGTTCTGACTTTGACGGAATTAATTTAACACCTTTACAATTAGATGATGTTACAACGTATCCAATAATCACAAAAGCATTGATTGAAAAAGGATACAGTGAAGAGAATATTATTAAAGTACTTGGGAGTAATTTATTACGAGTGTTAAAAGCAAATGAATAAAAATAATATTCATTCATGCAAGACTATTCTTTTTTACACAACACGAATATTATAATTCATGTTGTAACAGCTTCTATTGCTTTATTGGCTGGCTTCATTGCAATATGTAAGTACTAAAGGAAAAAAGCTACACACAAAAATCGGGAACCTATTTTTAAGACTATTACTAATTGTAATTATTACTGGATTAATTGGTGTTTTTGTTTTTAACAGAAATACATTTCTATTAATAATTACCGTCTTAAGTGCGTATTATGGTTTTTCTGGTTATCGGGTTTTACAAACGAAAAATAACAAACCTAAACTACTAGATATATCAATTGCAATTATTTCATTAATTGCCGTTTTTTATTTTCTTTATTACTTTAAATCAATCGGAATGTATTGGTCTCCAGTTATTATTTATAGTACATTTGGTGCTTTAGTAATGATCATTGTTTATGATTTTTTACGTTATTTAATTCCGAAAGATACATACAAAAACATTTGGCTTTACGAACACATTTATAAAATGATTGGTGCTTTTACAGCATTACTATCTGCTTTTTCTGGAACTGTATTTGAAAATTATCAACCGTACAGTCAATTTTTACCATCTGTTTTCGGAACTTTGCTTCAAATAGGTTTTATAACTTATTATGTTAGAAAATTTAAGAAAATAAAATCATTCTAAATGAATTACAAAATTGAAGACATACCTAAATCAGAATACAAAAATGTAGTAGATGTTTGGGAAGCTTCTGTTAGAGCAACACATCATTTTTTACAAGAAGAAGACATTCAGTTTTTTAAGCCTTTAATTTTAAACAACTATTTAGATGCCGTAACATTAAGATGTATAAAAAACGACACCAACGAAATTATTGCTTTTTTTGGAGTTGCAGAAAGCAACCTAGAAATGCTTTTTATCCATCCAAATTATAGAGGTAAAAAAATAGGGAAATTATTATTAGATTTTGCAATTGCCAAATTCGCTGTAACTAAAGTTGATGTAAATGAACAAAACGAACAAGCTGTTGGTTTTTATCTTTCTTCTGGATTTAAAATTATAAGTCGATCTGAAACAGATTCCTCAGGAAAACCTTATCCTATATTACATATGGAATTGAATAAAGAAGGGAAACTAAATTAGTTTTTCTTTTTTATTTAAAATCTATTATCTCCGTCGAGTAAGTCTCCAATCCCACCTAAAATACTCCCTTCTCCTCTATCTCCTTTCCCAGTTCTTGGCGCCATTGCCAAAACTCTACCAGCCAATCTACTAAATGGCAACGACTGAATATAAACGGTTCCTGGACCTTGTAATTTTGCAAAGAACAAACCTTCTCCTCCAAAAATGGTATTTTTTATTCCACCAACAAATTCAATATCATAATCTACGGTTTGCGTAAAACCAACAATACAACCTGTATCAACTCTTAATATTTCTCCTGGTTGTAAAACTTTTTTAGACATTGTTCCACCAGCATGCACAAAAGCCATTCCGTCTCCTTCTAATTTCTGCATGATAAAACCTTCACCACCAAACAAACCTCTACCTAGTTTTTTAGAAAATTCAATTCCAATTGAAACACCTTGAGCAGCACATAAAAATGCATCTTTCTGACAGACAAATTTCCCATTAAATTCTGATAAATCAATTGGAATTATTTTACCCGGATAAGGTGAAGCAAATGAAGCGTGTTTTTTTCCGTGACCAGAATTTGTAAAAACGGTCATAAATAAACTTTCTCCAGTCAATAATCTTTTTCCTGCAGAAAATAGCTTTCCTAAAATACCTTTGTCTTGATTCGTTCCATCTCCAAAAATGGTGTTCATCGTGATTCCGTCATTCATCATCATAAAACTACCAGATTCAGCTACTACGCTTTCTTTCGGATCTAATTCAATTTCTACATATTGCATCTCTTCTCCAAAGATGTTGTAATCTATTTCGTGTGCGTTCATGTTATCTCTTTTTATTTGTTAGAAGAAAAATAATTAATTTTGTTACAAGTAATTTACGATTTTACTTTAATACTCCATTCGTAAATGAACTGAGAAACTATCTCACCATTAGCGTTGTATCCATCAGTTTTTAGATGAATAATTTGCCCTTCACCTGTTTCTATAGATTTCTGAATGGTTTCTTTTACTAAGTTTCCGTCATTACATTTAAAGAGAATTTTTCCGGTTGCTTTTTTTGTAAAACGCCCTTCTTGATGTGTAACTAACATCGATATTTTTCTATTAGATTTTTTTATTTCTTGCATAACAAGAATTCCATTTGCAAATTCTGACGCCATTCCTTGTACTGCCCAATACAAAGATTTAAATGGATTTTGATTGATCCATCTGTGTTTTACTTTCACAACAGCTTCTGAATCAGAAATTGACACAACTCTTACACCACAAAAATATGCAGACGGTAATTTAAACAACATAAATAAGTTGATTTTGCGAGGCGTTATTTTCATTTTTTGGACATTTTTAAGTTTTTTAAATTTTTAAAGTGAAATTATTTTAACATTTACTAAATGCTTGAAAAAACGAAACATCCCCTTTATTGATAAGCAATTTAAGAATATTATTTTAATAAAAAAAGAAAACTAAAATGTTAAAATTTAAAAAACATAGTACTTTGTTTTGCATAGTACCTTTTTTTGTACATATATTTGCATAGTCAAGTAGTATATAAAAATATAATCATGAATAAAAATAACGAAAACACCAATGCTTTTTTAATCCA
The DNA here is from genome assembly GCA_029250685.1 of Polaribacter sp. Classification (GTDB taxonomy): domain Bacteria; phylum Bacteroidota; class Bacteroidia; order Flavobacteriales; family Flavobacteriaceae; genus Polaribacter. Next base: position 16,265 of record JAQXEU010000051.1, read on the forward strand.
TATTTCCGCATTTTCTGGGTATATAATTCCATTTGGAAGCATTATTGTTCCATTAGTATTATGGCAAACGATGAAAGATAGAAGTCGATTTTTAGACGAACAAGGAAAAGAAGCTGTAAACTTTAATATTAGTTATGCATTATATATGTTCATTTTAGGATTATCAATTATTCCATTTGCTTTTGGTTCTTTTATAAGAAATATGCGTGATTATAATGATTTTCATTTCGACTTTAACTTTAGTGACGGAAGTGGTCTTTTTGGATTTCTAGGAATGGGAGCAATATTAACATTAGTTGGAATTTTAAAAATTGCATTAATTATAATAGCAGCATTAAAATCTAAAGAAGGAGAAAACTACAAGTATCCTTTTACAATAAAATTTATTAAATAACACGTATAAAACTCTTTATATGAAGATAGAAAATACAAAAGCACAAATGCGAAAAGGAGTTTTAGAATTCTGCATCTTATCGAT
>JAQXEU010000023.1 GCA_029250685.1 Polaribacter sp.
GCTTTTTTTGTGTGGTAAACACTCGGTAAGTAACGATTATTTGAAGGTTCAAAATAGGATGAATACATTTTGTGAAAGTATTTTCTGCATTTACTCCTCTATGATTGTACGCACAGCCCCAAACAACATATGTTGTAAGGCTGCTGCATCAGTTACAGAACCAACACCCAAAATCATTCCTGAGAGTTGAGCAATAGAGAACTTGACTAGTCCTTGAAGGTTTCAATTGCAAAATCTCCTCGGCTGGTAAATTCCATCAAACGAGTTCCGCCCTCATTACTGGCTTTCCATATTACTTTTACAACATTTATGTCGTGTGGTAAAACAAGGGAACCATTCCCGGTTCTTGCAATTGTTGAACAAATTGAAGTCTTGTGGATTGTGCCATACTTTTTTAGCTAAATAACAAGTTATCCCCCCTGACAACCCCCTTTAAAAACACAAAACCCGTGAAGTGTTATAAATTAACACTTTACGGGTTTAGGATGCGGAGAGACAGGGACTCGAACCCTGGCGACAGTTACCCGTCGACAGATTAGCAATCTGCTCCATTACCACTCTGGCACCTCTCCTTAACAATACTTAAATATTAATTAAAAATTGCGAGTGCAAATGTATGATTACAAATACAATTTCGCAACCTTTTTTAAAGTTTTTTATAAAAAATAAATGCTAATCTGGATATTCAATTCTTAGGTGATACATATTCATCAATTTCTTTTTTATTACTTTTTTTATCTTTTCAATTTCCCTAAAAGTAATATCTGAATTAATGAATTGATTATCAGATTTTTGTTTTTCTACAATTTTATCAATCAACACTTCTATGGATTGTGCTGTCGGATTTTTTATGCTTTTTGTTGCAGCCTCAGCAGCATCACAAATCATTAAAATTGCAGTTTCTCTTGAGAACGGAATTGGTCCTGGATATTGAAATTTAGAAATATCTACCTTTTCTTCCGGATTTAATTCCTGCTCTTTCATATAAAAATAATACACCAAACTTGTTCCATGATGTGTTCTAATAAAATCGATAATTCTATCTGGTAATCTATATTCTTTTGCTAATTCGATTCCTTTTATTACATGATTGATGATGATATGCGCACTGTCTTTTGGAGATAAATCATTATGCGGATTTACACCAGTTGATTGGTTCTCTATAAAATACATCGGATTCAACATTTTACCAACATCATGATACAATGCACCTGTTCTTACCAGCATTGAATTAGCACCGATTTCGTTAGCAGCAGCTTCTGCCAAATTTGCTACTTGCATTGAATGTTGAAATGTTCCTGGAGCTTTTTCATTTAATGCTCTTAACAATTTTGTATTTGTATTTGACAACTCTAACAAAGTTACATCAGAAACCAATCCAAAGATTTTTTCATACATATAAATAAAGAATACCGATAGAAATGATAGTACACCGTTTGCAGCAAACATCATAAAATAATTTACATTTATTTGAGAAGCATTTCCTTCTTTTATAATTGAAAAAGCAAAATAAGTTATCATGTAAACAAGGGTAATTTGACTAATAGAAATAAACAAATTTGCTCGTTTATGTAATTCTGAAATTGTTAAAATCGTTACAATTCCTGCTATAATATGTAAATAAATAAATTCAAAACTATTAGGAACAATAAACCCAAGTAACAACACAGTAAGCACATGTGCAAACAATCCTAATCTAGCATCAAAAAATGCTTTTAAAACAATTGGCAAAATACTTAACGGAACAATATATAAGAAATCTGAATTGTATTTAATCACCAATGTTTGGATTAAAACCATTAAGAAAACATTAAAAAAGATAAATGTTACTTTATTATTGTTCTGATAAATTTCTCCTCGATATTTCTTTAAGAAAAGTAATAACATTAACAAAGCTAATGACACCAATATTGTGTATCCACAAACAATCCAAATATAATTTGATTCGCTCCAGACTTTAGATTCAGATTCTATTTTAAGTGAATTTAAAACTTCAAGTTTTCTTCCTTCAACAATATCTCCTTTTAAGATAATTAATTCTCCAGTTGTAATTAAACCTTTTGTATATGAAATGTTTTTAAATGATTCTTCAAGTGCTTTTTGAGTAAACGTTGTATCATAACTTACATTCGGTTTTAAAACTTCCAGTAATGTATTCAACAATAAATTTTCACCATAATTTAAAGGGGTAGAGCCTATGTTATCGGTAATTAATTGCAATACTTCTTTATAAATAAGTAATTTATTATATGCAAATTCGGTTACTTCATTGTCATTTCGCAAGTAAATTATTTCGTTCTCGTTGAATATCTTTCCTTGACTACCAATTTCTATAAAACCGTATTTATAAACTTCATCAATCACAAAGTTTCCAATAGAAATTAAGCTTAACATTTGTTGCAACTCGATAGAATCGTTTTCTTGAATGTAATTTATTTTGTTGGTAAAGTTTGTTTTCGCTGCTAAAACAATAACATTATCAAATTCAAAATACTGTTTATTGTTTCTTGTTAAGTTTTGTTTTTCTTGATTGATTTCATCATCACTTTTCTGAATAGAAAAATCGAAAGTTGCATATAAATTATCATATTGCCACGGTTTCCCTTTATTAAAATCGTACTTAAACTGCCCACCTTTCGGAAATAAATACACAATAGAAACAGTCGTAATTAAAAACAATAACACTTTGTAAACAATAGCATTGTTCTTATATACTTTATTAATAAAATTGCTCATTTAATTTAATTTTAATCGCTAAAATTCTCTTACAAACTTACTTTAAATAGTTTCGTCATCAAAAATTAGATTTAACTTTATTCTTTGAATAAGAAATGCGTGTCTTATATTTTATTGCTCACAATAAAATAGTTATTTTCGCAATACTAAAGTAATGTACAAAAACATTTAAGATATATAGATATGAAAGAAGTAGTAATTGTTTCAGTTGCAAGAACACCAATTGGTAGTTTTATGGGAAGTTTATCTTCAATCCCTGCTCCAAAATTAGGAGCTGTTGCCATAAAAGGAGCATTAAATAAAATAAATTTAAAACCAGAAATGGTTGAGGAAGTTTTTATGGGTAATGTTGTTTCTGCAGGACTAGGTCAAGCACCGGCTAGACAAGCAGCAATTTTTGCTGGAATACCAGATACAGTTCCATGTACAACTGTTAACAAAGTTTGTTCTTCTGGAATGAAATCTATTATGCTAGCTGCACAAACAATTGCATTAGGTGATGCTGAAATAGTTGTTGCTGGAGGAATGGAAAATATGAGTATGATTCCACATTATCAATACGCAAGAACTGGTTCTAAATTTGGACCAATTAAGATGGAAGATGGAATGCAAAAAGATGGTTTGGTTGATGCTTATGAAAATGTTGCAATGGGAGTTTGTGCTGATGAATGCGCAACAGAATATAATTTTTCTAGAGAAGATCAAGATAATTTTGCAATAGAATCTTACAATCGTTCTGCAAATGCCTGGAAAGAAGGAAAATATACTGATGAAGTTGTTTCTGTTGAAATACCTCAACGCCGCGGAGAACCAGTTGTTTTTTCTGAAGATGAAGAATATAAAGCTGTAAAAATGGAAAAAATCCCTGCTTTACGCGCTGCATTTACAAAAGACGGAACCGTAACTGCTGCAAACGCATCAACAATTAATGACGGTGGAGCTGCATTAGTTTTAATGTCTGCTGATAAAGCTGCGGAATTAAATATTACTCCATTAGCAAAAATAAAAGGCTATGCAGATGCTGCACACGAACCAAAATGGTTTACAACTGCTCCAGCAAAAGCTTTACCAAAAGCATTAGCGAAAGCAAATATTACTATTGATGATGTAGATTACTTTGAATTAAACGAAGCGTTTTCTGTAGTTGGTTTAGCAAATATGAAGATTTTAGGATTGACTTCTGATAAAGTAAATGTTAACGGTGGTGCTGTTTCATTAGGGCATCCGTTAGGAGTCTCTGGAGCAAGAATTATTATCGCTTTAACGTCTATTTTAAAACAAAATAACGCGAAAATTGGTGCTGCCGGAATTTGTAATGGTGGCGGTGGAGCAAGCGCAATGGTAATCGAAAGAGTTTAATTTTTTCAACGCAAATATTCACAATTTGTTATACGGCATTTGTAATTTAAGTATCGTTCCTTTAAGACTTGAAGCTTCAGATAATTCTGAAATGGTTTCTCAAGTGCTTTTTGGCGAACATTTTAAAGTGCTAGACAAGAGAAAAAAGTGGAGTAAAATCAGAATTCATTTTGACTCTTGCGAAGGTTATATCGACAATAAACAGTTTATAGAAATCACTGAAGAAAACTATTTAGAAATATCCAATTCTAAAACAACTTTATCTGGTGAACTTATTGATTTTTTAACGGAAGAAAACGGCAACTTATCTACAGTTCCTATCGGAGCAACATTGCCTTTTTTTAGCAATAAGAAAACGTTTATTGGTGATAAAGAGTATCTATTTGAAGGCGCTATAATAAATAAAAAACTTGATAAAGAGTCCATTTTAAAAACAGCCTTTTTATTTTTAAATACACCTCATTTTTGGGGTGGAAAAACACCTTTCGGTATTGATAGTTCTGGTTTTACACAAATGGTTTATAAATTGTGTGGATATCAATTATTAAGAAAAGCAAATCAACAAGCTAAACAAGGAGAAGTTTTAAGTTTTATAGAAGAAAGTGAACCAGGTGATTTAGCTTTTTTTGATGACAACGAAGGTAATATTAACCATGTTGGAATTATTATGAAAGACAATCACGTAATTCATTCTTATGGGAAAGTTAGAATTGACATGTTAGATCATAGCGGAATTTACAATGTAGATTCTAAACGACACACACACAAACTAAGAGTAATTAAAAAGATTATTTAACACAAAAAAACCGAAACAAAATTGTTTCGGTTTTTTTATTTTTCTATTTAAAAACTATTTCAAAGTTTCTAAAACTTTTCTAAACTCTGTAGCTTTATCTGACATTTCTAATTGCTCATAAACTCCAATTAATAACCTAACAGAAGATTCGCTTCTTTCTTCTTGATCTGCTTTGGTTAAAAGAGGTAAAACTCTTGTAAATAAATCTTTACGTTCTTTTTCAAATTTAATATAGTTTTCAGTATCTGAAATAGGCAAAGCATTCATTTTTGAAACGATGTCTGGATCTTTTAATAAAAGTGTGTTTGCCAACATCCAATTTCCTTTTGGGTAATCATTTTTAATCTCAATAGCTTTTGCAAAATATTTTTCAGCTTGTTCAATGTTTTTAGCATTATAATTTACAATACCAATATTAAAGTACAAGTCTGGGTTTGTTGGATCTTTCTCAGTAGCTTCTTTCATTAATGCTTCAAACTTTTTAGGCTGTTTTAAGTCATTATATATAAAAGCTTCTGTCATTAATAATTGTAAATTATCTGGCTCAACCTTACGTAAATCTTGTATCAAAGCAATTGCTTCGTTAAACTTTTTCTGTTTAGATAAAATTGTAACTAAAAATTTTAAATTATCATTTCTTTTTGAAGGAGAATTAGAAGTCGATGGGTTAGTATATTTCCCTAATTTCATCATTACATTCATTTCATTTTCAGAATTAAAGCCTACTTTTTTATTTGTTTCTTTATCTACTGCATTGTAAACCTTTCTTACACCTGTGTAACCTAAATCTTTAAGCAATACATAATACTCATAAGAAGTATCTAAGTCTTCACCTTGTAAAGCTAATTGAGCCGCATTAGACAAAAACAATGTATCTTTTTTATCAAGAAGATATCTTATATAAAATGCTTTTGAAGCTTCTTTATAATTTTTAGCATCATTAAACGCAAAAGCAGTTTTATTAACCTCATCTTTTAAAAGATTATACATTGGCAATGCTTTATCTGTATAACGTTTCTTTGTTGATTTCTCAAAAGAAAATAATTGATTATAAGCTTCACCTGCTTTCTCAAAGTTTTTTTGACCTCCAAAAGCTTGAGCTTTTAAAAAATAAAACTTAGATTTTGTCTTTGCATCTGCATTTGCAATTAAACCTTCAGCTGAATTTATTGCAGAAACTGCTGTTGAATAATCTAGCTTTTTAATTGCTTTCTCTGCAGTTTTCAATTCATTTTTCTGTGCAAAAGCTACTATTGTAAATAATCCTAATGCAATAGTTAATACTTGTTTTTTCATTTTTGTTTTAATTTAATAATAGTATTATTCTTGACTTTCGGTTGAAGTATTGTCAACTTCTGTGCCAGTTTCATTTTCTTCTATTTCCTCTTCTTCTTCATGTTGTACTTTTGCTACAGCAGCAATACTATCTGAATCTTTAATGTTTATTAATCGAACTCCTTGAGTCGCTCTTCCCATTACACGCAAATCAGCAACAGCCATTCTGATTGTAATACCCGATTTATTAATAATCATTAAATCATCATCATCAGTAACATTCTTAATAGCCACCAAATTTCCTGTTTTTTCTGTAATATTCAAAGTTTTTACACCTTTTCCTCCACGATTAGTAATTCTATAGTCTTCTAAATTAGATCTTTTGCCATATCCTTTTTCAGAAACAACTAAAATATTACTTTCCGAATCGTTTACAGCAACCATACCGATTACTTCATCTTTATCGTGTTGTAAAGTGATACCTCTTACTCCAGAAGCTGTTCTTCCCATTGGGCGTGTTTTTGCTTCTTCGAATCGAATTGATTTACCAGATTTTAAAGCTAACATTACTTGACTTTCACCATTTGTTAATTTCGCTTCTAGTAATTCATCACCTTCTTTAATGGTAATTGCATTAATTCCGTTTGCTCTTGGACGAGAATACTGCTCTAAAGATGTTTTCTTAACCTGACCTTTTTTAGTAGCCATGATTATATAATTATTGTTGATATATTCCTCGTCTTTTAGATCTTGAGTTACCAAGAAAGCTTTTACTTTATCGTTTTGTTCAATGTTGATTAAGTTTTGCATCGCTCTTCCTTTTGTGTTCTTTCCACCTTCAGGAATTTCATAAACACGCATCCAGAAAACTTTTCCTTTTTGAGTGAAGAATAACATATATTGATGATTTGTACCAACAAATAAATGTTCTAAGAAATCTTCATTTCTAGTAGCTACCCCTTTTTGACCTCTTCCTCCTCTATTCTGAACTTTATATTCATCAAGATTTGTTCTTTTTAAATATCCAGCATTAGAGATTGTTACCACAACTTTAGTATCAGGAATCATATCTTCAATACTCATGTCTCCACCAGCATAATCAATTTGAGAACGACGAGCATCACCATATTTATCTCTAACAGCAATTAATTCGTCTGTAATAATTTGATAACGTCTTGGTTCATTTGCTAAAATATCTTTTAAATCAATAATTGTTTTCATGATTTCATCAAACTCAGCACGTAACTTGTCTTGTTCTAATCCTGTCAATTGACGCAAACGCATTTCTACAATTGCTTTCGCTTGTATTTCTGTCAACTCAAAACGTTCAATTAATTTCTCACGAGCTTCATCACCATTTTTAGAACCACGAATTAATTTAATTACTTCATCAATATTATCAGAAGCAATGATTAATCCTTCTAAAATATGTGCTCTTGCTTCTGCTTTCTTTAATTCGAATTTTGTTCTACGAACAACAACATCATGTCTATGCTCTACAAAATAATGAATTAATTGTTTTAAGTTTAATTGCTCTGGTCTTCCTTTAACTAATGCAATATTATTTACACTGAATGATGTTTGTAGAGCTGTATATTTATATAGTTTATTTAAAACGATATTTGGAATTGCATCACGTTTTAAGATGTAAACAACACGCATTCCGTTTCTATCAGATTCATCTCTAATATTCGCAATTCCTTCTAGTTTTTTATCATTTACTAATTCAGCAGTTTTTTTAATCATGTCTGCTTTATTAACTTGATAAGGAATTTCTGTAACGATAATACATTCACGTCCTTTCACCTCTTCAATTACAGTTTTTGCACGCATTACAATACGTCCACGACCTGTATGAAAAGCATCTTTTACACCTTCGTAACCATAAATAGTTCCACCAGTTGGAAAATCGGGAGCTTTTACATGTTGCATTAGCTCGTCAATTTCAATATCTCTATTATCAATATATGCCAATGTTCCGTTTACAACTTCAGTTAAATTGTGCGGCGCCATATTGGTTGCCATACCGACTGCAATACCAGAAGCTCCGTTTACTAATAAATTCGGAATTCTAGTTGGTAAAACAGTTGGTTCTTCTAAAGTATCATCAAAGTTTAAACGATGATCAACTGTATCTTTTTCAATATCAGCTAACATATCTTCAGATATCTTCTGCATTCTAACCTCAGTATAACGCATTGCTGCTGGAGAATCTCCATCAACAGAACCAAAGTTACCTTGTCCATCAACCATCATATAACGAACGCTCCAATTTTGAGCCATACGTACCATTGAATCGTATACAGAAGTATCTCCGTGTGGATGATACTTTCCTAATACCTCTCCAACAATTCTTGCTGATTTCTTATAAGAACCAGTAGCTTTTATACCTAACTCATGCATTCCATACAAAACCCTTCTATGTACTGGTTTTAAACCATCTCTTACATCTGGCAAAGCTCTAGAAACAATAACCGACATTGAGTAATCAATGTACGCAGATTTCATTTGTTCCTCAATGTTAATCGGAATCAACTTTTCTCCGTCTGTCATATATTTTATGTATTAATTTTTATATTAATTTCTCAAAGGAGCAAGATACAATTTTTACCTTTTTACTCAAAAAAAATAACTCTTTGATTCCTTATAGTTATTAACATTTTTAAATGTTTTTTAACAACTTTTACACGACTGATTCTCAACCCTTTCTAACCTATATTTAAAGGACATTTTGTCAAAAAAACTAAACTGGCACTTTTTTTGTAATTTTTTAATAAAAAATCTACTAAATTTACAATATAGATACATAAATATATGGACGATAATTTTTCACCAAGAGTACGAGATGTAATTACCTTTAGTAAAGATGAAGCTTTACGCTTAGGTCATGACTTCATTGGTACAGAGCACCTATTATTAGGTTTGATTAGAAAAGGAGAAGGCAAAGCAATTGACATAATGACTGCATTTGATATTGACTTAGAATTAATGCGCAAGAAAATTGAAAAATTAAACCCTGCTGCAGTTAGTTTCACAGATGCTGGAGAAAAGAAAAAAAGCTTACATTTAACTAGGCAAGCAGAAAAAGCTTTAAAGACAACTTTTTTAGAAGCAAAATTATATCAAAGTGAAGCTATAGATACTGCACATTTATTATTGTGTATCTTAAGAAATGAAAATGACCCAACAACAAAGTTGTTAAACAAAATGTACATTGATTACGATCAAGCAAAAGCATTATACAAACAACTACATACAGATGATTCTGATCTACCAATAAGTCCAACTTCAGAAACACCTTCTGATGATGAGTTTTCAGAAGAAAAATCAAATCCTTATGGACAACAACCACCTAAAGGAGCGGCAGCTTCAAAAAAATCTAAAACTCCTGTTTTAGATAATTTTGGTAGAGATTTAACTGCATTAGCAGAAGCTAACAAATTAGACCCTGTCGTTGGTCGACAAAAAGAAATTGAACGTGTTTCACAAATATTAAGTAGAAGAAAGAAAAACAATCCAATGTTAATTGGAGAACCCGGAGTAGGTAAATCTGCTATTGCAGAAGGGTTAGCACTTAGAATTGTCAACAGAAAAGTTTCTAGGATTTTATTTGACAAACGAATTGTTTCTTTAGATTTAGCAAGCCTGGTTGCTGGCACAAAATACCGTGGTCAGTTCGAAGAGCGCATGAAAGCATTGATGAACGAATTGGAGAAAAATGAAGACATTATTTTATTCATTGATGAAATCCATACAATTGTTGGAGCTGGGGGCGCAACAGGTTCTTTAGACGCATCAAACATGTTAAAACCTGCATTGGCTCGTGGAGAAATTCAATGTATTGGAGCTACAACTTTAGATGAATTCAGAACAAACATCGAAAAAGATGGTGCTTTAGAACGTCGCTTTCAGAAAGTAATTGTAGAACCAACAACTGTTGAAGAAACCATTCAAATTTTACATAACATTAAAGAAAAATACGAAGAACATCACAATGTAGATTTTACAGATGATGCAATTGAGGCTTGTGTGAAATTGACAAATCGATACATGACAGATCGTTATTTACCAGACAAAGCTATTGATGCTTTAGATGAATCTGGTTCTCGAATTCATATTACAAATATTGTTGTACCTCAACAAGTATTAGCTCTAGAATCTGAGTTAGAAATAATTCGCACAAATAAATCAAAAGCTGTTAGTGGACAAAAATATGAAGAAGCTGCAAAGTTAAGAGATGATGAAAAAAACATTGAATCAGCTCTAGAATCAGCTCAAAAACAATGGGAAGAAGATTCTAAATTAAATAGAGAAATCGTTACTGAAGATAATGTTGCAGAAGTCGTTTCAATGATGACAGGAATTCCTGTTAATAGAGTTGCTGAAGCAGAAAGCAGTCGTTTAAACGAATTACCAAACTTAATTAAAGGAAAAGTAATTGGTCAAGATGAAGCTGTCACCAAGGTAGTGAAAGCTATTCAACGCAATAGGGTTGGACTAAAAGACCCTAACAAACCAATTGGTTCATTTATTTTTTTAGGATCAACAGGAGTTGGAAAAACGCAATTAGCAAAAGTTTTAGCACGTGAATTATTTGACTCTGAAGATTCTTTAATTAGAGTAGACATGAGCGAATACATGGAAAAATTTGCAATCTCTAGATTAATTGGAGCTCCTCCAGGTTATGTTGGCTATGAAGAAGGCGGACAATTAACAGAAAAAGTTAGACGAAAACCATATTCGGTTGTTTTACTTGATGAAATAGAAAAAGCGCATCCAGATGTATTTAACATGTTGCTTCAAATTTTAGACGACGGATTTATTACCGACAGTTTAGGAAGAAAAATCGATTTTAGAAATACAATCATTATCATGACCTCTAATATTGGCGCAAGACAATTAAAAGATTTTGGTGCCGGTGTAGGTTTTGGAACTTCTTCTAAAGTAGCACAAGCTGATGATCATGCTAAAGGAATTATAGAAAATGCTTTGAAAAAATCATTCGCTCCTGAGTTTTTAAATAGAATTGACGACATTGTTGTATTTAATTCTTTAGAAAGAGAACATATTCATTTAATTATAGATATTGAGTTAGATAAATTATTACATAGAATTTCTGATTTAGGCTATACTTTAAAGCTAAGCGAAAAGGCAAAAGATTACATAGCTGACAAAGGTTTTGATAAGAAGTATGGAGCAAGACCTTTAAAAAGAGCTATACAAAAGTATATTGAAGATGCTTTAGCTCAAGAAATTGTCAATTCTAAATTATCTGAAGGAGATACTATTGTTATGGATTTAGATGAAAAGAAAAACGAACTTACCATCAAAATTAAAAAAGCAAAGAAAGTTCCAAAAGAACAAAAAGAAGATTAATTTTAAACCGGGCTTATTGCTCGGTTTTTTTATGAAAAAAATAACGCTATGTTCAATAATAATGCAATTAGCAATTACTTATATTTGCAACAAATTAGAAAACACATAATGAGAAATTTCATATTTATATTCGTTTTATGTTTTGCATTTACCTCTTGCAAAAATGAAGCTCCTGTTTTTGTTTCATTTTCCGGTGAAATCGCCAACATGAATACAAAAGACAATATTCTTTCTTTACAAACAAGTACTTTTAAAAAAGATTTTAAAATAAATAGTGATGGTACTTTTAAAGATACAATCAACATTAAAGAAGCAGGTTATTACACTTTAGTTGTAGACAATAAAAATTATGGATTTGTCTTCTTAAGAAACGGTTTCGATCTAAAGTTAACTGCAGATAACAATGCTTTTTTCCAATCTACAAAATACACTGGAAAAGGGTCAAACACTAGCAATTATTTAATTGAACAATATAGATTTAATATTGGCTTAGGTGATACAAGAAATATGTTTCTCCTAGAAAAAGATGCGTTTACTAAAAGAATAAATGGCCTTAAAAATAGTTACGACAGTATCAGAAATCTCCATGGAGAAATTGACACGATGATTGTTAGAATAAACACTAAACAAAACACTGAATTATTTAATGTTTTGGAAAAAAGTTACGATGCTCAACACGCAAGTATTTTAAGGCAAATTGAAACTGAAAAACTGTTAGGAAAGGGAAAACCATCTCCTAAATTTAAAAATTACTTAAACTATAAGGGTGGAAAAAAATCATTAGACTCTTTTAAAGGAAAATTTGTTTATATAGATCTTTGGGCAACTTGGTGCAAACCTTGTATTGTTCAGATTCCTTTTTTACAAAAATTAGAAAAAAAATACCATGGTAAAAACATTGAATTTGTGAGTATTTCTACAGACAACGCACAAACTGCTGGTTCTTGGGAAAACGCTTTATCTAAATGGAAAAATATGGTAAAAAACAAAAACTTAACTGGAGTACAGTTATATGCAGGAAAAGACAATCAATTTATGATTGACTATCAAGTTACTGGAATTCCAAGATTCCTCTTAATTGATCCTAAAGGAAATATTGTAACAGCAAATGCACCAAGACCTTCTGATCCAAATTTAGAAATTCTTTTTAAGCAAGTTGGTCTGTAATTTTCTTAAAATTAAATCATAAAAAAAAGCAGGAATATAATTCCTGCTTTTTTTATCTATTTTAAATATTTTTTATTCTTTATAAACTCCCATTGTTGAGTATTTCTCCATTCGCTGCATCACCAAATCTTTTTCTTTTAAATCTTTTAAAGACTCGTAAACTTCTAAAATTGTTTTTTCAACTTCCTTAAATGTTGTAACTCTATCAGAGTGTGCTCCACCTAATGGTTCTTTAATAATTGCATCAACAATTTTTAATTTAATTCCGTCTTCAGCAGTTAACTTTAAAGCTTCAGCAGCTTTTTTTTTATGCTCCCAACTTCTCCATAAAATTGAAGAACAGTTTTCTGGTGAAATTACAGAATACCAAGAATTCTCCAACATTAGTACTTTATCCCCTACTCCAATTCCTAAAGCTCCACCTGAAGCTCCTTCTCCAATAATAATAGTGATAATTGGCGTTTTTAAACGCGTCATTTCAAAAATATTTCTTGCAATTGCTTCTCCTTGTCCACGCTCTTCTGCTTCTAATCCTGGATAAGCACCTGGAGTATCAATTAACGTAACAACAGGAATATTAAATTTCTCTGCCATCTTCATCAATCGCAGGGCCTTTCTATATCCTTCAGGGTTTGCCATTCCGAAGTTTCTGTACTGACGTGTTTTTGTATTGTATCCTTTTTGTTGGCCGATAAACATAAAAGATTGATCTCCTATTTTACCTAAACCACCAATCATTGCTTTATCGTCTTTTACATTTCTATCGCCATGTAATTCCATAAAAGTATTGCCAGCAAGTGCCTTAATATAATCTAATGTATAAGGTCTGTTAGGGTGACGAGATAATTGTACACGTTGCCAAGCAGATAAATTTTTATAAATATCTTTCTTAGTTTTTTCTAATTTCTTTTCAATTTTTTTACAAGTTGCAGTAACATCTACATCGCTCTCTTCTCCAATAACTTGACATTTTGTTAACTGATCTTCTAGCTCTTTAATTGGTTGTTCAAAATCTAAATATTCCATAAATTGGTTGATTAATTTTAACTAAATCAATTTAAAATTGATTGAAATTATAACTTTACAAACTTACTATAAAATTTGTTTTTGGTATAAACTTTTTACTTTTTATTCTTTTTCATTTTTTGTTGAATTGCGACACGGTTTTTTATGATTCCATTTAACAACACAACAAACAATACGATAAACGCTCCATAATAAAATTCGGGATTCATTTTTTCTTTATCCCCAAAAATAAGTAGCGCTAAAATTATTGCGTAAATAGGTTCTAAATTCATAGTCAATATTACCGTATAAGGAGTAAGGTATTTCATAACTTTAATTGAAATCACAAATGCATACGCTGTACAAACACTACTTAATACCAATAAATAAAACCAATCAGATGCTTTTAAGTTGAAGAAATCACTAGAAAATGAGTCCGTAAAAAATAAAAATATAGTGACAAATCCGACTCCAAAAAGTAATTGATAAAATGAAATTACTTCTGCATCTGTTTTTTTGACAAATATCCCGTTTAAAACAGAAAATAATGCAGATAAAAAAGAAGCTATTAGAGCATATAAAATTCCTAGGGAGTACTCAGTTTCAAAGTTAAAAATAATATATAATCCAACTATTACGAGTAATCCTAAAACAATTTCAATCGTTTTAATTTTTCTTTTAAAAAAAAGCGGCTCGATTAATGATGTAAAAAAAGCACCGGTACTCATTGTTACCAGAGCAATTGAAACATTTGAAACCTTTATTGCTTCAAAAAAAGCGATCCAATGCAGTGCAATAATAACTCCGGTGATAATGAATTTAAAAAGTGATTTTTTATCAACAGAAAATCGACGCTTTTTTATGATAAAATATATCAAAACAAAAATTACTGCCAATAACATTCTAAACCAAACTAATGAAACAGCATCAATACTAATTAACGCGCCAAGAATTGCGGTAAAACCCCAAATAAAGACAATTAAATGAAGTTGTAAAAAATACTTTAACTTATTTTCTACCATTATAATAAAGGTATAAAGCTAAAGCTCCAAATACCATATTTGGTATCCAAACTGTTAACATCGAATTTGCTCCAGCAACGGCACCTAAAACTTCAGATACTTTTAAGAAAAAGATATACACAAACATTAATCCAAATCCAACCGCTAAATTTACTCCTGTTCCTCCTCTTCGTTTTTTAAACGCCAATGCAACTGCAATAATTGTAAGAAAGTAAGATGCAATTGGCAAACTTGTTCTTTTATGTAATTCAACCAGATGTGCATTCAAATTTTTTACACCTCTTTTTTTAGAAATATTTATAAAATCTATTAACTCATTCGAAGGCATTTGTTGTGCTAAGGATGATTTATACACTAAATCTTTTGGCGAAAAAGCAAAAGTTGTATCGATTGAGTTTCCTAAAAGTATACTATCTCTATCTTTAAAAACTCTTCTAATTTTATATTTAAATAATTTGAATGTGCTATCTTTTGGATTCCAACTAAAATCATTTGCTGTTAATTTTGACTTTATTTTATCATCTTTATATACATCCGTAGAAAAGTTATATCCTGTGTTTCGTTTTAAATCGAAACTTTGAATAAAAATATATGTACTGTCTGTTAGTTGCAAACTAAAATTTTTGACAATATTTTCAGCGTATTTTGGTTTAAAAATATACGTGTTTTCAAACTTCTTACGAACCTTACTACTACTTGGCACGACAAAATGATTCATCACCAAAGCAAAAATTGTTATCAAAGTTGCGCCAACAAAATAAGGATATAAAAAACGCGTAAAGGAAACTTTGGCATTATTAATTGCAACAATTTCTGTATCGTTTGAAAGCTTTGAAGTAAATACAATTACAGCAATAAATACCGCCAAAGGCATAAATGTATTTAAATAATAAATGATAAAATTCTTATAATAATCATTTACAATTTCAAATAGTGTAAGTGTATCAGAATTTAAAAATTTATCTACTTTTTCAGCAATATCAATAGCTACAGCAATTGGAATTAAAATTAACAACGTGAAGAAAAATGTTGTTAAAAATTTTTTTAATATGTAGGCATCAATTATTTTCAAATTACAATCTTTTGTCCATTTGTTTTACCATTTTATCTTTCCATTCGGTAAAATCTCCAGCTAAGATATGCTTTCTGGCTTCTCTTGTCAACCATAAGTAAAACCCTAAGTTATGAATTGTAGCAATTTGTTTCCCTAATAATTCTTTTGCAGCAAATAAGTGACGTAAATATGCTTTAGAATATAAGGTATCTACAAACGTAATATCCATATCATCAATTGCAGAAAAATCATTTTCCCACTTTTTATTTTTGATATTAATGGTTCCGTGTGCAGTAAATAACATTCCGTTTCTTGCATTTCTAGTCGGCATTACACAATCAAACATATCAACACCTAAAGCAATGTTTTCAAGAATATTAATTGGTGTTCCAACGCCCATTAAATAACGTGGCTTGTCTTCTGGTAAAATCTCGCAAACAATTTCTGTCATTGCATACAATTCGTCAGCTGGTTCCCCTACCGATAAGCCCCCAATTGCATTTCCTTCAGCACCAACTGATGCAATAAATTCTGCAGACTGTTTTCGTAAATCTTTATAGGTACTTCCTTGAACAATCGGAAAGAAAGTTTGATTATAATCGTATTTTAAGGGTGTTTTTTCTAAATGATTGATACAACGTTTTAACCAACGATGTGTCATATGCATTGATCTTCTTGCATAATTAAAATCACATGGATATGGAGTACATTCATCAAAAGCCATAATAATATCTGCTCCGATTGTACGTTGAATTTCCATCACGTTTTCTGGTGTAAATGTGTGATAAGAACCATCAATATGACTTTTAAACTTTACGCCTTCTTCTTTAATTTTTCTTCTTCCTGATAAAGAATATACTTGATAACCTCCAGAATCCGTTAAAATATTACGATCCCAATTCATAAACTTATGCAAACCACCGGCTTGCTCTATAATATCAGTTTTTGGGCGTAAGTATAAATGATACGTATTTCCTAAAATAATATCAGGATTTATATCATTTTTTAATTCGGATTGATGTACCCCTTTTACAGTACCAACTGTACCAACTGGCATAAAAATTGGAGTTTCGATTTCGCCATGATCTGTAGTAATTACTCCAGCTCTAGCTTTACTTTTTGGGTCGGTTATTTTTAAGTCAAATTTCATTGCTTGCAAAGATACTGTTATTTAAGAATTGAACTGTTAAAGAAATGATAGGATTTATCTCTTTTTTCTTTTGAAAGAGGCATTAGAATTTCTTTTAGATTTTGGTGAATTTTTTCTAAAAGCGGCACTTTTTTTTGTAAAATCGTTTGGTTTTAAAACTGGCTTTTTTGGAGTTTTCTTCTTTGGTTTTTGGTTATCAACCGAAGCTTCTTCTGTTTTTGAAGAACTTGAAACCATTGTATTTATTTCGGACAACTCTATTTCAGTAAGTTCTCGCCAATCTCCAATTTTCAAAGAATTAAGTTTCACATTCATGATTCGAGTTCGTTGTAACTTCAATACTTCATATCCTAAATATTCACACATTCTACGGATTTGTCGATTCAAACCTTGTGTTAACACAATTTGAAATGTATTTGTGCTAATTTTTGTGACTTTACATTTTTTGGTAACAGTTCCTAAAATCGGAATTCCGTTACTCATCTTTTTTACAAAATCATCTGTAATTGGTTTGTCAACTTTTACAACATAATCTTTTTCGTGATTATTTCCAGCTCGTAAAATTTTGTTAACGATATCACCATCATTTGTTAAAAAAATTAATCCTTCCGAAGGCTTATCTAAGCGTCCAATGGGGAATAATCTTTCTGGGTGATTTAGATAACTAACAATATTATCTCGTTCTCTAGAATCTGTTGTACAAACAATTCCGACAGGTTTATTAAAAGCAATATAAAGTGTTTTTGGCTTTGGCTTTAACGCACGTCCATCAATCTTTACATCATCACCTTCAAAAACCCGATTACCAAGTTCAGTTGGCTTTCCGTTTATGGTAACTCTGCCAGCAATAATAAGTTTTTCTGCTTCTCTACGAGAGCAAATTCCTGTGTTACTGATAAACTTATTTAGGTTTGTAGATTGTTGATTTTTCTGCTCCAAAACTGCTGAAATATTTATGCAAAGAAACGGATTCTTTAAATAAGTATTGTTCTAAAAGTTAAATTTATTCTTGGCGTTTTAATCAATTTTGTTGGCGGCAACCTATGCAACCAATTGGTTTGCGTAGTGTCTTTCATCACCAATAAACTTCCTCTTTCTAAAACGATATCTATTTTTTGTTTAGACTGCTTATGTTTGAAAGAAAACTTACGTTCAGCACCTAAGGTTAAAGAAGCTATTTCTCCATTTTTCTTTAACATTTTCTCACCGTCAGAATGCCAAGCCATTCCTTCTTCTCCAGAATGATATAAATTTAACAAACACGAATTATAGGTTGCGTTGCTT
Organism: Polaribacter sp.; assembly: GCA_029250685.1. Lineage (GTDB taxonomy): Bacteria > Bacteroidota > Bacteroidia > Flavobacteriales > Flavobacteriaceae > Polaribacter. Next base: position 18,225 of record JAQXEU010000023.1, read on the forward strand.
TCTTTTTCAACAATTTTTTTTAAGTTCAACAATGTTTCAGTAAAAACTAACGCTTGTTTTGTTACATTCGAATAATTGTAAGTATAATTTGTATTTCCATACCAAGCAACCTTTCGTTTTGTAATTATTCTTTTACCAAAAATAATTGCTTCATCATTTTTCCATTCAATTTCTGACAACAGTTTTTGATAATAAAATGCACTTTGTTCTTCAGATAAAATAACACCATGATAATTGGTAATTCCATCATATGGTAAAATATTTGTTATTTGTTCTTGGTTAAATAAATCCATATTGTAAAAATAAAAAACCTTACAACAAATGCTGTAAGGTTTTAATTAAAATTTGGTTAGAATTTTTTTAGTTGATTATTTGTAATAGATAACAAATAATGTCTCCTAATTATTCTTTCTTTTTAATATCACTTTTTTTTATACAATGAATCTATTTTCACTAAGACAAAAATAGCTTTAAACAAGTAATTACAAAATACGTACCAATGACAACTAATACGTGTTATTACGTATTTTTTAAATAAACTCAATTAGGTCTTTATTTTTTGTTATCCATTTAGTAAGTGACTCTGAGCCTGAAGTCAAATCTAATTTGGAAATAATATTAGACCTATGTTTCTCAACAGTTCTAGAAGAAATAGATAGGGTTTCTGCAATTTGTTTGGAAGAATTTTCTTTAGAAATTAATCTAACTATTGTTCTTTCTGAAGGTGAAAGAAATTTTATTTTTTCTAATTCTGGCGAAACCTGATTGTTAAAAATCTCATCAAATATTGCACTTGCATAAAATTGATTTTTTAAAACAGATTTTATGCATTTTTTTATTTCACTAAAAGGCTCATCTTTTAGCAAATAACCATCAATATTCATCTTTTTGGCTTTTAACACAAAGCCTTTTTCTTTATAAGAAGTTAGTATAATAAATTTGGTTTCTACCGGTATTTCTTTACATTTTTTAATTCTTTATAAATCTCAAGGGCTCTTGTAAAATTATCTTGAGCCTTTTCTAGGTTTATTGTCAGTAAATAAACCCTCCCTATACTTTGTAAACTTAAAGCAATATTTTCTTTATCATTTATTCTTTCTGAAATTTCAAGAGATTTAAAATGGTTAAAGAGCGCTTTCTCATAGGATGACATATTGTAATAGGTTAGGCCTAGATTCAAATAACAATGTGCAATTTTAGTTTCATTTTTCTGTTCTAAAAACAGTTTTAATGAAGTATTTAAGTTTTCTAAAGCTTTGGAATTATTATTGTTTCTAGTGAAATAACTTCCTAAATGCAAATAACCAGTTGCTATTAAATTTTCATTATTTATTTTTAAAGATGACTTTAAACCAGATGAAATGGCTGTAAAAGCATCTTCAAAGTTTTCTTTTGATAAAAAATCTAATCCTTTTTTATAAGTGTTCTTTATGCTTTGAGATGCAACAACAGTATTTTCCTCTTGTACATAAAAAGAATCCTTAGGCATTGCTATTACTGCAAAATTTATTGCAATTAAAAAGTATAAAAAAAGTGTTTTCATGTAATATTCTCCAAACACTTAAAAGGTGTAAGTAATTGTTTCACAATATAAAACATAAAAACTTAATTATAAAAACGAGTTCATAAATAAATTTTGATTTACCAATACTAAAAACTAACTTTGGGAAAACTGTTTTGTACTTTCAAGCAGTTATGTTTAATCACTTTACTAATTAGTTAGTAAAAAGTAAAAATTTTCTGCATTATGGCAATATTTAATTTAAAAGTAAATGGCGAAAAACTCCAAGTAGATGTAGATGGCTCTACTCCTATTCTTTGGGTTTTAAGAGATCATTTTAAGTTATTAGGAACAAAATTTGGTTGTGGAATGGCGCAATGTGGCGCATGCACAATTCATTTAGATGGCGAAGCTGTTAGATCTTGTTCTTTACCAATTTCGGTTGTACAAGACAGTAAAATCAATACAATTGAAGGTTTGTCAGAGAATGGAGATCATCCTGTGCAAAAAGCTTGGTTAGATATTGATGTACCACAATGTGGTTATTGTCAAGTAGGACAAATAATGAGTGCTTCTGCACTTTTAGAAAAAAATCCGAATCCTACGGACGAAGATATTGATAGGGCAATGAACGGAAATATTTGTCGATGTGGAACGTATATAAGAATTAAAGAAGCAATTAAAGCTGCTGCTAAAAACTAAATATAAAAGTCATGACAAAAGTAAAAACAGAATTAGATCGTCGTTCTTTTTTAAAAATATCGGCAGCTGCAAGTGGAGGAATATTAATTGGATTTAGCTGGTTTGCAGGTTGTACACCAGATACTAAAAACGGAAAGTTTGTTGAAGTTCCTAATGAATGGTTTGAAATAAACAGTTATATAAAAATTGGTGATACAGGAATGGTAACCATTTATTCTCCAAATCCAGAAATTGGTCAGAATGTAAAAACTTCAATGCCAATGATTGTTGCAGAAGAATTAGATGTTGATTGGAATCATGTTCAAGTAGAACAAGCACCTTTAAATACGGGAATTTATCAAAATCAATTTGCTGGAGGAAGTTTATCTATTAGAATGGGGTGGACAGCTTTAAGGACAGCTGGCGCAGCAGGTAGGTTTATGCTATTAACAGCAGCTGCAAAAGAATGGGGCGTTACAATTGATGATTTACTTGTAGAAAAAGGAATCATTAAAGAGAAAAACGGAAGTCGAACTATCGGTTTCGGAGAAATAGCTTCTAAAGCAGTCGGAATTGAAGTTCCGAAAGAAGTAAAATTAAAAGACACAAAAGATTTCAAATTAATTGGAACAAGTCAAAGAAATGTAGACGGTAAAAAAATTGTTACTGGAGTTCCACAATACGGAATCGATTTTCATAGAGACGGAATGAAAACTGCGGTATTGAAACATGCACCAGCTTTCGGAATGAAATTGAAGAGTTTTAATGTTGAAGAAATTAAAGCATTACCAGGAGTTGATGATGCATTTATGGTAGATATTTCTTCAAAAACTCCTGGCAGATTTGATATAAATTCTTCACCACAATTTATTGCCATTGTTGGAGAAACAACTTGGCCTTTATTACAAGCAAAAAAAGCCATCAAAGCAAAATGGGAAACCATTAGCGAGTTAGAAGATTCTAATATGCACAACAAAAGAATGGAAGATGCTATTAGAACAGGAAAACCAAACCAAAGACGTGAAGATGGAAATGTAAAAGCTGCATTTAAAAAAGCAGTAAAAGTGATAGAAAAAACATACACTGCTCCATTTATGGCTCACAACACAATGGAACCCATGAATTTCTTTGCAAACGTAACTGCAGATTCTGCAGAAATGATTGGTCCAACACAAACACCACAAGCATTAGAAGGTGCTGTTGCTGGGTATTTAAAAATGCCTTTGGATAAAATTACTGTTAATATGACAAGAATGGGTGGCGGATTCGGAAGAAGATTATATCCTACTTTTGGAGTTGAAGCTGCTGCAATTTCTAAACATATTGGAAAGCCTGTAAAATTATTATATTCTCGTGAAGACGATATGTCTCAAGGAACTTATAGACCAGCATATCGATCAACTTATAAAGCTGGATTAGATAAAGACAACAATTTAATTGCTTTTTCTGCAAAAGGTGCTGGAGTTCCGAATGGTGGAATTTACACAAACCGATACCCTGCAGGAACAGTAGATAATTACTTAGTAGAAAAATTTGCAGTAAAAACAAATATTACAACTGGAGCTTGGCGAGCGCCAGGGTCGCATTTTGCTGCCGGTGCAGAACAATCATTTTTAGATGAAGTTGCAGAATTAGCCGGAAAAGATCCAATAGCGTTTAGATTAGAATTGTTTGATCGAGCAATTAATAATCCAGTTGGAAAAAGAAACGACTACGATGCAAAACGTTATGCTGGTGTTTTAAAAATGGTGAAAGAAAAATCTAATTGGGGAAAAAACACTCCTGGTGTTCATCGTGGTGTTGCCGCGTATTATTGTCATTCTACCTATGTTGCAGAAGTTGTAGACATGATTATTAAAGACGGAAAACCTATCGTTCAGAAAGTTTGGTGTGCTGTTGATTGTGGAATTTTAGTCAATCCTGATGCAGCAAAAAACATGATTCAAGGTGGAGTTATCGACGGAATTGGACATGCAATGTACAGTGAATTAACTTTTGACAAAGGTGTAAATCAACAATCAAATTTTGATACATATCAATTGATAAGACATTCTCAAGCCCCACAAGATATTGAAGTTTTCTTTGTTGATAATGGAATTTCTCCTACTGGATTAGGAGAACCAGGTTTACCACCAGTTGTTGGTGCTTTAGCAAATGCTCTATACAAAGCAACAGGAAAACGTTACTATCATCAACCGTTTAATTCAACAGAACAAGGATAATTAAAAAGCATATTTCAAAGACCTACTTTAATTAATTTACATTAAAGTAGGTTTGTTTTTTTGACAAAATTTCAGAATATAGTTAATGACACACGAATTAAAAGAACTTCTAGAAACAGGATTTATCTGGCAAAAAAAAGGACTGAAATCCGTTTTAGCAACTGTTGTTGCCTTAAATGGCTCTTCATACAGACGTCCAGGGGTTAGAATGTTACTAGGAGAACATAATAAATGGATCGGCGCTGTAAGTGGAGGTTGTGTTGAAAAGGAAGTATATTTACAAGCGCAAAGTGTTTTCAATACTGGGAAACCAAAGCTAATGAATTACGATGGTCGTTTTCGTTTGGGTTGTGAAGGAATTATTTACATATTATTAGAACCCTTAGATATTTCTGAAAAATGTTATGAAGCATTTCAAAAAACATTAAAAAGTAGAATACAATTTACTTGTGATTCTTATTTTCAAATTGAAAATGAAATACAAAATGGAATTGGATCTGTACTTCGTTTAGGAAATGAATCTTACAACTTAACTTCATCAATAGATGCATCAGCCCTTTCAAAGATTAAATGTTTTTCTCAAGAGTTTTCTCCAATTTTTCAATTGTACATATTTGGCGCAGAACACGATGCTGTTCAACTTTGTAAAATGGCATCACAAATTGGTTGGGAAGTTCATATTGTTGCGCCGCCAGATGAAGCGAAATCTTTAGATTACTTTGAGAAAGCCAAAAGTTTACGAACTCCAAATTATGATAATATCGACGTTTCAGAACTCGATAAAAACACAGCTGTTGTATTGATGACGCATAGTTTTAATAAGGACATTCAATATTTAATGGCATTAAAGGATAAAGAACTTGCTTACTTTGGCCTTTTAGGTCCATCGCATAGAAGAGAACGTATATTTTCTAAATTTTTAGAATATTACCCAGAAACTGATGTTGAATTTTTCGAAAACATAAATGGTCCAATGGGAATTAATATTGGCGCAGAAAGTGCTTCGGAAATTTCACTATCCATTTTAGCAGAAATTTTATCTGTAGTTCGAAATCAAAAACCCATCTTTTTAAAAGATAAAGAAGGACATATTCATGGCTAACATTCAACTTTTACTATTAGCCGCTGGTGCTTCTTCACGAATGGGAGAACCAAAGCAATTATTGTCTTGGAATAATAAATCGTTAATAGAACATCAGATAAACAACTTATTAAAAACTGGTAAGACTACAAGTGTTATTTTAGGAGCAAATGCAGAAAAAATAAGTATCGTAATTGATTCGTTACCTGTTTCGTTTTTTATAAATCCAACTTGGAAAAACGGAATGGGAAACTCTATATCATTTGGAGTTCAACAATTACTAGAAAAAGATGCAACAATTGATGGTGTTTTAATTTCATTAATAGATCAACCATTACTAACAACAGAGCACTTCAATAAGATATTAGAACATTATCAAACTGACAAAAAACAAATCATCGTTTCACAATCAGAAAAAGGATGGTTGGGCGCACCAGTTTTATTTGATAAAATTTATTTTAATGAATTACTAAATTTAAAAGATGATGAAGGCGCAAAAGTTGTTATATCAAAAAACAAAAATGTTGTTGAACTAATTTCTGCAAATACTATCTTGCAAGATATTGACACTCCTGAAGCGTATCAAAAACTATTGGAAAAGAGTAATCAATAAAAAATACAGACACCTCTAAATACAAAAACCTTACAATCAAGTGATTATAAGGTTTTTTGCGGAGAATGAGGGATTCGAACCCCCGGACCTGTTACAGTCAACAGTTTTCAAGACTGCCGCATTCGACCACTCTGCCAATTCTCCAAGTGCCTCATCAGGTATTCCCTGAATGCGGATGCAAATATAGAATCTTTTTCGAGTTCCTAAAAGAATTTTATACTTTTTTACAATTATTTTTTTTCAACGGTTTCTCTAATAATTGTAATACTTTTACAATCAAATTAGTAAAGCATGTTGGATTTAATTTTATTGATTGTTGTTGGTTTTATTGCTGGATTTATAAACACGATTGCTGGCGGTGGATCTTTATTAACTTTACCCGTTTTAATTTTTATGGGATTGCCACCTAGTGTTGCTAACGGAACTAATAGAATCGGAATTATTATTCAAATGTTAGCAGGTTCTGCAGGGTTTAAAAGCAAAGGGATTACCACATTTCCATTTAGTATTTACATGGGGGTTTCTGCTTTAGTTGGATCATTAATTGGTGCACAAATTGCTGTAGATATCAAAGGAGAAACATTTAATAAAGTGTTGTCTTTTGTTATGATAGCTGTTGTATTAATTATAGTGTTTAAACCAAAACTAAAGACAAAAGAACTTATTGAACGCACAACAGGAAAACATCTTTGGATCAGTTGTGTTGCTTTTTTTATTTTCGGAATTTATGGTGGATTTATCAATGCTGGATTAGGTTTCATTTTGATTTTATTTATGCACTATTTGAATCGCTTATCTTTAGTAAAATCGAACGCAACAAAAGCAGTTATCATTATAATTTATATGTCGGCAGCATTAATTGTTTTTATTTTGAATGATAAAGTGGATTGGAAAATGGGGTTGATTATGGCAATTGGAACTTCTTTAGGAGGTTGGTTTGGAAGTCGATTTTCTGTTAAAAAAGGTGATGGATTTATCAAAATATTTTTAGTGGTTGTTGTTAGTTTTATGGCCATCAAATTGTGGTTTTTCTAATAAAAAAAAGTAACTTCGCTTTGTACATTAAAAATTAAAATCAATGTTTAACTCTTTTGGAAATTTATTAAAATTAACAACTTATGGCGAATCGCACGGAATTGCGATTGGCGGAGTTATTGATGGTTTTCCAGCCGGAATGAAAGTTGATTTTGAAGCCATTCAAAAAGAATTAGACAGAAGAAAACCAGGGCAATCTGCAATTGTTACACAACGTAAAGAACCAGATACTGTCCAGTTTTTATCAGGAGTTTTTGAAGGAATTACTACGGGAACGTCAATTGGATTTCAAATTCAGAATACAAATCAGAAATCGAAAGATTATTCTCATAACACAAATATTTATCGTCCTTCTCACGCAGATTACACGTATGATAAAAAATACGGAACGCGAGATTTTCGTGGCGGAGGAAGAGCTTCTGCAAGAGAAACAGCCAATTGGGTTGTTGCTGGAGCATTAGCAAAACAATTAATTGCACACATAAACATCAATGCGTTTACTTCTTCGGTTGGTGATATTTTTATTGACAAACCGTATCAAGAATTAGACTTCTCTAAAACAGATGATAATATTGTGCGCTGTCCAGATGCAGTTTCTGCAGAAAAAATGATTACTAAAATCAAAGAAATTAAAAAAGCTGGAGATACAATTGGTGGAACAATTACGTGTGTTGCTCAAAATGTTCCGGTTGGATTAGGTGAACCTATTTTTAATAAATTACATGCAGAGTTAGGAAAAGCAATGTTATCAATCAATGCGGTAAAAGGTTTTGAGTTTGGAAGTGGATTTTGTGGCGCAAAAATGTTAGGAAGCGAGCACAACGATATTTTTAACGCTGACGGAAAAACTGAAAGTAATTTGTCTGGGGGAATTCAAGGTGGAATTAGCAACGGAATGGATATTTATTTTCGTGTGGCTTTTAAACCTGTTGCTACAATAATGCAAAATCAGCAAACTATAGATTCTGAAGGAAATCTTGCAGAAATTCATGGTAAAGGTCGTCATGACCCTTGTGTTGTTCCTAGAGCAATTCCTATTGTAGAAGCTTTAACTGCTTTGGTTTTGGCTGATTTTTACTTGCTAAATAAAACTAGGAAAATTTAATACGTCTTTACGAGTAATCTTTAAGTACTTGTTTTTCAATCAATAAAATAGTAGATTTGGTAGAACCAACATACCAAAAATGATTACTTTTTTAAGAAAAATTCGATATACCCTTATTGGCACAAATAATACTAAATATTTTAAATATGCAATAGGTGAAATAATACTTGTTGTTCTTGGAATTTTAATCGCTTTACAAATTAACATTTGGAATGAAGATAGAAAAGATAAAATAGCATTAGATAACATTTTTGAAACTATCCAAAATGATTTATACAATGACATTGAAGAAGGGAAAGCAATTGTCTTAAAATTTAAAAAAAATGCACCTTATTATGTTAAAATGTTTGGTGGAACAATCACAAAAGAAGAATTTAATGAATGTAATTGCGATTATGTATTTATTAGTTTCCAAGATTTGTATATCAATACTCGAGGATATGACCTGTTAAAACAAACCAATAACCAATTGATTGAAAATTCTTCCGTTACAGAAAAGACCTTAAACTTTTATAATAATTATTTAACAAAATTTAGATTGGTAGAACTAACTTTAAATAATTATTTATATGAAACAACAAATAAATGGAGCAATCATAATTGGTAGTCAGATTTTCGTCTTGGAATAAATAATAAGGGTTATAGAGATTTTATTATTAATAATAACATGAATTTTAGAAATGATGTAGCAAGTTTTTCATTTGCAATCAACAATATATATGTTCCTAGAATTATCAAATTTATTAATGAGGCTGAATCTTTAATAAAAGAAATTGAACAACAAAAACTAAAGTAAAAAATATTTTAAAGTAAAATTAATCTTTTTCAAAATGCTTTTTTATACTTCACCAGTTTGTCCGAAATTCATGACAAAGAAAATATAAAATTCTTCGCATTTCTTTTTTTATTTTAATCTTCTTTTTAAAATAGTTAACTTGTTAGCTGTTTTAAAAAAGTCTCAAATGAAAAAAATTATTTACCTAATTGTATTTAGTCTATTCTTTACAAATACAATTCAATCTCAAACGAAAGTCAACCTTAAAAAATTAGATCAATATTTTACCAAAATGGTAAAAGATTGGGAAGTACCAAGTGCTACCATCGGAATTGTAAAAGATGGAAAACTAATTTTTACGGGAAGTTATGGTGTTTTAGAAGTAGGCAAAAACAAGAAACCAGATAAAAACACGTTGTATGCAATTGCTTCAAACTCCAAAGCATTTACTTCTGCAATGATTGGAATGTTGGTTCAAGAGGGTAAATTAAAATGGAATGATAAAGTAAAAAAACACTTACCTTATTTTGCTGTTTATGACGAATGGGTTAGTAATCACACAACTATTAGAGATTTATTAAGTCATCGTGTTGGTTTAGGAACTTTTAGTGGAGATAACATTTGGTACAAATCAGATTTACCTGCAAAAGAAATTATCAAACGAATTAAACATGTTCCTCAAGCTTATGAATTTAGAGCTGGCTATGGTTATTCTAATTTGATGTTTATTACAGCTGGAGAAATTATAGAAACTATAACTGGAAAAACTTGGGGAGAAAATGTACAAGAACGCATTTTAAAACCTTTAGGAATGAATAGAACTATTTCTTCGATAAAGGATTTAAATTCAAAAGGAAATTTTGCAACTCCTCATGGTATTAAAGACAATAAAAATTTTCCGCTTCCGTGGGCAAAATGGGATAATGTTGCAGCAACTGGAGGTTTAATTTCTAGTGTTTCAGATATTTCTAAATGGATGATTTTCAACTTAAATAACGGAGTTCATAATGGCAAAACCATGTTATCTAAAAGCACACGAAACTTGGTTTGGACACCACACAACAACCATTATGTTGATCATACCACTAAAAACGATTTCAACAGACATTTTAATTCATACGGATTAGGCTGGGGATTAAGTGATTACCAAGGAAGAATGAAAGTAGGTCATACTGGTGGTTATGATGGAATGATTACAGCAGTTACATTAATTCCAGATGAAAACTTAGGAATTGTTGTTCTTACAAATGGGCATAAAAGTCCGATTGGGGCGGCAACAAATTATGCACTAGATAAATTCCTAGGAGTTAAAAATAATAAAGATTGGTCAGCAGATTATTTAAAAAATACCAATAGAAATATGAAGAATGATACTCGTATTTCTGATAGAATAAAAAGTAGAATTTTAAATACCAAACCAACTGTTGTATCAAAAGATTTTACTGGTAACTATCATTCAAAAATGTATGGTGTAATCACCATAACAGAAAAAGATGGGAAACTACAATTAGATTTTTCACATTCGCCACAATTATCTGCAACGTTAACACATTGGAATTATGATGTATGGAAAATCAATTGGAAATTTCCACAAGCTTGGTTTAGTTTTGGGACGATAAAAATACACACAAACAATAATCTAAAAGTAACTGGCTTCGATTTTGATGTTCCGAATGATGATTTCTTTTTCCATGAATTGAAACCTAAAAAAATTAAATAATTTAAAAACAATGAAAAACACACATCGTAGATCTTTTGTAAAACAATTATTTACTGGAATTGCAGGAACCGTATTACTATCATCACATAAAGGAATTGAAACAAAGGAATCAACACCTTTTTTAGGTTCCAATGATTCTAGTGAAGCATTCTGGGAAAATGTAAAAAAGCAATTTAAGTTTGCTCCAAAATTAAGATATTTCAACAATGGATCATTAGGGAGTTGTCCAATATCAGTTCAAAATGCTACCAATACATTTAGAGCAACTTTAGATGCACATCCATCAAAATATATGTGGGGTGGTTGGCGTGATGAAAAAGAGGTTGTAAGAGAAAAAGTTGCCAAGCTTTTTTCGGTTTCAAAAGAAGAAATTGCCTTGACGCATAATACTACTGAAGGCATGAATTTAATTGCTAAAAGTTTTGATTTAAAGAAAGGTGATGAAGTTATTTTGATTGACCATGAACATCCAAGTGCGGTAATTCCTTGGACTGTTTGGCAAGAAGAAAAAGGAGTTAAATTGGTTCGTCCAGTAATTCCTATTATGCCTAAAACAATAGCAGATATTGTAAAAGTGTATGAGAAAGCAATTACTTCTAGAACAAAAATTATTTCGATGTGTCATGTTATCAATACAAATGGAATGATTCTGCCTGTGAAAGAAGTGTCTGAAATGGCGCATAAAAGAGGAATTCTTGTTGCTGTTGATGGCGCTCAAGCTCCAGGGATGTTCAACATCAATTTAAAAGAATTGGGTTGTGATTTTTATACAGCAAGCGCACATAAATGGTTGTTTGCACCTAAAGGGATAAGTGTGTTTTATGCAAAAGAAGCTAGTCAACATCATTTAAAACCTTTGATGGTGGCAAATGGATATAGAGATGCAAGTATTAGACGTTTAGAAAATTACAATACTAGAAATTTACCTGAATTGTTAGGTTTGGGATCTGCAGTAGATTTTCATAATACCATTGGTAAAGATAAAATTTCAAAACGTTCTTATGAATTGAAAGCATACTTGAGAGATAAAGTAAAAGACAACCAACAATTTCGATTAAAAACTCCTGAGTTAGACGAATTATCTTGCGGAATACAAACACTAGAAGTTGTTGGTAAAAATGTAAGAGATGTTCGTAATAGTCTCAGAGATGATTATCATATTGATGTACGACCAATGACTACCTATGGTTTAAATGGAATTCGGATTTCCTTAGCTATTTTTATTACAAAAAAAGATATTGATTATTTAATTGATGCTTTAGAAACAATTGCGGGATAAATTTGGTTTGTTTCTTTTATGTCATTCCTGCGAAGGCAGGAATCCATATTAAGATGATTCTTTAGATTCCTGCCTTCGCAGGAATGACAATCGATTCAGTTTTTTAGGCTTCTCCAGTTGGTCCGAAATTCATCGGAATTGGTGGTTGCTATGTGAAACATTTCGAGCAACCTTTAAGTTATTTTGAAAAAGATTAATTTAAAAATTAGGCTTCTCCAGTTGGTCCGAAATTCATCGGAATTGGTGGTTGCTCGTAATCTTTAATTTCACCATGTGCTTCTTCAAATCTATTTACATTATCTAACAATGCTTTTGTTAAACGCTTGGCATGTTGTGGTGTTAATATAATTCTAGATTTTACTTTTGCTTTTGGTACACCTGGCATCACATTGATAAAATCAACAATAAATTCTGATACAGAATGATTGATAATTGCTAAATTAGAATACGTTCCATCTGCAACAGCTTCGTCTAATTCTATATTTAATTGCTGTCCTTGTTCATTTTGATTTTCATCCATAGTAATTGATTGTATTAAAAAAGCCTACAAATAAATTTGTAGGCTTTTTAGTTATTTATAGATTTTCTTCTATTTCTTCTTTTGGACCTACAATGATATGATCATATTGTCTCATACCTGTTCCTGCTGGAATTCTCTTACCAACAATAACATTTTCTTTCAATCCTTCTAAAGTATCTATCTTACCATTAACGGCTGCTTCATTCAACACTTTCGTAGTTTCCTGGAACGATGCCGCAGAGATAAACGATTTAGTCTGTAGCGAAGCTCTTGTAATACCTTGCAACACTTGTTCTGCTGTTGCTGGGTTAGCATCTCTTGCTGTAGCTAAATTACTATCGTTTCTACGTAAAATAGAATTCTCATCTCTTAACTGACGTGAAGTAATGATTTGACCTGCTTTTAAATTTTCAGAATCTCCTGCATCTTCAACAACTTTCATTCCGTAAATAGCATCGTTTTCAACGATAAAGTCATTTTTATGAATCAATTGGTTCTCTAAGAAAAGAGTATCTCCAGAGTCAATAATTTTAACTTTACGCATCATTTGACGTACTACAACCTCAAAGTGTTTGTCGTTAATTTTCACACCTTGTAAACGATATACTTCTTGAATTTCGTTTACTAAGTATTGTTGTACTGCTGATGGCCCTTGAATATTTAAGATATCAATTGGAGTAATTGCTCCGTCTGATAATGGCATTCCAGCTTTAATGAAATCATTTTCTTGTACTAAAATCTGGTTAGATAACTTAATTAAGTATTTTCTAATATCTCCAGTTTTAGACTCAACGATAATTTCTCTATTTCCTCTTTTAATTTTTCCGAAAGAAACAACACCATCAATCGCTGCAACAACTGCAGGATTAGAAGGATTACGTGCTTCGAATAATTCAGTTACACGAGGTAAACCTCCTGTAATATCGCCTGCTTTACCAGACTTACGAGGAATTTTTGCTAACGTTTTTCCTTGTTCAACTGCTTCGCCATCACTAATCATTAAGTGAGCGCCAACAGGTAAACTGTATGAACGTAATGCATTACCATCTTTATCTTCAATGATTAAAGAAGGAATCATTTTCTTATTCTTAGAATCAGTAATTACTTTTTCTTGGAAACCAGTTTGTTCATCAATTTCAACTTGGAAGTTAATTCCTTGTTCTAAATCATCAAAACGAATTTTACCACCAAACTCAGAAACAATTACACCGTTAAATGGATCCCACTGACAAACAACATCACCTTTCTTAATTAATTTTCTATCCATTTCAAAGATAGTAGAACCATAAGGAATGTTATTTGTACTTAAAGTAATTCCTGTTTTCTTATCGACAACTTTAATTTCTGCAGTTCTAGAGATAACAATATCTATTTCTTCTCCGTTTGCATCTTTACCTTTAACAGTACGTAAATCTTCAATAACAACTTTACCTGCAAAACTTGCGATTAATTTGTTGTCTTCAGAAATGTTTCCTGCAACTCCCCCAACGTGGAAAGTTCTTAATGTTAACTGTGTACCAGGTTCTCCAATTGATTGTGCTGCAATAACTCCAACAGCTTCACCAATTTGAACTTTATTACGAGTAGATAAACTCTGACCATAACATTTAGCACAAATTCCTCTACTAGATTCACAAGTTAACGCAGAACGTACCTGAACTCTATCAATTCCAGATGCTTGAATTGCATCAGCTACTTTAGAAGAAATCGCTTCACCAGCATTAATTAATAATTCGTCTGTAATGGGTGCATATACATCTTGTAAAGAAACACGACCTTCAATTCTTTCAGATAATGATTCAACGATTTCATCATTTTTCTTTAATGGCATTACTTCTAAGCCTCTTAAAGTTCCACAATCATCTTCGTTAATAATTACATCTTGAGAAACATCTACTAAACGACGTGTTAAATAACCTGCATCGGCTGTTTTTAATGCGGTATCGGCTAATCCTTTACGAGCACCGTGCGTAGAGATAAAATATTCTAAAATCGATAATCCTTCCTTAAAGTTAGAAAGAATTGGATTTTCAATAATTTCTCCACCACCAGCTGTAGATTTTTTAGGCTTTGCCATTAATCCACGCATACCAGTTAACTGACGAATTTGTTCTTTAGATCCCCTTGCTCCAGAATCTAACATCATATATACTGAGTTAAATCCTTGTTGATCTTCACGCAAACGTTTCATAGAAAGGTCTGTTAATCTGTTGTTCGTAGAACCCCAAATGTCAATTACCTGATTGTAACGTTCTTTGTTTGTTAACATTCCCATGTTATAGTTTGCAATAATTCCGTCCACTTCTTCATTAGCTTCAGCAATCATTTGTGTTTTTTCCTCAGGAATAATAATATCACCTAAACTAAATGATAATCCTCCTTGGAATGCAAACTTATATCCCATGTTTTTGATATTATCTAAGAAATCTCCTGTTGTAGGAATATCAGTAGCTTTTAAAATTCCACCAATAATACCACGTAAGTTTTTCTTAGTTAATACCTCATTAATATATCCTGCTTTTGCAGGTACAACTTCGTTGAATAATACTCTACCAACAGTTGTTTTAATAATTTTTCGAACTTGTTCTCCGTTTTCATCAATATCAAAAGTTCTCACTTTAATTCCAGCATTCAAATCAACCATTTCTTCGTTAAAAGCAATGTTTACTTCTTCTGGTGAATAAAAAGTTAATCCTTCTCCTTTAATTTTCACTTCTGGAGTAGAAATTCTTTCTTTTGTCATGTAATACAATCCAAGTACCATATCCTGAGAAGGAACTGTTACTGGAGCACCATTCGCAGGGTTTAAGATATTGTGTGAAGCCAACATTAATAATTGTGCTTCTAAAATAGCTTCTGGTCCTAATGGTAAATGTACTGCCATTTGATCTCCATCAAAATCGGCGTTAAATGCCGTACACACTAATGGGTGTAATTGAATTGCTTTTCCTTCAATTAATTTTGGTTGAAAAGCTTGGATACCTAAACGGTGAAGCGTTGGAGCACGGTTTAATAATACAGGATGTCCTTTTAAAACATTCTCTAAAATATCCCAAACTACAGGCTCTTTTCTATCTATAATTTTCTTTGCAGATTTTACAGTTTTTACAATCCCTCTTTCAATTAGCTTTCTAATTACAAAAGGTTTGTAAAGTTCAGCTGCCATATCTTTTGGGATACCACATTCTGATAACTTTAATTCTGGTCCAACAACAATTACAGAACGTGCAGAATAATCAACACGTTTTCCTAATAAATTCTGACGGAAACGTCCTTGCTTACCTTTTAATGAATCTGATAAAGATTTTAAAGGTCTATTAGATTCAGTTTTTACTGCTGATGATTTACGTGTGTTGTCAAATAATGAATCTACTGATTCTTGTAACATACGTTTTTCATTACGTAAAATAACTTCTGGAGCTTTAATTTCAACTAACCTTTTTAAACGGTTGTTTCTAATAATAACTCTTCTGTATAAATCATTTAAATCTGAAGTTGCAAAACGACCTCCATCTAATGGAACTAATGGACGTAATTCTGGTGGAATCACCGGAACTGCCTTCATAATCATCCATTCTGGTTTGTTTTCTCTAGTTTTATTAGAGTCTCTAAATGCTTCAACAACATTTAAACGTTTTAACGCCTCAGTTTTACGTTGTTTAGAAGTTTCTGTATTTGCTTTATGTCTTAATTGGTAAGATAACTCATCTAAATCGATACGAGCTAATAAGTCAATTAAACATTCAGCACCCATTTTAGCGATAAACTTATTTGGGTCAGAATCATCTAAATATTGATTTTCTTGTGGAAGTGTTTCTGCGATATCTAAGTACTCTTCTTCTGTTAAGAAATCCATTTTTTGTAATGGTTCTCCTTCAGCGTTTTTAGCAATACCTGGAGCAATTACTACGTATCTTTCGTAGTAAATAATCATATCTAACTTTTTAGATGGTAACCCTAAAAGGTATCCCATTTTGTTAGGCAATGATCTAAAGTACCAGATATGAGCAACAGGAACGACCAAGTTAATGTGTCCTACTCTATCTCTACGCACTTTCTTTTCAGTTACTTCTACACCACATCGGTCACAAACGATTCCTTTGTAGCGAATTCTTTTATATTTACCACATGCACATTCAAAGTCTTTTACAGGACCAAAAATACGCTCACAAAATAAACCATCTCTTTCTGGTTTATGTGTACGGTAATTAATTGTTTCTGGTTTTAACACCTCTCCTTTAGAAATTCCTAAAATAGATTCTGGAGATGATAATCCAATTGAGATTTTTTTTACTTTTTTACAGTGTACTTCTCGTTTTTTCTTGCCATGGTAATGGATTCGAATTAAAATTGTAAAAATGACCTCTTAAAAAGAGGCTTCTAAATATATGATTGTCATCAAGCCTAAAAAGACTTGATGACATTTCACTGTTTGCTATTCTTCTAATTGAACGTTTAATCCTAAACCTTTCAGTTCGTGCATTAATACGTTAAATGATTCTGGTAATCCAGGTTCTGGCATTTCTTCACCTTTAACAATACTTTCGTATGTTTTGGCTCTACCTAACACATCATCAGATTTAACTGTTAAGATTTCTCTTAAGATACTAGATGCACCATATGCTTCTAATGCCCAAACTTCCATCTCTCCAAAACGCTGACCTCCAAATTGAGCTTTACCTCCTAATGGTTGTTGTGTTATTAATGAATAAGGACCAATAGAACGCGCGTGCATTTTATCTTCAATCATGTGTCCTAACTTAATCATATAAATGATACCAACTGTTGCTGGTTGATCGAAACGCTTTCCAGTTCCACCATCATATAAATAAGTATGTCCAAATCTTGGCACACCAGCGTCATCTGTAATTTCATTGATCTGATCTAAAGATGCTCCATCAAAAATTGGTGTTGCATATTTAGTATTCAATTTCTGACCAGCCCAACCAAGAACTGTTTCATAAATCTGACCGATGTTCATACGAGATGGTACACCTAATGGATTTAACACGATATCTACTGGAGTTCCGTCTTCTAAGAAAGGCATATCTTCTGCTCTAACAATACGAGCAACAATACCTTTATTTCCGTGACGTCCTGCCATTTTATCACCAACTTTTAATTTACGTTTTTTAGCAACATAAACTTTAGCTAATTTTAAAATTCCGGCTGGTAATTCATCTCCTACAGAAATTGTAAACTTCTCACGACGTAAGTTACCTTGTAAGTCGTTTACTTTAATTTTGTAATTGTGAACTAATTCTCCAACAGCTTTGTTTAAATCTTTATCTGTAGTCCAAGAACCTTGTGTTAAATGAGTATAATCTTCAACAGAATTTAACATCTTTAACGTAAATTTCTTTCCTTTTGGAAGTACTTCTTCACCTAAATCATTAAAAACACCTTGAGAAGTTTTACCGCTAATTAACGCAAATAATTTTTCAACTAATTGATCTTTTAAGATTTCGAATTTAGTAACAAAAGAACTTTCTAAAGCAACAATTGCTTCTTTATCTCTTGCTCTTTTCGTTTTATCTTTAACAGCTCTTTGGAATAATTTCTTATCAATTACTACACCTCTTAATGATGGAGAAGCTTTTAATGATGCATCTTTTACATCACCTGCTTTATCACCAAAAATTGCACGTAATAATTTTTCTTCCGGAGTTGGATCTGATTCACCTTTTGGAGTAATTTTACCGATTAAAATATCACCAGGTATTACTTCTGCTCCAATACGAATCATTCCATTTTCATCAAGATCTTTTGTTGCTTCTTCAGAAACGTTAGGGATATCATTAGTTAACTCTTCAGTTCCTAATTTTGTATCTCTAACATCTAAAGAATACTCATCAATATGAATTGATGTAAATATATCTTCACGAACTACTTTTTCAGAAATTACAATTGCATCCTCAAAGTTATACCCTTTCCAAGGCATAAAGGCTACTTTCATATTTCTACCTAAAGCTAACTCTCCTTTTTGTGTTGCATATCCTTCACAAAGAACTTGTCCTTCTGTTACTCTATCACCAGTTTGTACAATTGGTTTTAAGTTGATACAAGTACCTTGATTGGTTTTTCTAAATTTAATTAAGTTGTAAGAAACTTCGTCAGAATCAAAACTAACCATTCTTTCTTCCTCAGTTCTATCGTACTTAATTGTAATTTTATTAGCATCTACATATTCTACAACTCCCGCTCCTTCTGCGTTGATTAAGATTCTAGAATCTTTTGCAACTCTACGCTCTAATCCAGTTCCAACAATTGGAGACTGAGGACGTAATAAAGGTACTGCTTGACGCATCATATTTGATCCCATCAATGCACGGTTGGCATCATCATGTTCTAAGAAAGGAATTAACGAAGCTGAAATTGAAGCAATTTGATTTGGAGCAACGTCCATATAATCTACATCATTTGGAGTTACAACTGGGAAATCACCACCTTCACGTGAAATAACTTTATCACCAATTATATCTCTATTTGCATCAACTTCAACATTAGATTGCGCAAATTTCATTCCTTCTTCTTCCTCTGCACTTAAATAGATGTGCTCTTTTTTAGCGTCTACATTTCCTTCAGAAACTTTTACATAAGGAGTTTCAATAAATCCTAAGTTATTTACTTTTGCAAATACTGCTAAAGAAGAAATTAATCCAATATTCGGTCCCTCAGGAGTTTCAATCGGACATAAACGACCGTAATGTGTATAGTGAACATCACGCACCTCAAATCCTGCTCTTTCTCTTGATAAACCTCCAGGTCCTAAAGCCGATAAACGACGTTTATGAGTAATCTCTGCTAATGGATTCGTTTGATCCATAAATTGAGACAACTGGTTTGTACCAAAAAATGAGTTAATTACAGATGATAATGTTTTTGCATTAATCAAATCAATTGGAGTAAAAACTTCGTTGTCACGTACATTCATTCTTTCACGAATTGTACGAGCCATACGAGCTAATCCTACACCAAACTGACCAGCTAATTGCTCACCAACAGTTCTAACACGACGGTTAGATAAGTGATCAATGTCATCTACTTCTGCTTTAGAGTTGATTAATTCAATTAAGTATTTAATGATCGTAATAATATCATTTTTAGTTAATACTTTTTGATCAATCGGTTCGTCTAAACCTAATTTTGTGTTCATTCTAAAACGACCAACTTCACCTAAATTATAACGTTGTTCAGAAAAGAATAATTTATCGATAATACCTCTTGCTGTCTCCTCATCTGGCGGCTCAGCATTACGTAATTGTCTATAAATATGTTCAACAGCTTCTTTTTCAGAGTTTGTTGGATCTTTTTGTAATGTATTATGGATGATTGCATAATCGCCCATTTGATGATCTTCCTTGTGTAATAAAACAGTTTTTACACCAGATTCAATAATTTCATCAATATGATCTTTTTCAATGATAGTATCTCTATCAAAGATGATTTCATTTCTTTCAATTGAAACAACTTCTCCAGTATCTTCATCAACGAAATCTTCATGCCAAGTTTTTAAAACTCTTGCAGCTAATTTACGTCCAAGAACTTTTTTCAATCCTGCTTTAGAAACTTTCACTTCTTCTGCTAAATCAAAAATCTCTAGAATATCTTTATCTCTTTCGAAACCGATTGCTCTAAATAATGTTGTTACTGGTAATTTTTTCTTTCTATCAATATAAGCATACATTACTTGATTGATATCAGTTGCAAATTCTATCCAAGACCCTTTAAAAGGAATTACTCTTGCAGAGTATAACTTGGTTCCGTTTGCGTGGAATGATTGTCCGAAGAATACACCTGGAGATCTGTGTAATTGAGAAACTACAACTCTTTCTGCTCCATTGATTACGAATGTACCAGAGTTTGTCATATAAGGAATAGTTCCTAAATAAACATCTTGTACAATAGTTTCGAAATCTTCGTGTTCAGGATCGGTACAGTATAATTTTAAACGTGCTTTAAGAGGTACACTATGTGTTAAACCTCTCTCAATACATTCTTGTATGCTATATCTTGGTGGATCTACAAAGTAGTCTAAGAATTCTAACACAAAATTATTACGTGTATCTGTAATTGGAAAATTATCCATGAAAGTTTTGTATAAACCTTCTTCACCACGCTCCTCAGCTTTTGTTTGTAATTGGAAAAAATCTTGGAAAGATTTTACTTGAATATCCAAAAAATCTGGATAATCAGTTCCTAATTTTGCTGACGCGAAGTTTATTCTTTCAGTAGTGTTTTTCGTTGTCAAAAGAGAATTTTTTTTTGATTAAAATCGATGATAAAATATAAAACGAATATATACACAAAATGGTTTAGGTCTAAGAACGCTTGTTCTTAAGACCTAAACCTAAGTTTGTTTAAGCTATTAAAGCTTATTTAAGCTCAACCTCAGCTCCTGCTTCTTCTAAAGATGCTTTAAGACCTTCTGCCTCATCTTTAGAGATACCTTCTTTGATTGGCGCTGGTGCGCTATCTACGATACCTTTAGCTTCTTTTAATCCTAATCCAGTTAATTCCTTAACTAATTTTACAACTGCTAGTTTAGAAGCACCTGCTGCTTTTAAGATTACATCAAATTCTGATTGCTCTTCTGCTCCACCTTCAGCACCACCTGCTGCTGGTCCAGCAACTACAGCTGCTGCTGCAGGCTCAATACCGTACTCATCTTTTAAAATAGTAGCTAAGTCATTAACTTCTTTTACTG
>JAQXEU010000004.1 GCA_029250685.1 Polaribacter sp.
ACAAAAAAAGAATAGTTTATTATGGATAATCCGTATATTTTAATGCTAATAGCATTAACAGTTTTAGCAATTATTGACCTTGTAGTAGGTGTTAGTAATGATGCTGTTAACTTTTTAAATTCTGCAATTGGTTCAAAAGCAATTCCAGTAAAAAAGATATTAATTATTGCAAGTTTAGGAGTTTTTGCAGGCTCAATTACTTCAAGTGGGATGATGGAAGTTGCACGTAAAGGAATTTTTGTTCCGAGCGAATTCTACTTCAATGAAATTATGTACATCTTTATGGCAGTAATGATTACAGACATTTTATTATTAGATGTTTTTAATTCATTAGGAATGCCAACATCAACAACCGTTTCTATTGTATTTGAATTACTAGGAGCAGCTGTTGCCATGGCGTTGATTAAAATTTACACTTCAGATTCTGGAGAAACTGCGGCAAATCTTGGGAAATATATCAATACAGAAACAGCCATGTTTATCATCTTTGGTATTTTGCTCTCGGTCGTCGTCGCATTTTCAATTGGAGCAATTGTGCAATTTGTTTCAAGGTTAATTTATTCTTTCCATTTAGAAAGTAGACCAAACTATATAAATGCTTTGTTTGGAGGTTTTGCAATTACAGCAATCACTTATTTTATTGTAATAAAAGGATTAAAAGGAACACCTTATTATAAAGATGTTCAACATCTATTTGATGATGGATTGGTAGTTGTAATTGGAGTTGCTTTTGTTTTTTGGACAATGATTTCTCAATTGTTAATTAGTGTTTTTAAAATTAATATTTTAAAATTAATCATAGGAATTGGAACATTCTCATTAGCACTGGCTTTTGCAGGTAACGATTTAGTAAACTTTATTGGTGTGCCAATTGCTGCATTAAATTCTTATGAAGCTTGGCAAGCATCTGGTGTTGCTGCTGATGCGTTCTCAATGGGGATTTTGGGTAAAAAAGTGCCTTCTAATGTTTGGATGTTATTAATTGCTGGTGCAATTATGGTAGTAACAATTTGGACATCTAAAAAAGCAAAAACGGTTATTGAAACAGGAATAAACTTATCTCGTCAAGGAGAAGGACATGAAAAGTTTCAACCAAATCCAATGTCTAGAGTAGTGGTAAGAGCTGCTATGGGTTTAAATAAAGGAATCAGTTTTGTTTTCCCAAAGAAAACATTGAGTTATATTGATGGTAAATTTGAGAAACCAGTAATCGCATTATCAAAAGATAAGTCGTTTGAAATGCCAGCTTTTGATATGATTAGAGCTTCTATAAACTTAATTGTTGCAGGAATTTTGATATCAATCGGTACCTCATTAAAGTTACCTTTATCTACAACATATGTAACTTTTATGGTAGCAATGGGAACATCTTTAGCAGATAGAGCTTGGGGAAGAGAAAGTGCAGTGTATAGAGTTGCAGGTGTAATAAATGTAATTGGTGGTTGGTTTATGACTGCTTTAGTTGCTTTCTTAGCTGCGGCTACTGTTGCTTATTTAATCAACTTAGGAGGTATTGTAATGGTTGGTGTTTTATTATTATTAGTTTTCGGATTGATTGCTAGAAACTCAATAAGACATACAAAAAGAAATCAAGAAGAAAAGAAACAAATGTATATTGAAAGAGCAGAATTAATTACTATTAACGGTGTAATTGAAGAAAGTTCAGATCATATTTCAGAAGTTGCAAGCAGAGTTAATAAATTATATACAAATGTTGTTGATGATTTAGCCAACCATGATGTAAATAAGTTGCGTAAAACAGATAAACACGTAGGGAAGTTAAATGATGAAATCGACGGATTAAAAGACGGAGTTTTTTATTTCATTAAATCTTTAGATGATACATCTGTACAAGCAAGTAGATTCTATATTTTAGTATTAGGATACTTACAAGATGTAGCGCAATCTATTAGTTATATTTCAAGAGCGAGTTATAAACATGTAAATAACAATCATAAAAACTTAAAGAAAGGTCAGTTAAAAGATTTAAAATCTATTGATAATCATTTAACAGATTTATTAGAAAAAGTAAGTACAGTTTTTGAAAACAGAACATTTGATCAATTGGATGAAATATTAGTTGAAAAACAAGCATTGTTAAACGATGTTTCTGAATCTATAGAAAAGCAAGTAGCAAGAATTAGAACCGACGAAACAAGTCCGAAGAATACAACATTATATTTTAGTGTGTTGTTAGAGACTAAAGATTTGGTTGGCGCATTATTAAACTTATTGCAAACCTATCAAGAGTTTCATTTATCTACAAAAGAGGTAGAAGAACTATAATTGTATATTGAATAATAAAAATCCCGAGTTATTAACTAACTCGGGATTTTTTATACATTTTAATTCCTTAGTAATGATGTTTTATAAACTCAATGTCATTTCGACAGAGAGAAGAATGAACGACGAGAAATCTCAATGTGATAGATTCCTCCTCATATTTCGTTCGGAATGACAATAAAAATTAGTTCTCCATTGAAAGCAACACCATTCTCAATTCCATAAAAGTGTAACTTTTATCTACTTTTTCTTTGAGTTCTGTTAAGTTTTTAAATTCAGTTTCTTCAATTGATTTTATCAGTTTTTTGTACTTCTTCAAAGGAATCAACTCAAGAATATCAACTTCTCCAGACGGAATAAAACTGGCTAAATGACTTTCTACTGTTCCAGAAGTTAAACTACGTTCTTTAGCGATTTCTTTTACTGATAAGCCAGATTTAAACAACTCGAAAGAGATTTGTTTCGTAGGTTTTTTGTCTTCCTTTTTTTGTTCGTTGAATTTATTTATTCCGTTTTCAGAACAATATTTCTCAATTACTTCTAAGATTTCTTCTCCGTATTTTCCAACACGAATTTTTCCCATTCCAGCAATTTTTAATAACTCTTTTTCTGTTCTTGGCAATTCATCACACATTGCATATAATGTTTCTTGTGTAAATATTTGAAACGCAGGAATATTTTCTGCAATTCTAATTTCATCACGTAATTCACGCAACTTTAAAGCCAATAATGGATCTTTTCTTGTAGAAAGTTTTTTCTTCTTTTTAGGTTCCGTTTTTTGTAAAACAGCATTTGCTCTAACCTTTAAATATTCAGAAACTTTAAATCCATTTGCCATTTCTTTTAAAGCAAAAACTTTCTCCGACACTTTTTCTTGCAATGCCTCAAACTGTTTTGTAAAGTCTTTTTTCACAGCTTTATTATCCGAAGAAAACTCAATCTTAGACAAGGGTTGTACCATGTTTTTTATTGATTCTGATAAAAAATAATCAACTCCTTTTGTAAATCTTTCTTGAATTTGAGAACTGTTTTCAGGCAAAATATCGCTTTCAGAAATTTGCAACAACTGTTTTTTAAATCCGTTTGCCACTTTCATCATTGCAACAATTCCGTTGTCTTTTATGGGTTGCAATTGCTCAATAACTTCACCTTTTATAGAAGTTTTGTTTTTGTAATAAATATCGATTAATCGTGTAGTTGGATATAAAAATTGCTGATAATCAAACAATTCAAAAATTAAATTCAATTGAAATTGTTGTTCAGATTTATTTAAAATAGTTTCGTCTGGATGATTTTCTTCTACACGTTCGTTAAAAGAACTTACCGTTTTGTCGTTAATTATCGAGCTGCTTTTAATCGGCGTTTTTAACACCAAACCTTCCAGCGAAGTACATCTACTCATAGCAACATAGGTTTGTCCGTGTGCAAAAGAAGCTTCGGCATCAATAATTGCTTTTTCAAACGTTAAACCTTGACTTTTATGAATGGTAATTGCCCAGGCCAAACGCAACGGAATTTGAGAAAACGAACCCGTAATGTCTTCTTTTATTTCTTTGGTTTCTTCGTTAATCGAGTAATTGATGTTTTCCCAAGTTTCTTTTTCTGTAACAATTTCGTCAATTTCATTGGCGCATTGAACCGTTACATTTTCACGAGAAATATCAGTAACAATTCCAATTTTTCCATTGAAAAACCTTTTTTCTTGCGATGAATCATTTTTAATAAACATTACTTGCGCACCAACTTTTAACTCCAATTTTTCTGAATTCGGAAATGCATTTTCATTAAACTTTCCAGAAATAGCAGCATCAAAAAAGTAGCTTCTGTTTTTAATTTTATTCAGTTCAGATTCGTTGATTAAATGGGCTCTGTTATTATGCGTAGTTAGCGTAATATAACCATCATCTTTGCTTGGAGAAAAAGTAGGATTGTAACGCTCATTTAAAACTGATGCAGAATGTTCTGATAATTTATCGTTTCTAATTTCATTTAAAATGGTGATAAAATCTTCATTTTTTTGACGATAAATATGTTTCAATTCTATAGAAACTACATTTGCTTCTTGATATGCTTTAGAACTAAAAAAGTAAACGGTATTGTAATATTGTTGCAATAAACTCCATTCGTTTGGTTTTACAACTGGCGATAATTGTTGCAAATCTCCAATCATTAAAACTTGTGCGCCACCAAACACTTTATTTCTGTTTTTATAGCGTCGCATTACTTGGTCAATTCCGTCTAATAAATCGGCTCTCACCATAGAAATTTCATCAATAATTACTAAATCTAGCGATTTGATAATATCAATTTTTGTTTTCGAAAACTTACGTTGCGCATTCGAAGTATTTGCAATCTGATTAGGTAAAATTGGCCCAAAAGGCATTTGAAAAAACGAATGAATAGTTACTCCTTTTGCATTAATTGCCGCAACACCAGTTGGCGCAACAATAACCATTCTTTTTAAAGATTCGTTTTTAATTTTGTGTAAAAAAGTAGTTTTTCCTGTACCGGCTTTTCCAGTAATAAACAAATTTCTGTCTGTTTTATTTATGAATTGTAAAGCAATTTCTAACTCAGGATTTTTAGGCATTGTAGCTTTTTATTGCAAGATACTCAATCAGAAATTATTTCATAAAAAA
>JAQXEU010000029.1 GCA_029250685.1 Polaribacter sp.
AAAGGAAGGTTTTCTGTGATAATAGCTGATAAATCTCCGAAATACGAATTGTTGTCTTCGTAAATGGCAGAACTTCCACCTAACTTCAATCCTTTTCCTTTAAACAATTGTGTTTCTTCATTGTTGTTGATATACAGACACAGCATGTCTTTTCCTGCTTTCATGTGGCAATATTCTAGTGCTTCATCACTTACAGGAATAAATTTACTTTTAGCATTTGTAGTTCCACTAGATTTTGCAAACCATTGAATTGGTGTTGGCCAAAAAAGATTCTGTTCGCCCTTTCTACAACGTTCAATTAATGGTTCAAAAGTTTCATACTTCTGAATCGGAACCGCATTTGTGAAATCAGTATAATCTCTAATGGAAGAAAAATAATGTTCTTTTCCGAATTCTGTATTTTTTGCAGTGCTCAATAATTTAAACAACAATTCATCTTGAACATCTAAGGGGTATTTTAAAAATAACTCAATTTGATGTTTTCGTTTCTTTAAAAACCACGAAATAATTGAATTTACTAAAGGAAACGACATCTGATTTTTGCTTGTTAAATTATAATTGTAAAATTCTTAAAACTTGCATTTTTATAGTAAGTTTGTTTACTAAGTATTCACAACGAGTTAAAAATACTAAATTCTTTTTATGAAATATCAAGGAGTTTTAAAAAAAATGCCCACAGAAAACCTAGAGACCATTCAATATTACTTAGAATTGGGTTCTGATTTCTTAAATATGAATCAATTATTGGGTAAAAACTTAGAGATTTCTTTCGAAAAATACGAGTGTTTAAATTGTCACTTAAATAAAGAAATATTTCGTCAAGGGTTTTGTAAAAGTTGTTTTTTTGAAACACCAAATGCTGGTGATTGGATTATGAGACCAGAATTAAGTACGGCGCATTTAGGAATTGAAGATAGAGATTTAGCCTACGAAAAGCAAGTGCAATTAAAACCGCATATTGTGTATTTAGCAAATTCTAGCAATGTAAAAGTTGGTGTAACTAGAAAGCAACAAGTTCCAACGCGTTGGATTGATCAAGGCGCGCATGAAGCAATTGAAATTGTGGAAGTTCCGAATAGATATTTAGCCGGAATTACAGAAGTTGCTTTAAAAGAACACGTTGCCGATAAAACCAATTGGCGAAAAATGCTAAAGAATGATATTGAGGATGAAAGCTTAGCAACTTGGCGAGATAAATTAAAACAATACATACCTGAAGAAGCAAAACCTTATTTTTTAGAAAATAATTCTGAAACACATTTAAATTTTCCGGTGAATACATATCCAGAAAAACCTAAAAGTTTAAATTTAAAAAAGGAATTAAAATATGCTGGAAAGCTTGTAGGTATTAAAGGACAATATTTGATTTTTGAAGATCAAACTGTTTTTAATGTAAGATCAAATGAAGGTTTGGTTGTAAATCTTAACATCTTTTAAAATGAAAAACAATTTACTAAAAGTAGCATTAGCACAAATTTCACCTGTTTGGTTAAACAAAGAAAAGACGATTGAGAAAATAGAAAAATCTATTGTAGATGCGTCAAAAGAAAACTGTGAATTAATTGTTTTCGGAGAAGCATTATTGCCTGGTTATCCATTTTGGATTGCTTTAACAAATGGTGTAGAATGGGATTCAAAAACTCAAAAAGAAATTCACGCTCATTATGTTCGCAATTCTATTACCATAGAAAAAGGCGAATTAAATTCGATTTGTGAATTGGCGAAAAAACATAAAATTGCTATTTATTTAGGAATTATGGAGCGCGCACAAAATCGTGGCGGTCATAGTATTTATGCTTCATTGGTGTATATAAATCAAGATGGAGAAGTGAAGTCTGTCCATAGAAAATTACAACCGACATATGATGAACGTTTAACTTGGGCGTCAGGAGATGGAAATGGTTTGCAAGTACATTCACTTAAAGAATTTACAGTTGGCGGATTAAATTGTTGGGAAAATTGGATGCCATTACCAAGAACTGCTTTATACGGTTTGGGCGAAAATTTACACATTGCAGTTTGGCCTGGAAGCGATCATAATACCAAAGATATTACACGGTTTATTGCAAGAGAATCACGTTCTTTTGTGATTTCGGTTTCTAGTTTAATGGCAAAATCAGATTTTCCAAAAGACGTTCCGCATTATGATAAAATAATCAAAAATGCTCCTGAAACTTTAGCAAACGGAGGTTCTTGTATCGCATCGCCAAATGGAGAATGGTTGGTTGAACCTGTAATTAATAAAGAAGGTTTAATCATTGAAACTTTAGATTTTAATCGTGTGTTAGAAGAACGACAAAACTTTGATGTAGTTGGACATTATTCGCGTCCAGATGTTACGAAGTTAAACGTGAATCGTGAACGTCAGAGTACGGTTTCGTATGATGATTTTTAAAGAATAATTCCCAAATTAAGAACCCGTAAACGATTGCGTATTCTAAACTAACAAACCACAGATTTTCTTTCCAAGGAAGATTTGCATACGCTTGGTAACTTAAAATAATAACCAAACTCCATACAATTGGAAAACGATATTTTGTAAAAACTGATAATAAAATTAGTGTTGCTAAATACCACGGATGCATGGTTGTGGTTGTAAAATAGTAAAATGATAATCCGAATAATAAGGCTGTAATTAACTCTTTTGGATGTGCGTTTTTTCTAAATAAAGTAATAAAACCTAAAAATAGAATTGTTAAAATTGGAATAATTTTTCCGATAACCGCTATTTCATTATAACCTCTAAACAAATATCCAATTTCTCTAAATATATAATAGAAACTGGCATTAAACTCAAAGTTTCTAAACCATAATCCAACAGAATTTAAATAATTGTCAATTAATTCTGAAGAATAAAACGGTAAGAAAAACAAGATTGTTGTTCCGATTACAACTCCGTAAAAAGCTGTTAAATAAATAATTCCATGTGTAACAGATTTTTCTTTTTTTGTAAACCATTGAAAAAATAACGGTAAAAACAACAACGGAATCAACTTCACAGAAATTGAACATGCAAATAGAATTCCGGCTAGAATAAATTTATCATTCAGTAATACATAAATGCTCCAAATTAAAAAGAATAACATTACGGGTTCAAAGTGTAAATTTCCAGTTAATTCAATAATAATAAATGGATTTAACGCATACAAAAAGATATAATGAATTGGTAAGTTTAGCTTTTCTAATATTTTTTTTCCGAAGTAGATGATTCCAATATCAGCTAGTATAATTTGAATTCTTAAAACAATTACAGAGCCCAAAATACTTTTGCCAGCAAATAACGATGCAATTAAAAAATTAAGCTGATTTAATGGTGGATAATTAGTGTAATGGCTTCCATTTAATTCGCCCATTCCAGCATATAATTCTATTGCTTGATTTATTGGAGATTGTTGATGATTTATAAAATTTTCAGGTAAAAATAAATAGGGATTAAACCCTTCGAAAAGCATTCGGCCATCCCAAATAAAACGATAAAAATCTTGTGATAAATTCGGAATTGCAAACAAGAAAATTAATCGAAATAAAATCGCTAAACCTGTTAATATTTTGATGTTTTTACTTCCATGTTTTATGATGAAGTAGAACGCTATAAAAAGTGAAACATATATAGCAAGTAAGTTTGTGAATTGGGTTCTTTCAAACTTAAAAGCGAAGAAGAAATAAAGTATGATTGTTAGAAATGAAGCAATTAATAATCCTTTATTTTTTCTATTAAATATCATTAGACTTTAGAAAAAATTGATTTAAAAAAAACATAACCAAAACCGCAGAAAAGCATAAAGTGAAAAGGGAATAAACCAAAATCTCCACCTTGATTTCCAACGATAAAAGCGCTGTACATTCCGAAGACAAAATACAATGCTAACAACCCTTCAATAATAACATTGACAGAAACTTTTTTAGAAATGTATTTGTTATTTTTCCAGCTATCTTTTAATGAGTTGATATTGAATTTCGGTGTTCTAATAAAATCACTTTTTTTACCAAAATGACCTTCTAAAACCGCAATTGTATTGTGTAAAGAAAAGCCCATGACTACTGTAAAAAATGTAAAAAATGCACCAATATATTTAATAAATTTTTTAAACCCGCTACCATAAATATTTTTATACATAAACCAATAACAAATAAAGAAAATGATTGAGCTCATTACAAAGAAACTCATCACATAAAAAAATGGTTTTAAATGTGCGTATTCATTTTTTATATACAACATTGGTATACTTAAAATAGCAACAAAAAAAATACAAGTAAACATTGAGCTGTTTAGTAAATGTAACAATCCGTGAATTTTTGTTTTTCCAGAAATATTCTTATTAATAATGATGTTTTTCATCATTTTTTGAAAATTTTCTGCACCACCTTTATTCCACCTAAATTGTTGCGATCTTGCAGCGCTAATAATTATTGGTAATTCAGCCGGAGTTTCAACATGCTCAAGATATTTGAACTTCCAGTTTTTAAGCTGTGCTCTATAACTTAAATCGATATCTTCTGTAAGTGTATCACCTTCCCAGTTTCCTGCGTCAAGAATACATTCTTTTCGCCAAGCACCAGCAGTTCCGTTAAAATTAATAAAATGACCTTTACTATTTCTACCTACTTGTTCTAATGTAAAATGTGCATCTAACGCAAAAGCCTGAATCTTTGTAAGTGTAGAATAATTTCTGTTGATATGTCCCCAGCGTGTTTGAACTACGCCAATTTCTTTATTTTTAAAATATGGAATTGTCTCAAATAACCAGTTCTCTTTAGGTAGGAAATCAGCATCAAAAATAACTATAAACTCTCCTTTTGCAGTTTTTAATCCTTCTTTTAAAGCACCAGCTTTAAAACCTTCACGGTTTGTTCTTTTGAGGTGTTTTATGTCGATTCCAGCTTTTTGTAATTCGTTGATTTGTGTAGCTGTTGAAATAACAGATTCATCTGTAGAATCATCTAAAACTTGAATTTCTAATTTGTCATTCGGGTATTTTAACTTCACAATATTTGTAAGTAATCGTTCCATTACATACAATTCGTTATAAACTGGAAGTTGAATGGTTACAAAAGGAATCTCTCCAGGATTAGAAAAGTCAAATTTATCTGAAGTGTCTTCTTTTTTTTGTGCTTTTAAATAATTAAAAAGCAAGTTTAGTTGAGCAATAGCGTACATAAAAATGAGCACCAAAGCAATTGTGTAAATCACAATAATTATGTATGAAACAATAATCATTTAAAACTATATTTAAAAATCCAGCCTAAAATTTTAACACCTGCCATTACACTTCCTTTTATGGTTCCAGAAACTTTAGAAACACCAATTCTATTCCTGTATTTCATCGGAATTTCTACGTATGAAAATTTTTGTTTTAGCGCTTTTAATTGCATTTCAACAGTCCATCCGTAGGTTTTATCTTCCATTTTCAAAGCTAACAATTTATCGTATTTTATTGCTCTAAAAGGACCTAAGTCTGTGAATTTTGCACCGAAAAATAATTTCATTAAAAAAGTTGCTAACCAGTTTCCGAAAATTTGTGGTGCTGTCATAGAACCTTGTTCTCGTAGTCGTTTTACCCTTGCGCCAATTACAAAATCGATGTCATCATTTATAATTGGATTTACAATCTCAGTTAATTGCTCAGGATAATCTGAATAATCGCCATCTAAAAAAACTATAATGTCTGGTTTTACATCTTTATTTGTGATGTAGTCCATTCCTTTTAAGCAAGCAAAACCATACCCTTTTCTGTTTTCTTTTAAAACAGTTGCGCCTGCATTTTCAGCATTTTCTTCAGTTTTATCCGTAGAATTATTACTAACAACAATAATTTCATCAACAATTGATGGAATATCTTGAACTACATTTGCAATAGAATCTTGCTCATTATAAGCAGGAATAATAACTTTTATTAGTTGATTCATTAATATAAATCGGACAAACTATTTTCTTTTTTAAAAGATTTTAAATCTGTCCATTCTTTAATTTTTTTACCTTTTTTATATTTCTCGGCTTTGATTAATTGACTTTGATGATATTTAAAACAAAATCCATTTTTTTGATTTCCTTTTAATTGACATTTATGATTTACAATGCCTTTTTTATCATAAAATAACCACCAATTATTTTTTACACCATTTTTAAAATGGCCTTCTTTTTCTTTGGATGAATTTTCGCTGTAAAAATACCAATATTTGGTTTCTAAATTGTCTTTAAAACGACCTTCTTTTTTGATGTTTCCATTTTTATAATAAAACTTCCAATAACCATTTTTTTGATTTTTTGTAACCCAGCCTTCTTCTTTCAATTGTCCGTTTGTAAAAAAAGATTTATGATACTTTTTTTGAGCATTTACACAAAATGAACACAGAAAGAATGCAACTACAAAAAGTTTTTTAAACATTATTTATCGTTTACCAACTCCATTAAATCAACATCATTCCCTAATAAAACATCAGTAGGATTGATACGCCCTTTTTCTGGACCGTTCTCTAATTTTAAAACACCACGGGGACAAACTGCAGAACAAATACCGCAACCAACACAGCTAGAACGCACAATGTTTTCCCCTTTTTGAGCATAAGCTCTTACGTCAATTCCTTGTTCGCAATATGTAGAACAATTTCCACAAGAAATACATTGTCCCCCATTTGTTGTAATTCTAAATCTAGATTTGAAACGTTGAATAAATCCTAAATATGCTGCTAATGGACAACCAAAACGACACCAAACTCTGTTTCCAAAAATTGGATAAAACCCTGTTCCGATAACTCCAGCGAAAATAGATCCAATTAAGAATCCATAAATATCTTGAATGGTTTGTGTTCTAATTCCTAAAACTTGATCAGCTCCAGAAAAGAAAGTGTACAAAGCAAAACCTGTCATTACCAAAACAAAAATTAATACAGAATGAATTATAATACGCTCTGCTTTCCAAGAAAGTAAAGTTTTACTTGAAAGCTGTCTGTAAGGGTCCCCTAAAGTTTCTGCCAATCCGCCACAACCACAAACCCAAGAACAGTACCATCTTTTTCCGAAGAAATAAACCATTACTGGTACAACTACAACTGTTAAAACGACTCCCCAAACTAAAATGAACAATCCAAATCCACCACTAGAAAGTAGTTCGTCTAGATTCCATTTAAAGAAGAAATCATAATCTAAAGGAAATGCATTTTTAAAATCATACCAAGGTTTTTCGAAACGAACTAAAATCTCTGGAATTAAAAATGCAAAGACAATTTGAAAAAATAAAACTGAAGTTGTTCTTAAAATTTGATATTTATTATGACGGTATTTAATATACATTCTAACAGCCATAACTGTCATCACGGTACAATATAAAAACCCATACAAAAACCATTGAGAGGCATTGCCTCCATTTAATTTTTGACTTATTGGATCAACTAAATACACCCAGTTTACTATAAAATCTGGATAGAAATATAATAGAATGTAAAACCCAACCAAAAAGACAAATGCAAACCAACCAATCCAACCACGATTTGTTGCTGCGTTTAAGAAAATTCCGTTGTTTTTTATTCCTGGTTTACCTAATAAAATGACATCAGGAATTATAAATAAAAGTGCGCCAATAATTCCCAATCCAAAAGTTAATAACCACATTAAAACTGGACTTTCGGCAGCAAATCCTAAACCTGCTTTCTTAGCCAATTCAAAACTTAAACTATGCGGTTTTCCATAAATTTTATATTGATATTGTTCGCCTTTTTTAGTCCAATTTTTTTCTGAATCGTATTTTTTAATCAATGCTTCGTAATGATCGTTTGAAACTTTATATGCCTTTCTAACACGACTAGAAAACTCGAAAATGTTTAAAGGTTCTGTAGTTACAACTGCATTTTGAAGTTCCTCTTTTATCAGTTCGTTTTTGTAATTTTTCTCTTTAATAAAAGAATCAAATTCAACTGAAGTTAAAGAAAATGAGCCAGTAAAAATAGTTCCAGTAAAAAGAGTTAAGCCAATTAAGAAAAGGATTAAGCCTGATTGTTTTATTGCTTTCATAATTTTATGCGCTAAAGATTCTTGCCCAACTTTTCTTCTTTAATTGGATATTTGTATTGTTTTCTTGATTGAATTTTGCTACAATTTCTGACTCGTGTAATTTGTAAAACTCAGGATCAAAATTTGCATCCGCTAAATGCTCTAAAACATAATTTACAGAATTTTTTTCGGTAAGAACCTTGTCAAAAAAATCGTGACGCATTCTAATTCCGAAGGCGTTTATGCCTATAAATTCCCCGGTATTTTTATCGTAATTGATATGAATACATTTTTTGCCAGATTCATGTTCCCAATAAAAACGAGCTTCGTTTTCTTTTGGTTCTGCCCAAACCCAACCGTAGGTTTGATATTCGATATCAATAAATTTTGCGGAGTTAAACCAATGTCCAGGTTTGTACTCAATTTTATTTCCACAAATAGTTTGTGCAACAGTTTCACCCATCATTCTGCCTGTGTACCACACTGCTTCAATTGGTCTTCTTTGACCAATTGCTTCATGTTGTTCTGCACAATCTCCAATCGCATAAATGTTTTCAATATTGGTTTCTAAAAATCGATTTACTTTTACGCCACGACCAATTTCTAAATCAGAGTTTTTTAGAAAATCTACGTTTGGCGAAACTCCAGCTGTTAATCCAACAACGGTACATTCAATTTCTTCGTTCGTTTCTGCTATAATTATTGACTTTACATTTCCGTTTTTATCAGCTTTAATTTCTTTTAAATTAACTCCTAAACGCAAATCGATATGAACATCTGTAATTTCTTTATTAATCATTGCAGATTCTTCTTTTGGTAAAACACCACTCCAAAAGCTTTTTTCTCTCACTAAAAATGTCACTGGAATATCTCTACTATGCAGCATTTCTGCCAATTCAATTCCGATTAATCCACCTCCAACAATTACAGCACGTTTACAAACTGAGTTATTTGGAGCGTATTTCTCTAGATTTTCTAAATCTTGTTTGTGATACATTCCCATTACGCCATTTAAATCTTGTCCCGGCCAACCAAACTTATTTGGTTTAGAACCCGTTGCGATTATAAGCTTGCTGTAACTTAATTTTTCACCATCATTAAATTCAATTTCATTAGTGTTCGAATGTACTTTTGATACAAATCCTTTTTTAAGATTGATGCGGTTTTTTTTCCAAAACCAAGATTCGTAAGGTTGTGTGTGTTCAAACTTCATGTGTCCCATGTACACATACATTAATGCTGTTCTAGAGAAGAAGTAATCGGTTTCTGCAGAAACGATTGTAATTTCTTTGTCTGAGTTTTTTCTGATGTGTCTAGCAGCTGTAACTCCAGAAATTCCGTTTCCAATAATAACAATGTGCTCCATAAGTTTGTTTGTTGGCTATTCTGTCGAGACGTAAGTTACAAACTTAACGAGATTAATTAATTTAGAATGATTATGGATAAGTTGCTGATTTTATAATTTGTAATCAATTAAATATTTGTTCGACTCAAAGGCTAAATTAGTTATAAAAATAAAATTATGAGAAATAGAACTTCTACTTTATTAATTGTGTTCGCAATATTTTTTAATGCAAATGCTTTTTCCCAAGAAGATGACTCAACATCAAAAATTAACCTACAAACGTACACACCTTCAAAACTTTTAAACAAAGGCCAATGGGATATTAAATGGTTTAATAATTTGTATACAGAAACGAGTTATGCAAATAGTAAAGGAAAGAGTTTGTCAAAATTAAGAGAAAACTATTTTACATCTTCTATAGAAACTTTTACAGGGATTTCTGACAATAACAGAATTAATGTTGGAGCTATTTTAGAAATTCGTTCTAACACAAATGGAGGAAGACAAGCTTTGTCGGTTTTTAGTTTGGATGATAATCCGAATTCAGAACGAAAAGGGATTACTTCATTTGCTCCAGCAATAAAATTTCAACCTTTTAAAAACATTGGGAACTTCTCAATTCAAACAGCGCTGCATATTCCTTTAGTAAAAAACGAAACTGAAAATGGTGTATATTTAGATCAAACAGCATGGACTTTACAAAACCGTTTTTTTTACGATTACAGTTTTGAAAATAAAGATTGGCAATTGTTTGCTGAGTTAAATACAGAATATAATTTTGGAGATGAAAATAGTTTTGCGAACAACACGTTTGTTTTTGCACCTGGAGTTTTCTTAAGTTATTTACCAACGTCAAAGTTTACAGTTCTAGGATTAGCTCAACATTCGCAGCGTTTTGGTGATTTCACTCAAGATTATACAGCTTTAGGTTTTGGAGCAAAATATCAAATCTCAAGTATTTTAAATTTAGAAACTATTTACACCAATTTTGTAAGAGGAACCGATAATGGATTAGGACAAACATTTAACATTGGATTGAGAGCATTGTTTTAAAATAAATGTCATAATTTAGGAGTTATGAAAATCAAATTTGTCATCTTTTTTAGTCTTATTTTCTTGCAAGCTTCTTGTAAAGCAGAACAAGAAAAAATAAATGGAATTAGCTTTGTAGCTTCACGAGCAGCTATTGATTCAAAACATGTAAAACCTGTTTTAGCTGTAAATGGAAATTATGTTGCTTTAATGCCGTTTGGTTTTTTTAGAGATTTAAAAAATCCTGATATTATTTATAATTCCAACAGACAGTGGTTTGGAGAAACTAGAAAGGGCCTTGAACATTATGCTAAAGAGTTTCAAAAAAGTAATGTAAAAATTATGATTAAACCACAGTTGTGGGTTTCAAGAGGTTTGTACACAGGTTTTATAGAAATGGAAACCGAAGAAAATTGGAAAACGCTAGAAGATTCTTATGAGAAATTCATTTTGGATTATGCAGATATTGCTCAAAAAACAAATGCGGATATTTTATGTATCGGAACTGAATTAGAAAAATTTGTAGCCAAAAAACCAGAATATTGGAAAGCGCTAATCGCAAAGATTAAAAATATTTATAAAGGAAAATTAACTTATGCGGCTAATTGGGATGAGTTTAAAAGAGTTCCGTTTTGGGGCGAATTAGATTTCATTGGAGTTGATGCATATTTTCCTTTGAGTGATAAAAAAACGCCGTCAGTTTTAGATTTTGAAAATGGATGGAAGCAACATAAAAAATTAATAAAATCAATTCATAAAAAATTCAAAAAACCGGTAATGTTTACCGAGTACGGTTACAGAAGTATAGATTTTACAGGTAAAAAACCTTGGGAGTCTAATAGAGTAGAAGGAAATATAAATTTTGAAGCACAAGCTAATGCAACGCAAGCTATTTACAATCAATTTTGGAAAGAAGATTGGTTTGTTGGCGGATTTATATGGAAATGGTTTCACAATCATGAAAAATCTGGTGGAGAAAAGAACAATCGATTTACGCCACAGAATAAACCAACAGAAGTTTTATTGAAGAAATTATATAAAATTAATTAGCTTCAAAATTTTTAAAAACATGATAAATGTTCTAAATTTCAATAAATCAATAACTTAAATTTGTTTTCATTTAAAATTTATTTATCATGAAAAAAGTTATTGTACCTATAGATTTTTCTGAGCATTCAGAGTATGCTTTAAAGGCAGCAGCACTTTTAGCAAAAAGAAACGAGATAGAAATTGTTGTTTTACACATGCTAAATTTAAGTGTGGTTTCTTTAAGTGAAAGTGCCAGTGATTTGCAAGCGCAATCTATTTTTTATTTAAAATTAGCAGAAAAAAAGTTTAAAAAATTCCTTAAAAAAGAATATTTAAAAGACATAAAGATTACTCCAATAATTAAACATTATTTATCTTTTAAAGAAATAAATGGTATTGCAGAAGAAGAAAATGCAGAATTAATTATCATGAGTTCTCATGGTGCGAGTGGAGTAAAAGAATTTTTTTTAGGATCAAATACTGAGAAAGTTGTTAGACATTCAACCATTCCTGTTTTAATTTTAAAAGAAGAAATATTTGATTTAAATTTTGAAGATGTTGTATATGCGTGTGATTTTTCTGAAAAATCGATTCCTGCTTATAAAAAAGCATTAAAATTGATGGAGTTTTTTAATTCAGAATTGCATTTATTATATGTTAATTTACCTAACGATAAATTTAAATCATCTTCTCAAATGCAAGAAATGGCGGTAAATTTTTTAACCAAAGCAGGTCAAGATATAAGTAAATTAAAAGAAGTGACTTTTGAATGTGAATTCAGTATTGAAAAAGGAATTTTAAAATTCTCAAATTTAATTGGAGCGGATTTAATTGCAATTAGTACACACGGAAGAAAAGGGTTGTCTCATATCTTTGAAGGAAGTGTTGCAGAAGATGTGTCAAACCATTCCATGTTGCCAGTGATTACCATAAAAATATAAATGATAAAAAAAATAATACTTTTTATAGTTCTATTGTCTGCAGTTTCTTGTACCAAAGAAAAAGTGGAAATTGTACCCCAAAACCTACAAGAATATTTAAATGTAAATTCGGGTTTAATTGCGGATGAAGTTATTGCTTGTGCAGCTAGTGATAAAACAGATTCATCTATTTCTTATATTTTTTATTATCCAATACTTGGAGCAACAGAAATTCAATATTTTGAAACTGAAAACACAACAGTAAATGAAAAAGATTTTTCACGCTACAAAAAAAGAGCATTGCAAAATGAAGCTGTTTTTAATGGTTATTTAGAACGTTATGTTAGAAATGATGTTGAAGAAGTTTGGTCAATTGTTACTTATAAAACGAATGGGAAATTGCATAAATCAAATCCAATTCGTTTGAAACATCAAACAAAACCAACAGAATGGAATAATTTGGTTACAATTGATTT
Organism: Polaribacter sp.; assembly: GCA_029250685.1. GTDB lineage: Bacteria > Bacteroidota > Bacteroidia > Flavobacteriales > Flavobacteriaceae > Polaribacter. The sequence continues at coordinate 12,790 of JAQXEU010000029.1, forward strand.
TACTGAAAACACTTCGCCAAAATTTTCTTGGCAAGACGGAATCTATAAAGAAAACGAAATCTATTTTCAAGTAGTTTCTGATGTTAATAATGATTTATTATCTGGAACCTACACGTATGATAAATGGTTTCAATATTATAAATTAGACAATGTTGTGTTGAATGTCACTACAGAAAAACCACCAGTTTTATCTGTTGGTTCGGAATATAACTTTACCATGATGGGCGTAAGTATAGATAATTGGGTAAACTAAGTCATTACTGAAAAAACAACGATTCAATAATGAAAAAAACAACAATTCTATTTGGTCTTTTCATCTTCTTTTCTTCATTAATAACTGCTCAAGAAAATAAAATTATTGATATTAAAATCAAAGGCTTAAAAAAGACAAAGATTAGTGTTATAGAAGCGTTTTTATTAATAAAAAAAGATGCAGTTTTAGATTCAACTATTTTAAGTAATGATATTCAACGCTTAAAAAGATTGCCATTAGTTTCGAATGCTTATTTTCAAGTTCATAAAGAAAATAACAATAATTTTAGTGTTGTTTTTATTGTAGAAGAAAATCATACAATCATTCCATCTGTAAACTTTTGGACAACTACCAGTAAGGAGTTTGCATATAAAATAGGATTAGTGGAACACAATCTATTCGGAAGAAATATGTCTTTTGGTGGGTTTTATCAGAATAATGGTTATCATTCTTATGGAATCAATTTTAGAGCTCCATACTTGTTTTCGAATAGATTAGGATTAGCAGTAAATCATACAAATTGGATAAGTGAAGAACCATTGTATTTTGATAATGGATCTGCCAATTATAAATATCAAAATACTTCGTTTGAAACGATGTTGATGTACGAGTTGAACTATAAAAACCGTTTAGAACTAGGATTAAACTTTTTTAAAGAAAAATATAATTACAAAAATGGATTAACATCTACTACTATTCCTTTAGAATTAAGTATCAATAAATTTCTATTAAAATTTGTGTATTTGTATGATAATTTAAATTATTTCTATCAGTATGTAGAAGGTTTTAAAAACGAGTTATATGTACAAATGGTAACTTCAAAAAATGAATTTCAGGATGACTTTTTTGTCACTTGGAACGATTTATTTTACTACAAAAGAATTGGTGAAAAAGGAAATTGGGCTAACCGATTACGAGTTGGATTATCTACAAATAATAAAAGTCCGTTTGCACCATTTGCATTAGATAATAATGTGAATTTACGTGGCGTAGGTATTTTGGTTGATAGAGGAACAGGAAGTATTGTGTACAACACAGAATATAGACACACTATTATAGAAAAAGGCTCCTTTGTAATTCAATCTAATGTTTTTACAGATGCTGGAACTTGGAGAACTCCTGGAGGAAAACTAAGTGACTTTACTGATGCTAAAAACATTAAAATATTTTCTGGAGTTGGAGTACGTTTTATCCACAAAAAAATATTTAAAGCTATTTTTAGAATCGACTATGGCTTTCAACTCACTAATGGAAAAGCAAAAGGTTTAGTCTTTGGTATTGGGCAGTACTTTTAACAGCAACCACCACCATCATAATGAAAAGTAGAAGGAGAGAAAAAGATATCATCTCTTCCTAATGCTTCTAAAGCTGCAGCTGTTTTATCACAAATTGCGAGAGGTTGGTTTTTAAGTAAAGTATGTCCTAATCCGTCATCAAAATAATCTTCTTCGCCATAATAAATTGCAGCTTTTCCTGTAAAAATACAAGGGCCATCTTCTGGCATTGGATCTTTAATTGCGGCTACTTCAATAGATTCTATATAAATCAATTCGTTAGTTGGATAATTTTTTGGGTCTAAAATTCTGTATGGTTTTCTTGCTCTAATTTCTATCGTTCCAAAACCAGCGTCGGTTAATGCTTTTACATAATCGGCAATGGTTAAACTTCCACTTAAACAAAGCGCACGTAAACGTTCGTCGTTACGTAATTCGTCATTCATTGGTTGCTCACACGTTGGGTCACTCATTACTAAACGTCCGTGTGGTTTTAAAACTCGGTGCATTTCTTCAATCGCTTTTTTTAAATCATCCGACTTAAAAATATTGAACAAACAGTTTTGAGCTGCAACATCAATAGAATTATCTTCCACTGGTAAATCCATTGCATCGCCTTTACGTAAATCAACAAAATCAGACTTGAACCAATCGTTTTGTTCTTCGGCTATTTTAAAGTTTTTTCGAGATGCTTCTAACATTTCATCAACCACATCTAAACCAATTACGCCGCCCTTATTTCTGTTGAAATATGCGAATTGTAATAGTTCCATTCCGCCACCAACTCCAACATATAACATTTTTGGATTGTTCGTTAAATCTCGGGCATGAACAGTAGAACCACAACCGTAATTCATTTCTTGCATAATTCTTGGGATTTTTAATCCTGGTAATTCCCAAATTGGATTTGTTGTGCAGCAAAGACCAATGTCAGGCGTTAAAGCTGCTTCTTTATATACGTTATGTGTGGTTTCTAAGTAACTCATTTTAACTAAATACTTTGATTAAATTTTATGTGGTATAAAGATAAAATCTTTATAATTGTTTTAATGTAACAATGGTTACTTAGGTTATAGAGCATTTATTAAACCTTTAAAAAGCGTAATCATTTTTGGTTCAGCTTCACCAGCAACTGCAATAATTTCTGCAATATCTACAGGTTTTAAATTTTTAGGGTCACACTCATCCGTTAACACAGAAATTGCGGCACAAGGTAAGTTCAATTGCTTTGCTACAATTACTTCTGGCACTGTACTCATGCCAACTGCATCGGCTTCTAAAATTTGCAACATTCTGTATTCTGCTCTGGTTTCTAATTGCGGACCAACAACACTTGCATACATTCCTTCGTGCAATTGTATGTCGTTTGCAATTGCAATTTCTTTCAGTTGTTGATTGATTTTTTTAGAATACGGTTCTAGCATATCGGCAAAAATATTTCCAAAATCATTTGCGCCTTTAAATGCTAAAGGAGAACCTCCTTGCAGATTTAAATGATCTTCTAACAGCATCAAATCTCCTTTTTTGTAGTTTAAGTTGATTGCCCCAGCAGCATTTGAAATTAATAAAGTGCTAATTCCTAATCCATGCATGGTTCTAATTCCATAAGTTACTTCCCATTGATTGTACCCTTCATAGACATGAAAACGACCAGACATTACCACAACTTTTCTGTTAGCTAATGTTCCGTAAATTAATTTTCCAGAATGAAACTCAACGGTTGCTTGCGGAAAATTAGGAATCTCTGTATAAGCAATTTCTTTTTCTATTTCGATTTCATCAACTAGTTTTCCTAAACCAGTTCCTAAAACAATTCCTATTTGTGGATTTGTAATTCCGTTTGATTTTAGAAAATCGATGGTTTCTTGTAATTGTTTTTTCTTCATTTAAGCGTGGTTGGTTTGTTGCACAATTTCTTGAATCCTCGAATTATTTTTATAAAAATTAGAAGCGATTAAATCTTCAAAGGTGTCAATATCATTTAAAGTATCAATCAATCCCACAGATTGATTTTGTGCTTTTAATTCTTGTAAAGTTATGGCTAATAAATTGTTTTTACTCCAGGGCTTATTTTCGAAAATTGAAGCGTGCATTTTAGACATTCCGATTAAATAATATCCGCCATCTTCTGCAGGACCAAAAACGACATCTTTGTTTTTTAGATTTGCTATTCCAGTTTCAATAACTTCTTTAGAAATAGTTGGTAAATCAGAGCCAATTAAAACAATGTTTTCATAACCTTCATCAAATCCATTTTGAAATGCATGTTGCATTTTCATTCCTAAGTTTTCTCCTTTTTGAATAAATTTTTTTTCGTTTTCCCATATTGATGGGTTAATTACATCAGAAAAATAAATGTGCTTGTCTGTGTTTATTTTTGTTGATGCTTTTTCTGTAATTGCAACTAATTCAGAATAAATATTAAAAGCACCAACGTTGCCAATTGATTTGGCTAAACGTGTTTTTACTTTCCCTAAAATGCTATTTTTTACAAAAATAATTACCAAATTTTTACTCATAAACTTTGATTCCTTTTTTTAACCATTTGCTCCATTCTTTGCTAAAAGTATGTACTTTTTCTGTCGGATTATTAGTTGAATCTACAACTGTATTTCGTTTGTTTTTCCATTCGAAAATTCCGCCAAATAAATTAAAAACATTTTTATAGCCTGCTTTTTGTAGTTTTTCTGCAATGTCTTCTGATCGAATTCCAACTGAACAATACACAATAATTGATGCATTTTTATTTGTTAATTTTGCTGTTGTATTTTCTAAATTAAAATGATCATAACCAACATGAATAGCATTTTTAATATGACTAACATTGAACTCTTTTAACTCTCTTGCGTCTAGTAAAACAACATCTGAATTTGCTTTTGTTTTTTCTACATAAGCGTATTCAACACTTTCAGTATTGTGTTTTTTCAATAGTTTTTTTATTGACTGTCCGTTTAAAGAAATCGAAAATAAAAGAACAAATATGTAAATGTTTTTTTTCATAATTTACGCGACAACTCCTTGACAACTACTTCCTGCGCCAGCAGTACAACCGTAACAATGTTGATTGATTATAATATTTCTATTTTGTAATAATTCTTCGTTGTAATCGGCGATGTGCTTTACCTTAGAATTTACTTTTAAATTTAACATTTGGTTGAAATCACAATCATACAACCACCCATCCCAACTTACAGAAATTGTGTTGGTGCACATTACATTTTCTACAGCTGCAGGATTGTATGCTTCGATTAAAGAATGCATGTAATCTTCATAATTTTCTGAAGCGATTAAATAATCTAAAAAACGACTGATTGGTAAATTTGTAATCGCAAATAAATTATGAAAATCAATGTTAAAATCATCTTTTAAAGCTTTTTTGAAATCATTTTCCAATGCCATTTGATCACCAGGTAAAAATGCTCCTGAAGGATTGTAAACCAAATCTAGTTTTAGTTCAGAACCTTCAATTCCGTAACCAACTTCGTTCAGCATTTGTAATGCTTTAATTGATTTATCAAAAACCCCATCACCACGTTGCTTATCTGTTTTTCCACGTGTCCAATGTGGCATCGAAGAAACAACATGAACATTGTGTTTTTTTTTTTTCTCAGGCAAATCGTGATCCTTTTTATTAGCTCTAATGATTGTTAAATTAGAACGAACTATAAAATCTTTTATCCCGGCTTTTGAAGCTTCTTCTACAAACCATCTAAAATTTGGATTCATTTCTGGTGCGCCACCAGTTAAATCTAATGTGTGTGCTTCGGTTTTTTTAATAACTTCCAAACATTGATTCATGGTTTCAACTGTCATGATTTCTTTTCTGTCTGGACCAGCATCTACATGACAATGCGCACAAACCTGATTACACATATAACCCAAATTAATTTGTAAAACTTCTAGTTTTTTTGGTCGTAATGGAAACTGATTTGTTTCTTTTATTTTGTTTGCAAATGTTGGCAATTCGTCTTTGAAAATCCCGCTAGATAGAATTTCTAATTGACGTTGTGTATTTGCTAAATCGTTATTTCTTGCTTTTAGTGATTTCTTCATGCTGAACTTTATTCAGTATCTTTTGTCTGGTCGAGCGCAGTCGAGACCTAATTAAAACCTCTCGACTGCGCTCGAGGTGACATTTTAATGGATTCCCACAATTTTGTTTTACAAAATTGGTTCTCTACTTACATTTCTAATTTATTCACTTTATTCATCATTTGAACTCCATGAACTAAGGTTGCGCCACTTTTTATTGCAGCACCAACATGCACAGCTTCCATCATTTCTTCTTTTGTAATTCCTCGTTGTAAGCCATCTTTTGTGTAGGCATCAATACAATATGGACATTGTTCTGTGTGAGCAACAGCCAAAGCAATTAATGATTTTTCACGTGCAGTTAAAGCACCTTCTTCAAATACTTTTCCGTAATAATCAAAGAATTTATTTCCAAGTTCTTCGCTCCATTCTGTAATCTTTCCAAACTTTCTTAAATCGGCTGGATCGTAATATGTTTTTGACATTTTGTTGTTTTTCTTAAAGAATAAAGATACTACTTCCCATTTAAATTCCAGTCATATTCTAAAAAACGAATCTTCGCTTTTTTATTGATTTTTGTTGTCGAATAGTTGTTGAAATAATCAATAAGAGAACCATTTTTAATGAAATCTCCTTTAAACCAATCAAATATTTTTGAAATTTCAATTTTCTTTTCGGTGATGATATTTCTTGATGAATCGTTTATAAATAACGTCATTAATCGTTCTAATTCGCTTTCTATATTTGCTTCTGTAAAAGCAAAATTTCCTAATTGCGGACAAGACATTGAAGCACAATTTACACCAACATGAATTCTTGGGTCATCAAAATCTTTACGTAAAATTTCATGCTCTATGTGATTTAGTGTGTAATTTTTTCCGCCAACTTTTGCAAACGGAATGTTCCAAGCATCTTTTCCTTTTCTCTTTATTTTCATGATGCTTTTTAACGGATAATTTTCAAGAATTATTTGTAAAGTATATGCGTTATATGCGTTAATCCAAAAAGCTTTTGTTTTATCTGCTGACCAATTTTTAGCTGGCATTGTTTTTTCCAAATACGAAATGTAATTAGCTAGTTGAACTTCATCAGATTTAAAACTTTTATAATCTACATTTCCTTTTTCGTCAACATGTTTTTGTAATAATGTATTATAATTTTGTGTTTGCGCTTGTAAATTAAGAGCAATTAAAAATAGAAAGCTAAAGGTAAAGAGTTGTTTCATCTAGTTTGTGTTTGATAAAAATTTAGACGTTGCATTTTGGGTTTGTTTACAAAGAAAATGTTAAAAATTAATCTATGATTTCTTGTCCAACTTTTAGATCAAATTTCTTTCTAAACCAAAATACCAATAAATATAAAATTGGTGTGTCTAATGCGGCAATTACTATTTTGAATAAAAAACCGCTTAATAATAATCCGCCAAAGATTTCCCATGGTAAAATACTGAAAGAACACAATAAAAATAACACGGTAAACGTATCTATAAATTGAGATGAAAAGGTTGAGAAGTTATTTCTTAACCACAAATGTTTTCCGTTGGTTTTCCGTTTCCAGAAATGAAAGATTTTGATGTCAATAAATTGTGCTGCCAAATATGCTAACATAGAAGCTAAAACAGCTAAAGGAGACAATCCAAAGACTTTAGAAAAAGTTTCATCATTTATTGGTGAACTTGATATTGCAGGAGAAACATCAGAAACTAAAATAATCAACATTGAAAAGAAGGAAGCGAAAATTCCGGCAATTACAACTTGATTAGCTTTTTTCTTTCCGTAGATTTCTGATAAAATATCAGTAATTAAAAAGGTTATTGGATAGGGTAAAATTCCGACAGAGATTTCAAATCTATAAATTCCAAAAGGTTCCCAATAAAAAAATTTTTGAAAAATTAAATTAGATGTCACTAAAGAAGCAATAAAAAGCGCTGCTAAAATTAAATAGATTAATTGTGCTGAAGATTTTTGATTAACTGTCATGATACGAAAATAGTGATTTTAGAGAATTAGATTGTTAGAATTCAAGATTTTTAGAAGTTTTGACTGAAGTTGGTAATGAAACTAATCCTGATTGATGCGTCATCCTTTTTTCTGTCAGTTTGAGTGAATATGTGAATAATGAACAAATTTGTGTCGGTAACAAAAGAAAAAAGATATAGCGAAAAGTAGGAAACAGCTTCTAATAAAAATGATTATTTTTGCGAATAATAAAACGAATAAACGGTTACACAAATACATACTCTATGAAAGCATATATTTTTCCAGGTCAAGGAGCACAATTTACAGGAATGGGATTGGATTTATACGAAAAGTCAACGTTAGCGCAAGAACTTTTTGAACAGGCAAATGAAATTTTAGGTTTCAGTATTACAGATATCATGTTCGAAGGAACTGCTGAGCAATTAAAAGAAACGAAAGTTACGCAACCAGCAATTTTCTTACATTCTGTAATTTTAGCAAAAGTATTAGGAGATTCTTTTCAACCAGAAATGGTAGCAGGGCATTCTTTAGGAGAATTATCTGCTTTAGTTGCAAACGGAGTTTTGTCTTTTGAAGACGGGTTAAAACTAGTTTCTAAAAGAGCTTTAGCAATGCAAAAAGCATGTGAAGCTGCGCCTTCTACAATGGCTGCAGTTTTAGGTTTGGATGATAATATAGTTGAGGAAACTTGTGCAGAGATTGATGGAGTAGTAGTAGCTGCAAATTACAATTGTCCAGGTCAATTAGTGATTTCTGGAGAAAATGCTGCCGTAGAAAAAGCATGTAAAGTATTAACAGAGAAAGGAGCAAGAAGAGCATTATTATTGCCAGTTGGTGGCGCATTTCATTCGCCAATGATGGAGCCTGCAAGAGAAGAATTAGCAAAAGCAATTGAAGAGACAACCTTTAGCGAACCAACGTGCCCTGTTTATCAAAATGTTCCGGCAAAAGCGGTTAAAAATCCAGATGAAATTAAGAGAAATTTAGTAGCACAATTAACTGCTCCTGTAAAATGGACACAATGTGTACAAGCTATGATTGCTGATGGAGGGACTGAATTTATTGAGGTTGGTCCAGGTAAAGTGTTACAAGGATTGATGCGTAAAATTGATAGAAGTGTTGCTGCAGGTGGTGCAAGTTTTGAAGCTTAAAATATTAAAATCAGAAAAATAAAAAAGCCGCTCAATTGAGCGGCTTTTTTATTTTAAAACCATTTCTTCTTTTTAAAGTACAATAACATTAGTACAGTAATAATTACCATTACTCCTAACATGATAAAATAACTGTATTTATATTGTAGTTCTGGTAAAAAAGTAAAATTAGTTCCGTAAATACCAGCTATAAATGTAAGCGGAATAAAGACGACAGAAAATACCGTTAAGAACTTCATGATGTCATTTAGTTTTGCACTTACGGTTGTATGATAAATGTTTAATTGATCGGATAATATTTCTCGATAACTATCAGAAATTTCTACTGCATGATTAATATTATTTTGTAATTCTTTATAATGAATGTGGCTTTTACTACTAATAAAATCCGAATCTATTTTAGTAAGATTGACTAACATTTCTCTTGCAGGAAGAATGTTTTTTCTTAAATAATTGAGCTCTTTTTTGTGTGTGTTTATTGAATCAATAATAGATTTATCTTGATTCTGTATTAAGATATCTTCTAAGTTTTCAATTTTATCACCAAGAATACTTAAGATATAAATGTAATTATCAATTACAACATCAAGTAACGAAAATAACAGATAATCTGGGCCAGAATTGATAATTCTTTTTTTCTGTTTTCTAATTCTGCTTCTTACAGGTTCAAAAACATCACCAGTTTTTTCTTGAAAAGAAAGTAAAACAGATTTAGTTATTATCAAGCTTAAATTTTCAAATGAAATTGAGTTAGAATTTTCATTTATTTGAAGCATTTTTATTGATAAAATAAGCAGTTGTCATTCTCTTGCACTTTTGGTCGTGCATTTGTATTCATTACATCTGCCATTACAAAATTGTCAAACTGAAAACCTTCAGCAATTTCTTGCATGATTTCGGCCTTGTCAATTCCGTCTATATTAAACCAAGTGGTCGATTTCTTTTCTTGATAAACCAACGCTTCTTTGACAGCGTTGATTGAGGTCTCTTCTAAGTTGTTTTTATCAAAATCGATAATTCTTAGAATTGTGTTTTCTTCCTTTTTTTCACCAATGAAAATTAAATCATCTGGTGATACACCAATTTCTTTTTGCTTTTTTTTTATAAGTCTAGCCATAGAAAAATCAATTTTAAAATCAATAATTTAAGTTGATAACTTAAAGGTATTGTTTTATTTAAAACGATAATTAAGATTTTTGTTTTAACTGCCATTTCCAAGCAGAGTCTATTGTTTCATCTAAGGTTTTTTCTGTTCTCCAGTTTAATTCCTTGTTAGCAATAGTTGTATCTGCATAAGCAGCAGTAACATCTCCTTCACGTCTTTCCACAATTTTATAATTTAGTTTTGTTCCAGAAACTTTCTCAAAAGATTTAATCACTTCCAAAACAGAGCTTCCTGTTCCAGTACCAATGTTAAAAAACTCAAAAGTGCTTTTATTGTTCCTGTCGATTAATCTCTTTAATGCTGCAATATGAGCTTTTGCTAAATCTACAACGTGAATATAATCACGAACAGCTGTTCCATCTTTCGTAGGGTAATCATTACCAAAAACGGATAATTCTTTTCTAATTCCTACTGCGGTTTGAGTAATAAACGGAATTAAGTTTTGAGGAACTCCTAGAGGTAATTCGCCAATTTTTATACTTTCGTGTCCGCCAATCGGATTAAAATACCTTAATGCAATTGCATTTAGATTATACGCTTTACAGCTGTCTTTAATAATTTCTTCACCTATTTGCTTAGTGTTTCCATAAGGAGATTCTGCGGGTTTGGTTGCTGCATTTTCTGTAATTGGCAATTCATCTGCTTGTCCGTATACGGTACATGAAGAACTGAAAATAAAATTATCTAAACCTCTATTTTTCATTTCTTGCAATAAATACACTAAAGTTCCAATATTGTTTTCGTAGTAATCTAAAGGTTTTTGCACACTCTCTCCTACAGCTTTGTATGCTGCAAAATGGATGACTCCATCTACTGAATTGTTGTCAAAAAAAGAAGTTACATCGTTTTTTATACGTAAATCAATTTGATGAAATTCAGGTTTTTTCCCTGTAATTGATGTGATGTTATCTAGAACATCAATCGTTGTATTAGATAGATTATCAATAATAACAACTTCAAACCCTTCATTTTGTAGTTCAACAACAGTATGAGAGCCAATAAAACCTAATCCGCCAGTTACTAAAATTCTTTTCATTTAGCTAAAATAAAAAAAGCTCAGTTAAAAAACGGAGCTTTTGTTGTTATTCTTTTATGATTTCAATTGTTTATCCAACAAAATCTAAAATTGTTTTAGTAATAAATTCTAGTTGATCTTTCTCTAACTCTGTATGCATTGGTAAAGAAATTACTGTTTGTATCAATTGATTTGTCACAGGAAAATCACTTTCATTATAGCGTTCATCTTGATATGCTTTTTGTGCATGTAAAGCTACAGGATAATAGATTGCATTCGGAATATTATTATCTAATAAGTGTTTGTGCAGTTCGTCACGCTTTCCATTAGTGATTTGTAAAGTATATTGATGAAAAACATGGCAGTTGCAAGTGTCACAAATTGCGCCACAAGATTTAGTTGTAGGTGTAATTATATTTGAATTGTTTGCAAAAGCATTATTATAAAAGCGAGCTGCATTTCTTCTGGCTTCACAATAACTATCTAGTAAAGGTAATTTTGCCTTTAAAACTCCAGCTTGAATTGCATCTAAACGAGAATTCACACCAACTACATCATGATAATAACGAGTGTACATTCCGTGATTTACAATTCCTCTTAAAGTATGAGCAAGCTCATCATCATTTGTAAAAATTGCGCCACCATCTCCATAACATCCTAAGTTTTTAGAAGGAAAAAATGAAGTTGTTCCCACATTTCCAATGGTTCCAGCTTTCTTTTTTGTTCCGTTTTTAAAAGTGTAATCTGCTCCAATAGCTTGGGCATTATCTTCAATTACAAACAATTCATGCTCTTTTGCAATTTCCATAACCGCATCCATATTGGCAACTTGACCAAATAAATGAACTGGAACAATCGCTTTTGTTTTTGGAGTAATTGCTTTCTTCAAAGCTTCAATATCCATGTTGTATGTATCTGCTTCAACATCAACTAAAACAGGTGTTAATTTTAACAATGCAATAACTTCAACAGTCGCTGCAAAAGTAAAATCAGCAGTAATTACTTCATCACCTTGTTCTAAGCCTAAACCCATCATTGCAATCTGCAAAGCATCTGTTCCGTTTGCACACGGAATTACATGTTTTACATCTAAGTACTTTTCTAAATCTGCTTGAAATTGATGAACCAAAGGGCCGTTAATATATGCTGAAGTATTTAAAACTTCTTGTATAGATTCATTAACCGTGTCTTTAATTTTTGCATATTGACCTTGTAAGTCAACCATTTGAATTTTTTTCATCTATTCGGATTTTTTAAGAGTAACAAAAGTACAAAATTCTGCTTGTTTAAAGTAGTTTCTTTTTTGATTGATTTTTCTATTATCTTTGGTGAAAATCAAACCCAATTTCATGAAAATTTTCAAAAAAATCATAAAAGTTATTGTCGCATTAGTCATTTTAGTATTTGTTGGACTTTGGTTGTTTAGCCGAACTTTGCATCCAACCTATAATGGCGAATTAGATTTAGCAAATATTTCTGATGAAGTAACTGTTTATTATGATGACTTTGGTGTTCCGCATATCAACGCTCAAAATCAAAAAGATGCTTTTATAGCTTTAGGTTATGTACATGCGCAAGACAGGTTATGGCAAATGGAATTAATTAGAAGAATAGCTGCTGGAAGATTGGCGGAAATTTTCGGAAAAGATTTAATTAAAACTGATAAATTTTTCTCTGGATTAGGCATTGAGGAAGCATCTGCAAAAACGATCAAAAATTTAGATAAAAACTCTGAAGCCTATAAATTAACAATGGCGTATTTAGATGGGATTAATCAATTTATGGATGAAGGACCAACACCAATTGAGTATTATTTAGTTGGAGTTGATAAAGAAAAATACACGATAAAAGATGTGTATAATGTATTTGGTTATATGGCGTTTAGTTTTGCGGCGGCTCATAAAACGGATCCAATGTTAAACGAAGTAAAAGAAAAATTAGGAGCAGCTTATTTTAATGAAATTAGTTTGTCTGATGTTAAAAATACGGAGTTGATTCAGAATGATAAACAACCAATTTTAACAGCAAGCGTTGCATCTGCAATTCAAGATTTGTATAAAAAACTACCATTGGCGCCATTTATTGGGAGTAATTCTTGGGTTTTAGGTCCCGAAAAAACTAAAAGTGGTCGTGTGATTTTTGCGAACGATCCTCATATTGGATTTGCGCAACCTTCTGTTTGGTATCAATCGCATGTGAAAACTCCAGATTACGAAATGTACGGTTTCAATTTAGCCCTTTCTCCGTTTTCATTAATCGGACACAATAGAGAATATGCCTACGGAATGACCATGTTTGAAAATGATGATGTTGATTTTTATTTCGAAAAAGAGAATCCAAATAATCCGAATGAATATAGTACTGAAAACGGATTTAAAAAGTACGATATTATTGAAAAACGAATCAAAGTAAAAGATGAAAAAGATTCTGTTTATCAAATTAAAGTGAGTAATCATGGGCCAATTATGAATGATTTAATTGCCCATGTTGATGAAAAAAGACCCATGGCAATGCAATGGATTTACACTAAATTAAACAATGAATTGTTAGAGGTTGGTTACGATTTATCGCATGCAAAATCGTTAGTAGAATTTAAAAAAGGAGCTGCAAAATTACACGCGCCAGGTTTAAATATTATGTATGGTGATGCAAAAAATAACATCGCTTGGTTTGCTGCCGGAAGGTTGTATAAATATCGTGACGGAATTAACACAAAAACAGTTTTAGACGGTGCTTCTGGGAAAGATGAAATTTTAGAATATTTCGATTTTGAAGAAAATCCGCAAGCCATAAATCCGAGTATAAATTATGTGTATTCAGCGAATAATCAACCAGATTCTATTAAAAACGGATTGTATCCTGGATATTATTTGCCAGAAGACAGAGCGTTGCGAATTGTAGAGTTATTAAAGGATAAAAACGATTTCACAAAGGAAGATGTTGCTAAAATGATTTACGATGTTACTTCAATGTCAGTAGTAACAAATATCAAAAACTTAGCAACCGGAATTGATAAAACAAATTTATCACCAAGTGAAAAATTAAGTTTAAATAAGTTAAAAAAATGGACTGGTTTTTACGGAAAAAAAGAAATTGCTCCAACAATTTATAACCGATTTATTTACGAAGTTTTAGTGGCAACATATCAAGATGAAATGGGTAAAAGTTTTGACCAATTTATAAATACACCGTATCAAGATAAAGCATTTGCAGAGCAGATTGTAAGAGAAGAATCTGTTTGGTGGGACAATGTAAAGACCAAAAAGAACAAAGAAACAAGAACGGAAATCATTACAAATTCATACAAAAATGCAATTGCTTTTTTAGGAAATCAATTGGGTGAAAATGTACAGAATTGGACCTGGGATCGAGTAATTTCTGTTGAATATCCACACGCTTTAGGTCAAGTTGCGGCATTGCGAAAATATTTTAATGTCGGACCTTTTAAAACTCGTGGAGGAAATGAGGTGATTAATAATCAGATTTTTAACTTAGACAGTACTGGTGTTTATAAAATTACAGCCGGACCATCTACACGTAGAATTGTAGATTTTTCTGATGTAGAAAATAGTTTAGGAATTTTACCAACCGGACAATCTGGAAATGTATTTAGTGATCATTATAAAGATCAAGCACAAAAATATGTTGATGGTGAATTTATAAAGATGAAGCTAAACCAAAAGGAAATTGAAGCTTCTAAAAATATGTTGATTTTTAAACCTAAGAATTAAATCTCTTTATAAACTTCTTCAAACGGAATCCTAAAACGCTCTCCGTAAACACCTTTTTCGGTTCTAATCCCACATGAAACAATCATGTTTATTTCTGCGCTAAAAGGTAAATTTAAAGCACGTTTTACACGCCAAGTATCAGAACCTTCCATTGGGCAAGTATCGTAATTAATTGCTGCCATACTTGTCATAAAATTTTGCGCTGCCAATCCAGCGGTTTTGTGAGCAACAATTCGCATATCTTTATTGCGAACTTCCCTATAAATAGGTTTGAAAAGTCCGGTAATTAAAATCATTATATATTTTAACCAGCCAAAAATTCCTAGAAAATCTCCATAGACAAACGGAATTAGTTTTCCGTAATAATTTCTTCCAACTTTTTCCCTACTGCTTTGTTCAGGCTTCGGATTGTTCTTCCCGAAAACAGTATCTAAATAGTATAAATTCGATTTTGCTCGCCTTTTCCACAAGTCTTTTCTCACAACAAAAACTACTAATTGTTGTGCTGTTGTTGCTGCATTCTGGTTGAAACATAATGGTGCCAATTTATCAATCATATCTTTTGAAGTGATGTGATAAAACTCCCATAATTGCATGTTGCTGCTATTAGGTGCTAAACTTGCTTGTTCGATGCATTTTTTAACCAAAGAAGTTTCAATTGGTTTTTCTGCATCAAAAATTCTAACAGAACGTCTATAATTGATAGCTTCTGAAACTGTTTTTTCGTTTGTCATAGTTCGTTTATGAAAGTAATTTCATGAAAGCTTTAAGTGTTTTTAACTTTCCTTTATATGGTGCGTATCTTATAGGAAGGTCTAGCCAGTTATAGCGTTTTGTAATTCCTTTTTTATGACAGAAAATGTCAAAAGTTTGTTTACCGTGATAACCGCCAATTCCGCTTTCTCCAACGCCACCAAAAGGTAAATTGTGATTTGCAAAATGCACCGTTGTATCGTTAATTGTTCCACCTCCAAAAGAATATTTTGCAATCATTTTATTGGCGAAGCTTTTCTTTTTTGTGAATACATATAATGCCAAAGGCTTTTCGTATTTGCTAATTGCTTTCTCTAAATCATCTTCAGATTCATAAGAAATTACTGGAGAAATTGGTCCAAAAATTTCACCTTTCATCACTTCGCTATCTAAACTAGGTTCGTCAATTAAAGTTGGTGCAATATAATTGTCTTCTCGATTTGTATTTCCGCCAACTAAAAAATTTTCGTTTTTTAACATGGTCTCTAAGCGATCAAAATTTCTTTGATTGATAATTCTTGGGTAATCTGTAGATTTTTCAGGATTATTGCCATAGGCAATTTCGATTTCTGCTTTAAAATGCATTACAAATTTTTCTTTTACCGATTTGTGAATCAATAAATAATCTGGCGCAATACACGTTTGTCCGCCATTGATAAATTTTCCCCAAACAATTCTTTTTGCAGCTAGTTGTATGTTTGCGGATTCGTCAATAATACAAGGGTTTTTTCCGCCTAATTCTAATGTAACTGGAGTTAAAAATTGCGCTGCCGCTTTGGCAACAATTTTTCCAACTTGTACACTTCCAGTAAAGAAAATGTAATCCCAACGTTGCGTTAATAATTCGGTAGAAACATCAACGCCACCTTCAACAACTGCAACTAATTTTTCGTTAAAAACAGCTTCTAAAATCTCTTTGGTTATTTTACTAGTATTTGGCGTTAATTCTGATGGTTTTAAAACTGCTGTATTTCCTGCTGCAATGGCACCGATTAAAGGAACTAAAGCTAGTTGGTATGGGTAATTCCATGGAGCAATTATTAAGATGGTTCCGTAAGGTTCTTTGTAGATTTTACTCGAAGATGGAAAGTTTAAAACGGCGGGCATTACACTTTGTGGTTTTGCCCAATGATGCATTTTTTTGATGGTTCTTTTTAAATCAGAAATCACGATAGAAGTTTCTGTCATCACACTTTCGTATTCCGATTTTTTAAAATCTAAATACAACGCATTTACAATGTCTTTTTCTCTTTTGATAACTTCGGAAAGCAACTTTTTTAAAAGCTGTTTTCTTGTTGAAATATCTTTAGTTTGTTGTGATGCAAAATGATTTTTTTGCGATTGAACTAATGTTGAAATATTCATAAATGTTGTTATTCTTGTAGTTTATTATTCATCACAGAAAACCATAATGGCGGCAACAAAGCCAAAATTACCATTCCTGGATAGCCTGTTGGCATTTGTGGACTTTCTGGTAATGATTTTAAAATTTGATAATGTTTACTTCCATTATAATGATGATCTGAATGGCGTGATAAATTGAACAACATTAACTTGCCAATTACATGATCGGAGTTCCAAGAATGCGTTCTTTTTACTTTCTCATATCTGCCATTTTCAGATTGTTTTCTTAATAGCCCGTAATGTTCAATGTAGTTTACACTTTCTAGTAATAAAATTCCGATTACAGAAGCAATTAAAAAGGAAATCAACACAAATAATCCGAAGAAATAATAAATTGATGCCAATAAAATAATGTTTGCAAAAGTGTAAATAATCATTCGGTTTTGAATATGAAACCAACTTCTGTCAGAAAGCTTCAGACGGTTGTTTTCTGCTTGCCAAGCTTGTCTATAACTTGTAAAATGAGAGCGAATATAAAAAGTGTAAATCCATTCGTTTTTTCTTGCTGTTGCAGCATCTTTTGGTGTGGCAACATTTAAGTGATGACCTGCATTATGATACGGCAAAAAGTGCGTATTTATTGAGCTTAACAATAAAATTTCTCCTAGAAATTCATCAAACCGGTTGTTTCTATGACCTAATTCGTGACCGACATTTATTCCGACTGTTCCGCTTAAAAGTCCCATTCCAATAATTCTTCCAGCGAGTTCGTAGGTTTCTAATTGAGGTTCTTGAACAACATAGAAAAACAAATACAAAAAGTATAATTGAATCGGAATTGTTAAATATAAGATATACGTGTAAATTCTGTTTTCCTTTTCCTTTTGCTCTTGCTCTTTTGAAAAATTTTCAGAAGTTGGTTTAAATAAAAACTCTAGCAAAGGAATAATTGCAAAGGAAAACAATAAAGGTAAAAATGTAATCCATCCAGTCATTGTGAATGAAAAATATACGCACAACGGAAGTAGAAATACAGTTAGGAATTTTAGACTTTTCATTAAAAAAATGATTAATGTCTAAAGATACAAAATTAAGTGCACGAATCCCAAATAGGATCTTTTGATAATGGAGCAACTACAGAAATTTCTTCTTTACTCACAGGATGAATAAAATTGATTTTTCTAGCGTGTAAATGAATACTTCCATCTTTATTGCTTCTTTTGAATCCGTATTTTAAATCACCTTTTATTGGAGATCCAATAAAGGATAATTGACTTCTAATTTGATGATGACGTCCAGTTTCTAGATCGATTTCTAACAAAAAATAATGATCTAATTTTTTGATTGTTTTATAATGTAAAACAGCCTTTTTACTTCCATCAATTTCTTTGGTGTATGCAGTTGATTTATTATTTTTAGGATTTTTTCTCAAGAAATTGATTAGTGTGTCATTTTCTTTTTCTGGTTGATTTTTTACAACCGCCCAATATGTTTTTTGGATGGTTTTTTCTCGCAACATTTTGTTTAAACGTTCAAGCGCTTTAGAAGTCCTAGCGAAAATAATAACACCACTTGTTGGTCTATCTAACCGATGCACAACACCTAAAAAAACGTCGCCTGGTTTGTTATATTTTTCTTTGACATACTCTTTAACAACATCACTTAGCGGTTTGTCACCAGTTTTATCGCCTTGAGAAATATCACCAGGGCGTTTATTTACAACGACTATGTGATTGTCTTCGTGTAAAACTTGTAAATTTTCTTTAGTAGATAACATGACTGCTATTTAAAATCATCAGCAACGTCTGTGTTTACGTTTTCAATAAAATCTAAAACTTCTTTTCTTCCAAGACTGGTTGATGAAGAAGTTAAAAATGAATGTGGAAGCGTTTCCCAGTAATTCAATAATTTCTTTTTATAAGAAGTGATTTGTTTGTTGATTTTAGAGCTTCCAATCTTATCCGCTTTTGTAAAAGCAATACAAAAAGGAATTTGATTTTCGCCTAAAAACTGCATGAACTCTAAATCAATTTTTTGCGGATCGTGACGAGAATCAATCAAAACAAAAGTACAAACCAATTGTTTTCTTTCTTTAAAATAGTTTTCAATAAAGTGCTGAAAAATAACTCTTTTCTTCTTTGAGATTTGTGCATAACCATATCCAGGTAAATCTACTAAAAACCAAGAATCATTAATCTTAAAATGATTAATCAACTGTGTTTTCCCAGGTTTTCCAGAAGTTTTAGCTAAATCTTTCCGCTCCATTAACATATTAATTAATGAAGATTTACCAACGTTTGATCTCCCAATAAACGCATATTCTGGAATATTGTCTTGCGGAGCTTTAGTGACATTACTATTGCTCATTACAAAATCTGCAGATTTAATTTTCATGTAATTAGATGTTTCTTGAAGTAAGCCAGTTATCTAGAGCTTTATTGAACTCTTCGGGTCTTTCCATCATTGCAGCATGACCACATTTGTCAATCCAAAATAAGTCTGAATCTGGTAATAATTTATCAAAATCCACAGCAACTTCTGGTGGAGTAACTTTATCGTGTTTACCCCAAATTAAACAAGTAGGTTGTTTCATTTCTGGCAAATCTTTTGCCATGTTATGTCTAATTGCACTTTTAGCAATTGCTAAGGTTCTAATTAAAGAATTTCTGTCGTTTATTACTACATAAACATCATCAATTAATTTTTCTGTTGCTATTGCCGGATCATAAAAAACATCTTGTGCTTTTTTAGTCACATAACCTCTGTCTCCTCTCTTTGGATAACTATCTCCCATGGAGTTTTCGTACAAACCAGAACTTCCAGTAAGCACTAATGCTTTTACTTTTTCAGGATAATGTTTTGTGAAATATAAACCAATATGCCCCCCTAAAGAATTCCCAACTAAAACAATTTTATCTAATTTTTTAAATTCAATAAAATCATATAAAAACTTTGCTAAGTTTTTAACATTCGTTTTTAAAAGAGGTAAAGAATATAATGGTAATTCAGGAATTAAAACTTTGTACCCTTTTTTAGAAAAATGATTGAAAGTTTCGTCAAAATTACTCAATGCTCCCATAAGACCATGCAAAATCACAATTGCCTGTCCTTCACCAGCTTCTGCATATGTAAACTTACCTTCTGTAATTAAGTTTTCTTTCATGGTTTAAATTGATTTGACTTAATGGCAAATGTAGTTTTTTTTTAGCACATATTCATTTTTAACACAACAGGTAAAAATCTAAACGTATCTGTTGAAGTGTCAATATTTTAAGGTAAAATTAAAATTTTGTAATAAAGTGGGTAAAAGTGGTAAAAAGTGGTAAAAAATTTCTATTTTTGAAAATCGAATTAAAAAGTAACTCGAAGTAAATGAATCTAATTGGTACATACGAATGCAAGGCCGATGCTAAAGGGAGGGTGATGTTTTCATCAGCTTTGAAGAAGCAATTGTTGCCTGTTGTGTCAGAAGGATTTGTTGTTAAAAGAGCAGTTTTTCAATCTTGTTTGGAGTTGTATCCGATGAAAGAGTGGAATTTGATGATGGATAAAATCAACAAATTAAATCGATTTGTTAAAAAGAACAATGATTTTATTAGAAGGTTTACAGCAGGTGTAAAAGTTGTTGATTTAGACGCTTCTGGAAGATTATTAATTCCGAAAGATTTATGTCAGTTTGCTGGAATTGAAAAGCAAGTTGTGTTGTCATCGGCAGTTAATATTATTGAAATCTGGGATAAAGATAAATACGAAGTTGCTATTGATGATGCAGCAGTTGATTTTGCAGAATTGGCTGAAGAAGTAATGGGAAATTCTGATGTAGATGAATTATCATAATCCGGTTTTATTAAAAGAAAGCATTGATGCTTTAGAGATTAAAGAAAACGGAGTTTATGTTGATGTTACGTTTGGTGGCGGAGGACATTCTAGAGAAATATTAAGTCGTTTAGGAAAAGACGGAAAGTTGTTTGCTTTTGATCAAGATTCAGACGCGCAAGAAAATAAGATTGATGATGAGCGTTTTGTTCTAATCGCAGAAAATTTTAGACACATCGCAAGATTTCTAAAGTTTTATAGAATAAGAAAAGTAGATGGAATCTTAGCTGATTTAGGAGTGTCATCTCATCAATTTGATGTTGCAGAAAGAGGTTTCTCTACACGGTTTGATGGAGATTTAGATATGAGAATGGATCAGAAAAGTAAAATCTCTGCGAGACACATCATTAATAAGTATAGTGAAGAAAGATTAGCTGACGTTTTGTTTTTGTATGGCGAATTAAGAAGCGCTAGAGCATTAGCAAAAGAAATTGTAGAAGCAAGAGTTGATAAAGAAATTGAAACAAGTTTTCAGTTAAAAGAAATATTGAAAAGACATTTGCCAAAGGCAAAAGAACATAAAATTTTAGCTCAGATTTTTCAAGCTGTTCGTATTGAAGTGAATCAAGAGTTAGAAGTATTAAAAGAATTTTTAAATCAAATTCCAGATTTATTAAAAGAAGAAGGAAGATTAAGTGTAATCTCTTATCATTCTTTAGAAGATAGATTGGTGAAGAGATTTATAAGAACAGGATTATTTAGTGGCGAGCCCAATAAAGATTTTTACGGTAATACAGACGAACCCTTAAAAAAAGTTGGAAAATTAATAGTGCCTACCCAAGTTGAAGTTAAGATGAACAACAGGGCTCGCAGCGCTAAATTAAGAATAGCAACATTAAAGTAATGGCAAAAGTAAAAAGAAATATTTACGATTTGTTACGCGGTAGTTTCCTAACGGATGCTTCGGCGTTTAAGAACTGGCGCATTATCATTTTTGTTGTTGGTCTTTTGCTATTTATGATTACTAGCGGACATAATGCTGATGGGAAAGTCATTGAAATTGCAGAATTAAATAAAAAGAAAAGAGAATTAAGAGCAGAGTATGTTGATACTGGAACCATTTTAATGCGAATGAAAATGGAATCGAATATTCGACAGAAGGTAAAATTGAGAGGAATACTTCCTTCACAGACATCTCCACAAAAAATTAAAATCATCCGAAAAAAGAACTAACCTTGGCAACTATTAAAAAGAGCATATTAAACAAACTATATATAGTCACTGCTTTAATGACGCTTTTTTTTATCGTTATTATTGGGCGAATTGTTAATATTCAATATATACAGGGCGATTATTACAGAGAACTTTCTGAAGAAAACACTGTTAAAAATGATACTATTTTCTCAAACAGAGGAAATATTTATGCTTCCGACGGAAACTTATTAGCAACTTCAATGTACAAGTACACAATCCGAATGGATTTGATTGCGATAAGAAGTACTGTCTTTGAAAAAAGCATTACCGATTTATCAAATTCACTTTCAGAATTATTGGGTAATTCATCTTCTTATTATCAAAAAAAACTTAGAGATGCTAGAAAAAGAAAAAACAGGTATTTACTAATTGCAAGAAATTTAGGGTACAACGATTATATGAAAATGAGGCAGTTTCCCATTTTCAAATTAGGTCCTTATAAAGGTGGTTTTATAACAGAACAAAAATCAGTAAGAGTAAAGCCAATTGGAAAAATTGCTGCAAGAACAATTGGTTATGACGATTATCGTGGTGGCGCAGGAATAGAAGGCGCTTTCACAAAATATTTAGAAGGAGAAAATGGCTGGCGTTTAAAACAGAAAATTGCACAAGGGCAATGGAAGCCAATAAATGGTGGAAACGAAAAAGAGCCTTTAGATGGGCGAGATGTAATTACAACTATTGATGTTAATATTCAGGACATTACGCATCACGCGTTATTAAGACAAATGGAGTTTTTTGAAGCGGAACACGGAAGTGCAATTGTTATGGAAACTGAAACCGGAGAGATTAAAGCAATTGCAAATCTTGGTAGAACTACAAAAGGAACGTATTATGAGAAAAGAAATTATGCAGTTTGGGAATCTCATGAACCTGGCTCAACATTTAAGCTTGCAAGTTTAATGGCTGCATTAGATGATAAAGTAATTGATACATCTACAGTTGTTGATACCGGAAAAGGGATTTTAATGTTGCACGGAAGTAAAGTTGAAGATTCTCAAAGAGGTGGTTACGGAAAAATATCTGCTGCAAGAGTTTTTGAAGTTTCATCGAATGTTGGGATCGTAAAATTGATCAGAAAACATTATGATGATGATCCTATGAAGTTTGTCAATAAAATGAGGTCATTTGGATTAGATAAAAAAATTGGATTAAATATTCAAGGAGAAGGAAAACCATTTATTCCGTTTCCAGGAAATAAAAGAAACCCTTGGAATAAAATTTCTTTAGAATGGATGGCTTGGGGCTATGGAGTTTCTTTAACTCCTTTGCAAACATTGACTTTTTATAATGCTGTTGCTAATAATGGGCAAATGGTGAAACCAAGATTTATTAAAGAATTACGCGTTCAAAATAAAACGGAAAAAGTTTTTGAGAAAGTAATATTGAAAGAAAAAATTGCAAGTCAAGCTACTATAGATAAAGTTAGAAAAGTGATGGAAAATGTTGTTATAAAAGGAACGGCAGATAATATTTATTCTCCAAATTTTTCAATGGCAGGTAAAACAGGGACTGCAAAAAAATGGATTGATGCACATACTGATAAAGAAGGAAAACGCGTAAAAGGACATTATTCAAGTAAATATTATGTGGCTTCTTTTGCTGGTTTTTTTCCTGCGGATAAACCTAAATATTCATGCATCGTTGTAATTCATCGACCAAAAAAGGAGAAAGGATATTACGGAGCAACAGTTGCTGCGCCAGTTTTTAAAGAAATTGCTCAAAAAATATACACAACTACACCAATTAATATTCAGCAGGTTACAGATCAACCAACCATTTCTGAAGTAGATGTTAAGTACAAAGAGTATTATAAAAACTCACAAAAAGAATATAAAGTTATTCCGAATGTAAAAGGAATGTCTGGAATGGATGCAGTTTCGTTGCTAGAAAATTTAGGATTGAAAGTAAAATTTAAAGGTGTTGGAAATGTAATGACACAGTCAATAAGTAAAGGGTCAGTGTTTAAAAAAGGAGATACAATTCTACTAAAATTATCATAGATAAGTTGAACAAATTAAAAGACATACTATATAAAATATCAATCGAAGAAATTCTTGGTTCAACAGATATTGAAATAAATTCAGTTCAGTTTGATTCTCGTAAAATTGAATCGAACGATTTATTTGTTGCGCAAAAAGGAGTAACCGTTGATGGTCATTTGTTTATTGAAAAAGCAATTCAATTAGGCGCAAAGGCAATTGTTTGTGAAGAGTTTCCGAAAGAAATTTCTAAGAATGTTTCTTATATCAAAGTAGAAAATGCAAATAGTGCTTTGGCAATTTTAGCTTCTAATTATTTTGCAAATCCGTCTACAAAATTAAAATTGATTGGCGTTACAGGCACAAACGGTAAAACGACAATTGCTTCTTTATTGTATCAATTATTTAAGAAAGCTGGTTTTAAGGTTGGATTATTATCAACAGTAAAAGTGGTTGTAAACGAAAAAGAATTCAAAGCAACTCACACAACTCCAGATTCAATTACAATCAACTCGTATTTGAACGATATGATAAATGAAGGTGTTGATTATTGTTTTATGGAAGTGAGTTCTCACGGAATTCATCAAAAAAGAACGCACGGTTTACATTTTGAAGGTGGTATATACACCAATCTTTCACATGATCATCTAGATTACCATAATTCGTTTGCAGAATATAGAGACGTTAAGAAAGCATTTTTTGATTCGTTACCAAAATCGGCTTTTGCCTTGGTAAATATTGATGATAAAAATGGATCAGTAATGTTGCAAAACACCAAAGCAACAAAAAGAACGTACGCTTTAAAAACCATAGCAGACTTTAAAGGGAAAGTGTTAGAAAAAAGAATGTCTGGTTCATTATTAACAATAAATGGAACAGAGATTTGGTCGAAACTTATTGGAACCTTTAATGCATATAATTTATTAGCAATAGTCGGAACTGCAGAGTTATGCGGTTTAGAAAAGCTGGAGGTATTAAGATTGGTAAGTGAGTTAGAAAGTGTAAGCGGAAGATTTCAGTACACAATTTCTAAAAGCGGGATTACTGCAATTGTAGATTATGCACATACGCCAGATGCGTTGAAAAATGTACTAGAAACCATTTCTGATATTAAAACTGGAAAAGAGAAAGTAATTACTGTTGTTGGTTGTGGTGGTGATAGAGATAAAACAAAAAGACCAAAGATGGCAAAAATTGCTTCTCAATTGAGTAGTCAAACAATTTTTACTTCTGATAATCCAAGAACTGAAAACGCACAAGTAATTATTGATGAAATGGAAGTTGGTGTTGCTCTAGAAAACCTTGGAAAAACATTATCAATTGTAGATAGAAAGCAAGCCATAAAAACAGCTTGTAAATTATCTGAAACTGGTGACATTGTTTTGGTAGCAGGAAAAGGTCATGAGAATTATCAAGAGATTAATGGAGAGCGATTTCATTTCGATGATTTAGAAGTAGTTACCGAATGTTTAATTCAATTAAATAAGTAAGAATGTTATATTATTTATTCGAATATTTAGAAAGTCAATTCAATTTAACAGGAGCGAGTGTGTTTCAATTTATCACATTTCGTGCTGCTCTAGCATTCATATTTTCAATATTGTTTTCAGCAATTTATGGAAAAAAAATCATCAATTTTTTAAGAAAACAACAGGTAGGGGAAACGGTTAGAGATTTAGGTTTAGAAGGTCAAGCGGAGAAATCAGGAACACCAACAATGGGTGGAATCATCATAATTCTAGCAACATTGATTCCAGTTTTATTATTAGCGAAATTAGATAACATTTATGTAATCATATTATTAATAACAACCCTTTGGATGGGTTTCATAGGTTTTGTTGATGATTATATAAAAGTATTTAAAAAAGACAAAAGCGGTTTAAGCGGAAAATTTAAAGTGTTAGGTCAGATTGGTTTAGGAATATTCGTTGGTTCTATGCTTTATTTTCATCCAGAGGTAACAATTAAAGAACAGTTGCCTGCTGATCAGCAAATTGTACAGCAAAACGGCAAGGTTAAAGTTTTTGGTGAAGCACATAAATCAACAAAAACTACCATTCCATTTTTAAAAGATAACGAATTGGATTACTCAAAAGCATTGAGTTTTTTGGGTGATGGATATCAAACATATGCTTGGATCATTTTCATTTTTGTAGTTGTTTTTATTGTTACAGGAGTTTCTAATGGTGCAAACTTAACAGACGGAATAGATGGTTTAGCTGCAGGTTCATCCGCAATAATTGTCATTACGTTAGCGGTTTTTGCTTGGGTTTCTGGTAACATCATTTTTGCAGATTATTTAGACGTAATGTACATACCTAATTCTGGAGAAATGACCGTTTTTATTTTGGCTTTTGCAGGTTCGTTAATCGGGTTTCTTTGGTATAATACTTTTCCAGCTCAAATTTTTATGGGTGATACAGGAAGTTTAACAATTGGTGGAATAATCGCAGTTATAGCAATCTCTATTCGTAAAGAACTATTGTTGATTTTCTTAGCAGGAATATTTGTTGCAGAAAACATGTCGGTGATTTTACAAGTAGGTTATTTTAAATATACCAAGAAAAAATTTGGAGCTGGAAGACGCATTTTTAAAATGTCGCCTTTGCATCATCATTATCAAAAATCGGGATATCATGAAAGTAAAATTGTAACTCGTTTTTGGATTGTTGGAATTTTGTTAGCGGTGTTTACAATTGCAACATTGAAATTGAGATAAATGAAGAAAATTGTTGTTTTAGGTGGTGGAGAAAGTGGTGTTGGCACAGCAATTTTAGCAAAGCAAAAAAACTATGAAGTTTTTGTTTCTGATAAAGGAGCAATTGCTGATAAATACAAGAAAGTTCTTTTACATAATGAAATAGATTTTGAAGAGAATCAACATACAGAAGCGAAAGTTTTAAATGCTGATTTGGTGATGAAAAGCCCAGGAATACCTGATAAACTAGCGTTGATTCAAAAATTGAAAAAAATGCAAATTCCTGTGATTTCGGAAATAGAATTTGCAAGTCAATTTACTGATGCAACGATTATTGGAATAACAGGATCAAACGGAAAAACAACAACAACATTATTAACGCATCATGTTTTAAAAGAAGCGAAATTAAATGTTGGAATTGCAGGGAATATTGGAGACAGTTTTGCGCAACAAGTAGCAGAACAAAACTTTGAGAATTATGTATTAGAGTTGAGTAGTTTTCAGTTAGATGGAGTCGAAAAATTTCGTCCACATATTGCAATAATTACAAATATAACACCAGATCATTTAGATCGATATGAATATGATTTTAAAAAATATGTAGCATCAAAATTTAGAATTACTAAGAATCAAACAAAAGAAGATTATTTGATTTATGATGCTGAAGATGAAGCAATAAGTCAATGGTTAAAAGAGAATAAAACAGAAGCGCAATTAATTCCATTTTCAATAGAAAGAGAATTAGAATACGGAGCTTTTATAAAAGGCAATAATATAATAACGAAAATAAATACAGAACAATTTACTATGCCACTATCAAACCTAACCTTACAAGGTAAACACAATGTAAAAAATGCAATGGCTTCGGCTATGTCGGCTCAATTATTAAAAGTTAGAAAGCAAACAATTAAAGAAAGCTTATCTAATTTTGAAGGCGCAGAACATCGTTTAGAGAATGTTCAAAAAGTAAAAGAAGTACAATATATTAACGATTCAAAAGCAACAAATGTTAATGCAACTTTTTATGCATTAGAATGCATGGACAATCCAACAGTTTGGATTGTAGGAGGTGTTGATAAAGGAAACGATTATCACGATTTATTGCCTTTGGTAAGAGAAAAGGTGAAGGCAATTGTTTGTTTAGGGGTTGATAATAAAAAAATTATGGAAACTTTTAGCAACGTTGTTGATATGATTATTGAAACAGCTGGGGCTGAGGAGGCAGTAAAGGTTTCTGCAAAATTAGCAACAAAAGGAGACAATGTTTTATTGTCGCCAGCTTGCGCAAGTTTCGATTTATTCGAGAATTATGAAGACAGAGGAAGACAATTTAAAAAAGCAGTAAGATCAATTTTATAAAATAAAGTGATACACCTATTCAAACATATAAAAGGAGATAAAACCATTTGGTCTATCGTCGCAGTATTGGCAATTTTTTCGTTTATGCCAGTCTATAGCGCGAGCACAAATCTGGTATATGTTGTGGGTGCTGGTTCTACATTTGGATATTTAATAAAACACATGATTTTATTAATTATGGGTTTTGTAATTATTTACGGAGTTCATAAGATTCCATACAGATATTTTAGTGGAGGTTCTGTGCTGATGTTACCAGTAATAATACTTTTATTAATTTATACATTATCACAAGGAACTACAATTGGTGGTGCAAATGCAAGTCGTTGGATTCGCATTCCTTTTGTTGGTGTTGGTTTTCAAACCTCAACCTTAGCAGGATTAATTTTAATGGTTTATGTTGCTAGATATTTAGCAAGAAATAAAGAACAAATAATCGATTTTAAAGAAAGTTTATGGCAATTGTGGCTGCCTATAGCATGTGTTTTAATATTGATTTTACCAGCTAATTTTTCTACAACAGCGATCATTTTTACAATGGTTATAATCTTGTCTTTTATTGGTGGATATCCATTGAAATACATCGGATATATTTTAGGAATAGGAACACTCATTTTAACTTTATTTGTGTTGACGGCAAAAGCATTTCCGGATGCAATGCCAAATAGAGTTGCTACTTGGGAAAGTAGAATTGAAAGTTTCTCTAAAACTGATGGCGTTGAAGGATATCAAGTTAATAAAGCGAAAATTGCAATCGCAACTGGCGGATTAACCGGAAATGGTCCAGGAAAAAGTATACAGAAAAACTTTTTACCACAATCTTCATCAGATTTCATTTATGCAATTATAGTTGAGGAATATGGTTTAGTAGGTGCGTTTTTAGTGCTTTTTATATATTTTTTATTGCTATTTAGAATTGTAATTGCAGCAAAAAAAGCGAATACAGTTTTCGCATCATTATTAGTAATTGGCGTTGGTTTGCCAATCATTTTTCAAGCGATGATAAACATGGCGGTTGCAAGTAATTTATTTCCTGTAACAGGACAAACGTTACCGCTAATTAGTAGCGGAGGAACTTCAATTTGGATGACGTGTTTTGCGCTCGGAATGATTTTAAGTGTAAGTGCATCAAAAGATGAAACTGAAGAAACAATTTTAGATGATAATCCTTTAGATATTTTACATGAAGCAATCGATTAACATCATAATAAGTGGCGGTGGAACTGGTGGACATATTTATCCAGCAATCGCGATTGCAAACGAATTAAAGTTGCGATACCCTGAGGCAAATTTTTTGTTTGTTGGCGCAAAGGATAAAATGGAGATGGAAAAAGTCCCGCAAGCTGGTTTCGAAATAAAAGGATTATGGATTTCTGGAATTCAAAGAAAATTGACATTAAAAAACATGTCATTTCCTTTTAAGCTAATTAGTAGTCTATGGAAAGCGAGTAGAATCATTAGAAATTTTAAACCAACCATAGCAATAGGAACTGGTGGTTTTGCAAGTGGACCAACATTAATGGCTGCGAATAGAAAAGGAATTCCGACTTTGATTCAAGAACAGAATTCTTTTCCAGGAATTACCAATAAATTATTGAGTAAAAAAGCAAAATCAATTTGTGTTGCTTATGATAATTTAGAACGTTTTTTTCCAAAGGATAAAATTGTGAAAACAGGAAATCCTGTTCGACAAGATTTATTGTCAATTCATAATAAAACTGAAGAAGCAAAAGAGTTTTTTGAGTTAGAAAAAAATAAGAAAACAATTCTTGTTTTAGGCGGAAGTTTAGGGGCAAGAAGAATCAATCAATTAATTGAAGCGCAATTAATTTTTTTTAAAAGCCAAGAAGTACAAATCATTTGGCAATGTGGTAAATTTTATATTGACGAATATCAAAAATATAACGAGAAAGAAAATGTGCAAGTGCATCAATTTTTAAATAGAATGGATTTAGCATATGCAGCAGCAGATGTAATTATTTCAAGAGCTGGCGCAAGTTCAGTTTCAGAATTGTGCATAGTTGGAAAACCAACAATTTTTATTCCGTCGCCAAATGTAGCAGAAGATCATCAAACAAAAAACGCAAAATCAATTGCAGATAAACACGGAGCAATTTTATTAAAAGAAAACGAATTAGATACGTTTCCAATTGTTTTTGAAACCTTGATGAAAGACAAAGGAAAGCAGCAAAGTTTGTCTGAAAACATAAAAGAATTAGCATTGCCAAATGCAACGAGTCAAATAGTTAACGAGATAGAAAAACTCATAAAACTGTGAATTTAAAAAACATTCATAACGTTTATTTTATTGGTGTCGGTGGAATCGGCATGAGTGCTCTTGCTCGTTATTTTAAAGCAAATGGTAAAAATGTTGGCGGTTACGATAAAACTCAAACTACAATTACAAACGGTTTACAGGAATTAGGAATAGTAATTCATTTTGAAGATGCGGTTGCTAATATTCCGAAAGAAATTTTATCAAAAGAAAAAACGTTGGTTGTTTATACGCCAGCAATTCCGAAGAATCATTTAGAATATAATTTTTTAAAAGATGAAGGTTTTACAATTTTAAAACGTGCAGAAATTTTAGGAAAAATAACCGAAAACACATTTTGTTTAGCTGTTGCTGGAACACATGGAAAAACGACAACTTCGTCAATTTTAGGGCACATTATGCAGCCAAGTAAAGCCACTTCTTTTTTAGGTGGAATTACAGAAAATTATAATTCGAATTTAATTCTAGGAGAAGATAAAATTTCTGTTGTTGAAGCAGATGAATTTGATCGTTCATTTTTACAATTATCGCCAAATATTGCGTGCATCACTTCGATGGATGCAGATCATTTAGATATTTATGGAGAACATGAAGAGCTGATAAAGTCGTTTAATGATTTTTCTGATAAAGTTTCTGATAAAATGATTGTTGCAAAAGGTTTACCGATAGATGGCTTAACCTATGCAATTGAAGAAGCTGCAGATTATAAAGCATATAATTTAAAAATTGAAAAGGGGAAATATATTTTCGATGCAAAAACACCAAACGATGTTGTAAAAAATATTGAATTGAGTTTGCCAGGAAAGCATAATGTTATGAATGCTTTAGTTGCTTTAGCGATGGCAAATGAATATGGGATTCCACTAGAAATAATTAAAAGTCAATTAAAAACATTTAAAGGTGTTCAACGTAGGTTTTCGTATAAAATAAATTCAGACAAATTGGTTTTGATTGATGATTACGCACATCACCCAACAGAAATAAAAGCAGTTGAAAATTCGGTTAGAGAAATGTATCCGAACGAAAAAGTATTAGCGGTTTTTCAGCCACATTTGTTTAGTAGAACAAAAGATTTTATTGATGATTTTGCCACTGAGCTTTCAAAGTTTGACGAATTGTTGCTGCTTGATATTTATCCGGCGAGAGAATTGCCAATTGAAGGGGTAAATTCAGATTGGTTACTAAATAAAATCGAATTAGAAAATAAAAAATTGATATCAAAAAAGAATGTTATCATAGAAATTAAAAAATCAACCGCAAAAATTATAGTAATGATTGGCGCTGGAGATATTGGAGTGTTGATAAATGATGTTGTTTCAGAATTAAAACAAGTAGAAATATGTTAATGAAAAAAGCAATTACATATCTATTTTCTTTACTATTAATAGCCTCTTTGGCGTTTCTATATAGCTTTTCTTCTGTGAAAAATTTGAGCAAGAAAATTAAAAAAATCAACATCGAATTTACTGAAGGAAACAATGATTTTTTAACGCAAGAAATGGTTAATAAATTGTTAATACAAAATCGCGGAGCACTTAAAAACCAACCGAAATCTGTTATAGATTTACAAGAGTTAGAGCAAACTGTACTTTTAAACCCGTATATAGAAAAAGCAACTGTCTTTTACACGATTGATGGTGTTTTAAAAACGGAAGTAAAACAACGTAAGCCAATAGCAAGAATTAATTCGATTGATTCATCTTACTATGTTGATAGACATGGATTTAAAATCCCGTTGTCAAGCAATTATTCAGCAAGAGTAATTTTGATAACAGGTGATATTGATAATGAAAATTTACAGGAATTTACACAGTTTGTAAATGTGATTTCTGCTGATAATTTTTTAAAAAAAGAGATTATCGGGATACATAAAACGCAGAAAAATGAATTCATTTTAAGCGTTAGAAGCGGACAATATAAAATTGAGTTTGGTTCTTTAGAGAAGACCAAGGTGAAATTCAAAAAATTAAAAGCTTTTTATAATAAAGCATTTGTTGATAAAACAATTGATCAGTACAAAACAATAAATTTAAAATATCACAACCAAGTTGTGTGCGGAAAATAAAACAAGATGGAAAACAATAAAATAGCTGTAGGTCTAGATATTGGTACAACCAAAATTGTTGCCATGATTGGTAAAAAGAACGAATACGATAAATTAGAAATTTTAGGTATTGGTAAAGCTAAAAGTTT
>JAQXEU010000034.1 GCA_029250685.1 Polaribacter sp.
TCTTTCTTAACATCAACTACAAAAATTGCACCTGGTAAACGAGTCATATCAGTAATAGAACCTAAATTCTTTTCTAATTTTTCTCTTTGACGGTTAATTTGTAATTTTTCTCTTTTTGATAATGCATCAAAAGATCCATCTTGCTTCATTCTATCAATAGTAGCCATTTTCTTAACTGCTTTTCTGATAGTTACAAAGTTTGTTAACATTCCTCCAGGCCATCTTTCAGTAATGAAAGGCATGTCAATGCTTTTTGCTTTTTCAGCAACGATGTCTTTTGCTTGCTTTTTAGTTGCAACAAATAAAATTTTTCTACCTGAACTAGCAATCTTCTCTAATGCAGCAGCAGTTTCTTCTATTTTTGCAGCAGTTTTATACAAATCGATGATGTGTACACCATTACGTTCTGTGTAAATGTAAGGCGCCATGTTTGGATCCCATTTTCTAGTTAAGTGACCGAAGTGCACTCCGCTGTCTAGTAATTCTTTAATGTTTACGTTCATTGTTTACTTTCTTTTAATGTAGCAATAGGTAAGTAGCCTTGTTAAAGAGTCTTACCTATTTAGATGCTAAACTGTTTATTTAAAATTATAAATTAACAATTCATCGCTACGCTTGTATAGGAATATCGAAATAAATTCGAGTATGCTATTAACGTTTCGAGAATTGGAATTTTTTTCTTGCTTTTTTCTGACCAAATTTCTTTCTTTCTACCATTCTTGGATCTCTTGTTAATAATCCATGAGGCTTTAAAAGTGCTTTGTCTTCTTCGTTAATAGATACTAGAGCTCTAGTAATTGCTAAACGAATTGCTTCAGCTTGACCCGTTACACCACCACCAAAAACATTTACTTTAATATCGTATGATGTTAAGTTATCTGTTAATTGTAAAGGTTGTTGAACTTTATATTGTAAAGTTGAAGTTGTAAAATAATTTGTAAACTCTCTTTTGTTGATTGTAATATTACCTTTTCCTTTAGTAAGATAAATACGAGCAACAGCTGTTTTTCTTCTACCTATTTTGTGTACTGTATCCATTATCTTAATTCGTTTACGTTAATAGCTTTTGGATTTTGAGCAGTGTGAAGGTGCTCATTTCCAGCGTATACATATAAATTTCTATAAAGAGCTGCACCTAATTTGTTTTTAGGTAACATTCCTTTTACTGCTTTTTCGATCAATCTTGTAGGATCTTTTTCGAACATTTCTGTAGCAGTAAGCGATCTTTGACCACCAGGATAACCTGTGTGACGGATGTACGATTTATCAGCCCATTTGTTTCCAGATAGAGTGATTTTTTCTGCGTTAATTACTACAACGTTATCACCACAATCTACGTGAGGTGTAAAGTTTGTTTTGTATTTTCCTCTAATTAGCATTGCTATTTTAGAAGAAAGACGACCCAAAGTTTGTCCGTCCGCATCAACAACTAACCACTCTTTGTTGGCAGTTTCTTTGTTTGCTGATACTGTTTTGTAACTTAATGTGTTCATTACACTATTAGTTTTTGTCAATTAATAATAAATATTTTCCTTAAAAAAGGTCTGCAAAGGTACAACTAAATATTAAATAGACAAACAGTGTTTGCGTTTAATTTATATGCTGAAAATTAAGAATATACATAGAAAATTTAACAAATAATTATGAGACAAAACTACTACTTTCGTTCTGTTAATGTAACATGTTTAAATACTTGAAGTCTCTTAAAAGAAAAAGATTTTTTCTATTTAAAAACAATTATTAAAAATGATAAGAAAACTCTCAATTTTTCTTGCTTTTTGCATGGTGCAAATAGCATTTAGCCAAGAAACTACAACTACTACGACTAAAGTTCCAAAACGAATTTACAATACAAAAAAGATCACAACTGCTCCTGTTATTGACGGAGATATCACTGATGAAACATGGAATACTGTTCCCTGGGATGCTAATTTTACGCAATTTTTGCCTAATGAAGGAGGTAAGCCAACCCAGGAGACAAAAGTTAAATTGCTTTATGATGAAAAGCATTTATATTTAGCTGTTCGTTGTTATGACTCTGAACCAGATAAAATTGTAAATCGTTTATCTCGTAGAGATGGACTTGAGGGAGATTGGATTGAAATTAATATTGATAGTTATCGTGATTTAAGAACTGCATTTGCATTTACTGTGACAGCAGCTGGAGTTAAAGGTGAAGAATTTGCTTCTCTTGATGGAAAAAGTTGGGATAAGAGTTGGAATCCCATATGGTATGTGAAAACTAAAATTGACAGTGAAGGTTGGACTGCAGAATTTAAAATTCCGTTTAGTCAAATTCGATTTACAGATATAGAAGAACAAATTTGGGGAATGCAAATACAACGAATGGATTTTAGATTGCAAGAACGTAGTCTATGGCAGAGATTGCCAAGAACTGTTTCTGGTTGGATAAGTAACATGGGAGAGTTACACGGAATTAAAAATCTAAAACCACAAAAGCAAATTGAAATTCAACCCTATACTGTTGGACAAACTGAAACTTTTGAAAAAGAAGTTGGTAATCCATTTGCAACAGGAAAAAGAAGTAGTCTGAATTTTGGAATTGATGGTAAAGTAGGTGTTACTAATAACCTAACATTAGATTTTACTGTAAACCCAGATTTTGGTCAAGTAGAAGCAGATCCATCAGTAATTGCTTTAGATGGTTTTCAGATTTTTCAAGAAGAGCAACGTCCGTTTTTTGTAGAAAACAAAAATATTTTTGATTATCAAGTTACAAAAGCACAAGCTGGTGGACCTTTTACAAGAGATAATGTGTTTTATTCTAGAAGAATTGGAAGAAATCCCCAAGGCGGAACAACTGCAACTTCAAATGAGTTTGTAAATAGACCAGGGTTTTCAACCATTTTAGGAGCAACAAAATTCTCTGGTAAAACAGAATCGGGTTTATCCATCGGAATTTTGGAAGCGATAACCCAAGAAGAATTTGCAGAAATCGACAATAACGGAACAAGAAGAGAAGAAGTTATAGAACCTTTAACCAACTTCTTTTTAACGCGTTTGCAAAAAGAATATAATGATAGTAATACATTAATTGGTGGAATTTTTACTGCAACAAATAGAAACTTAACCGACACAAATATTACCAGCATGCACAATGCTGCTTATACAGGCGGAATCGATTTTAAACATCAATGGAAAAATAGAACTTGGTATGTAGAAGGAAATATGGTTGTAAGTAAAGTTTTAGGAAATAAAGAAGCAATTTACAATACACAAACTAGTTTAAGGCACAATTTTCAAAGAGTAGATGCTACGCATGTTAATTTAGATCCAAATAGAACATCTTTAACGGGTACTGGAGGGAATTTTAAAATTGGAAAAACAGGTGGAGGAAATTTTGAATTTGATACAGGTGTAACTTGGCGTTCTCCAGAATTAGAAATCAACGACATGGGTTTTCAAAGAAATGCGGACGACATTACGCATTATAATTGGATGGCTTATAAATCGTTACAACCTTTTTCTATTTTTAGAAGATTGCAAGTAAACTACAGTCATTATGTCTCTTGGAACTTTGAAGGAAAGCACACCTATTTAGGAGTAAACACCAATTCTCATGCTACATTTCATAATAATTGGAGAACAGGTTTTAACGTACATTATGCCGCAATAAACTTTACAGATTCTGCTTTAAGAGGAGGGCCGATGTTGCGTTTACAAAGTTCATTAGATTACAATGCATATATACAAAGCAATGATAGTAAAAAAGTTCACTTTAGAGTTAATGCCGGACAAGATGTAGGTTCAGAAAATTCTTTTGTTAAAAAATACGCCTCTGTTAGTATGACATTTGTTCCTATGAATTCATTTAATATTTCTTTATCTGCAAATATCAATAGCAATAATCAAGAATTACAATATGTAACAACAAAAAATTATGGAGTTGGAAACAATAGTATTCCTAAATATATCAACGGAAGTTTAGATCAAGACACTTTTAATTTATCGTTGCGACTAAATTATACAATTAGTCCAAATATGTCGATTCAATATTATGGATCACCATTTATCTCTAGAGGAAGATATACCAATTTTAAATACATCACCAATTCATTGGCAAGCAAATTTACAGATAGATTTCAGAATTATAGTAGCAATCAAATTTCATATGATTCTAATTCTGATGCTTATTTGGTTGATGAAAATTTAGATGCAGCTACAGATTATTCTATTGAGAATCCTGATTTTTCATTTATTCAATTCCAATCAAATTTAGTAGCTCGTTGGGAGTATATTCCAGGCTCTGAAGTATTCTTAGTTTGGTCTCAAGGATTAACGAGAAGCGGAAATCCTATGGATGATTTATTACCAAGTTTAAAGGATAATATTTTTGGGCAAACATCACATAATATCTTTTTGATAAAAGCAACATACAGATTTATGTTGTAAGAGTTTTATAAAAAAAATAAAAAGCCGAGTTTTTAAAACTCGGCTTTTTTATGAAATGATATTTTTTCTTTTGTTGATGGGTGTGTAAACTCTAAAAACGCAGCATGTAAATGCAACCGATTTTCTTTTTTGCCGTATAAATCATCGCCAATAATTGACGTGTTTAATCCTAAATAATGCGAAGCATGAACACGCAATTGATGTGTTCTTCCAGTAATTGGGAATAAATGAATTCTAGTTGTATTGTTTTTTCGCTCAACAACTTCCCATTTTGTTTCTGCGCTTTTACCATGTTCAAAACAAACTAATTGCCTTGGCCTGTCATCTAGATCAACACGTAGCGGCAGTTTAATTTCACCAGAATTATCATCGATATTTCCATCTAATAAAGCTACATATTTTTTAGTGACAGTTCTGTTTATAAACTGACTTTGTAAATTTTTATGTGCTTTTTTATTTTTCGCCAACACCATTAATCCAGAAGTAGACATGTCTAATCGATGTACGATTATTGGTCCAGATATCTTTGGATATTGTTGTTTGATCCTTGTATAAACAGAATCTTGTATATGAATTCCAGGAACCGATAAAAATTCTGCAGGTTTATGAATTACAAGTAAATCGTCATCTTCAAAAATGATTTCTAATTCTTTCCCAACTGCAGGGTTATTCAACATCGGATTTGTATCCATTTCAATTCCAGATAACATGTGTTTTAAAATAGGTTTGCATTTTCCTTGACACGCAGGATAAAAATATTTATGCTTTCTAATTTCAGTATTTGGCGATTTTCCCCACCAAAATTCAGCCATTGCAATTGGTTTTAAATCATGTAAAAAAGCATATTGTAATAATTTTGGAGCAGTACATTCTCCTGAGCCAGCCGGCGGGTTTTGATCTGTAGTTTTTGCAAATAACTCCGTTAGGTTTTTAGTTTCTTTAGTAGAATTTAAAAATTGATATTGATTAAATAAATACTGTTGCAATTTGGCCGACTTCGTTTTTCGTGTTTCTTTTAAAACATCAATTTGATTTGAGAAAATTGATAATTCACAATTTATACTTTTCAAAGTATGTGCCCAATATCGAGTAACATTATTAAAGAAATATTTAGCCTCTAAACTTTCTATACTTAGTTTTTCTTCAAAAGCAGCATACTCTTCACGCTGCAATTCCATTTGCGCTTTTATTCTTCTTAAATCGCGCTCTTTTTTTAAGTTTTTTAGCGTATTTTTTTTCTCTTTAATATCAATTTTAGCCTTTTCTGTTTCTTGAATAAGCTTTTCTTTTAACTCTAAATAGTCAACATCATTTTCTAAGATTTCAATTTGATTGTTGATGCTGTTCAGTAATTCTTCTTCTTTTAAGAAATAAGAATCTTTGGTTAGCATATTAAAAACTGGCGGAACAAACTTTTTATGAGTATTTGTTTCAGCTAATTTGCCTGAAACAGCGGCAATATATCCAATTTCTTTTTTAGAGTTTTCAACCACTAAAACTCCAAACATTTTACCAATAATCAATCCTTTTTTTAATGGTTCTAATCCGAAGTTATGTTTAAAGTCAGTTTGTGACTCTAGATAATTTTGCAATTCTTTTGCCGCAATTTTACATAGCTGATCAGGTTCATAATAAAACGGAAACGTAAACTTTGTTGGAAGTATAATTCCATCAATTGGCGAAGTAAAATGTTGAAAATAAGGAAGCAAAAGATCAGTGTATTTTTCACAAAGATAGTTTTATTAACCTCTTTTTATAAATTTTATTTATGGATATATAATAAGATAATTCTCAAAATAATATTATTTTGTTTAATTATTTGCTATATTTGTTAAACAAAACCACATTAAACAATATAGTTATGAAGTATAAATTACTAATAAGCAGTGTATTAGTTTATTTTTTTCTGTTGCCTTTTAATACAGAGAAAAGCGATAAATCAAACGATTTTCAGGGAAAGGCATATTATATGTCTAAATCTACGATGGATTTAGGGAATTTTGGAGCAAGATTTAGTGAAGCACAGAAGAAGCAAATCATGGCTAGAATGAAAGGACGTCTTGAAAAGAAGTTTGTCTTAACATTTAATAAGCAAGAGTCGATGTTTTATGAAGAGTCAAAATTAGATGCAGTTTCTGGAGCTACAGATTCTTGGGGAAAAAATTTTGCACAAGGAGATCAATACAAAAACACAAAAAACAACGAGCAGATTCAAAATCAAGAATTTTATGGTAAAAACTTCTTAGTTAAAGATGTTTTGCAACCGATAAAATGGGAAATGTCTGCAGAAACAAAAAAAATAGGGAAGTACATCAGTTATAAAGCAACTGCTACGATACCTACTAACGACCTTACCTGGTATTCTTTTTCTTGGGACAGAGTTAGTAATGATGCTAATAAAGGTGAGAAGAAAGAAGTTAAGATGACAAATATTGAAGCTTGGTATTCTCCTCAAATCCCGGTTAGTCATGGTCCTTCAGAATATTGGGGATTGCCAGGTTTAATTTTAGAAGTAAGCGCAGGTGATACAACATTATTATGTTATGAAATCGTAATGAATCCTGAAAAGAAATTAGAAATTAAAGCGCCTAAAAAAGGGAAAAAAGTTACGAAAACTGAGTATCAAAAAATCATTTCAACTAAAATGAAAGAGTTTAGAGAAAATAGAACTGGGAGAAGGTAGTATTTTAACGATATATTTAATCACAAAAAACCACACAATGAAAATTTTTATTTTAAAATGGTACCCAATTATTTTAGCATTCATCTGTTTATTGTATTCAGTAGGGTTCGGAATCTTAGGTATGACAGAAGAGGCACAATATTCAGCACATTGGCCTGGTACAATACTATTATTTGCAATAGCGATTAGACAAAGAAGAAAACCATGAATATAGGATTTTTAATAGTAGGTGCTTTAATATTCGCAATATATATGGGATTAACTATATGGAATATAATCTACTCAAACCGGAAACAAAAAGAAGAAAACTATCCAGATAAGAAGTGAAATATAGTTTTAAGTTTTACAACGAATATTGAAACTAATTTTAATTTCAACTTACTGAATATTATTTCTTTTACCAACTCGCAGTTGGATAAAATAATAAATCATTTGGATCATTCTTTTATAAACATTGAAGATACTAATTAAATAAAAAGCGAATTTACTTCGCTTTTTATTTATCAACGATACACGTTGTTTAGCCAGTTTATTTTTCACGAATATTTTTAATCATTTCTTTTGCGTTTGAATTGGTTGGATTTAATTCTAACGCTTTTTTATAATTTACTAATGCCAAATCATTATTTCCATTAAGGTAATAAGCTTCGCCAATACTATCGTATCCATTTGCTGAGTTTGGGAATTCTGAAATAAGCAATTTGAAAATCTTAATTGCATCCTCTATTTGATGTTTCTCAATTAGCTTATAACCAACTCGATTTAGTTCACTCTCGTTTGAAAAATTATATGTATCTAGAAAGTTCTCTTTTAAATCTTTATAAAACTGTATTCCTTCATTTACATTGTCATAACATTTTTGTCTTATGGTAAGGTAAACAGATTTTTGCGGAATTGAAAAAGCGTTTCCTTTTGTAATGTTCTCAATAGATTCAGCAATTTCTCTTAATTTAAAATTTTTATTGTTAGTCATTAAAACAATTGATAAATCCTCTTTTACATTATAATGGATAAAAGATTCATAATTGAAAGATGACCCTTGGTGTTGATGAATACTTAATTTATCATTCTCAAATTTACCAACACCTAATGCAGATTCACTGCTCTTAGAATATGAATCGAATAATTGCGCTAAAGATTCTTTAGAAATTAACTTTCCTGAATGTAAACTTCCAATCCAATTACGCATATCACTTAAAGTAGGATGAACCCAACCTGTAATTTCAATATCCATTGGTTTGTCATTTATAAAATCATTATTAAATGGTTTTGCTAATTGAAGATTCTCACTACTTGGGTCAATTAAAGCACCCGTCATATTGCTTGTATTAAGAAGGTTTTTTTGTATAAAATCAACAAAACTCATTCCCGATACTTTTTCAATAATTTTTCTTTGAAGAATAACATTATTGATGCTATAAATATATCCTGAACCAGGTTTAAATTTCAATTGTTTGATTTTCCTTAAATCAGCAAAAATGTCTTTCTCGTTTTTAACAGTTCTCCACTCTACTCTTGGTAATCCGCTTGTATATTGAAGAAGGTGATTGACACGAATCGTATTTGACCATTCTGGTAAATTCATTTTAAATTTTGATATTTTATCATCTAGATGAAGTAGACCTTTCTCTTTCAGCATCATTATAGCAACTGCGTTGAACTCTTTCCCTATAGATCCAATGTTAAATATTGAGTTTCTATTAAGTTTTTTTAATTTAGAACCATCTGTATACCCAATCTTATTTTGATTGATTAAATGATTATTTTTTATTGCTGATAAATTACTTGCTTTTTTATTGCTGCTGTTTTTACAACCAACTAATAAGATTATTGATAATAGTAAAAGTAAAAATTTTGATTTCATTAATTTCGTTTTTAAAACTAGGTTTATTAGATTTAAAGACGCTATTTTTTTTTGAATGTTGCAGTGTTTTTGAAATCCCCGCTAATCGAGAAGACTTATATAAGAACTCCCGAATACTACTCGCAGAATAAGGTTTCTGATCTGCGCCTTCTGCAAAATATTTTCTTTTACCAACTAGCAGTGGGAGAAAATAATAAGTCAGTTGGAGTATCAATATCATATAAATATTGAAAACTTCTTGATTCTTTTTTGCAAAAAGGTTCTATAAGGTTTACCATATTAATGAACCCTTTTAAAGTTAAAATACAGAAAAAAGTTTCGTTGTCTTTTGTGAGTATTCCTTCGTCAGATTTAAACAATCCGAAAATTAAATTGCAGTTTCTAGGTTCAATAAAATCTACTTCAGATACATCTAATTTTTGCTTTTTATTAATGATAACATCGTTAATTAAATCTCTGAATTTAATTGCTTCTGCTTTGTCAAAATTGTAAAAACGAACCACGTTTTCGTCAAGTCCATTTACGTTTTCAATAAAATCTATTTCCATTTATTTTTTAATGTGCTTCTAGCCAATTATTACCTAAATCAATTTCAACATCTAACGGAACCGTCATTTTAAAAGCATTTTCCATTTCTTGCTTAATAATTGGTTTGATGATTTCTAACTCCTCTTTATGTGTGTCAAAAACCAATTCATCATGCACTTGCAACAACATTTTCGATTTAAAGTTCTCTTTCTCAAATCGATTGTAAATATTAATCATTGCTAGTTTTATAATGTCTGCAGCAGAACCTTGAATTGGTGCATTTACAGCATTTCTTTCTGCGCCACTACGCACAATTGCATTCTGAGAATTAATATCTTTTAAATACCTACGTCTGTTTAAAACTGTTTCTACATAACCATGTTCACGCGCAAAATCTACTTGCGATGTCATGTACGCTTTTAACTTTGGATAGGTTTCGTAATAGGTGTCAATCAATTCTTTTGCTTCACCTCTTGATAAATCTGTTTGATTGCTCAATCCGAAAGCAGAAACACCATAAATAATTCCGAAATTCACCGTTTTTGCATTACTTCTTTGTTCTCGTGTAACTTCATCAATCGGAACATTAAATACTTTTGCAGCAGTTGAAGCGTGAATGTCTTCACCATTTTTAAATGCATTAATCATTGTTTCTTCTTCACTCAAAGCAGCGATAATTCGCAATTCAATTTGAGAATAATCTGCCGCCAACAACACATAATTTTCATCACGTGGAATAAACGCTTTTCTAACTTCTCGACCGCGTTCTGTTCTAATCGGAATGTTCTGTAAATTAGGGTTGTTAGAGCTCAAACGGCCAGTAGCAGCAACAGCTTGTGCATAAACTGTATGAATTCTGTTTGTCTTCGGATTTATCTCGTTTGGCAACGCATCTACATATGTGCTTTGTAATTTTTTATACTGACGGTATTCTTGAATATCTCTAATAATTTGATGGTCTTTTGCTAGAAATGATAGAATATCTTCGCTTGTTTTATATTGTCCAGTTTTGGTCTTTTTTGGCTTGTCAACCAACTTCATGTTTTCGAACAATACAATTCCTAATTGTTTTGGCGATGCAATATTAAACTCTTCGCCAGCTTGTTCATAAATGCCTTTTTCAAGACGAGCAATATCATCAGTTAATGCAACAGAAAGTTCTTTTAAAAAATCGGTGTTTAAGTTGATTCCTTCAATTTCCATTGCCGATAAAACAGCAACTAATGGCAATTCAACTTCGTTAAATAATTTGGTTAAATTTCCTTCGGATAATTCTTTGGTAAAATGTTCTTTTAATTGCAGAGTAATATCAGCATCTTCAACAGCGTACTCTGTTTGTTCTTCAATCGGAACGACTCTCATTGAGAGTTGATTTTTTCCTTTTTTCCCAATCAATTCTGTGATAGAAACTGGTTGATAATTCAAATAGGTTTCTGCTAAAATATCCATATTATGGCGCATATCTGGATTGATCAAATAATGCGCAATCATCGTATCAAATAACTTTCCTTTTACAGGTATTTCGTAGTTTGATAATACTTTAATATCATATTTTAAATTATGACCAATCTTTTGAATGTCTGATTCAAAAAACGGAATAAACTCTTCTAAAATAGCTTTTGTTGCTGACTGATTTTCTGGAAATGAAACATAATATCCTTTTCCGATTTCAAACGAAAAAGCAATTCCGATTAACTCAACTTCCAACGCTTTTAATCCTGTCGTTTCCGTATCAAAACAAACCGATGTTTGTTGCATTAGCTTTTTCAACAACATTTTTCGAGACAAAGGCGAATCAATATGTTGGTAAAAATGATCAGTATTTTTTATGTTTTTAAAACCAGAAGCAATTTCATCTTCAGAAACGGTTCCTGTTCCCGGAGCAGCAAATAAATCGAATTGTCCACTTGCATTTGCATTTGAAGGTTTTTTTGGCGACTTTGGTTTTTCTTCTGTTTTTTGTTCGCTGAGCGAAGTCGAAGCGACATTCTTTTTTTCATCAACAGCAAAAGTTCTCGTGAAATTGACTAATAAATTTCTGAATTCTAAATCGTTAAAAAGCGCTGTTACTTTTGGAATATCTGGTTGATCTAACTCAAAATCTTTCGCGTCAAAAGTTACAGGGA
The DNA here is from genome assembly GCA_029250685.1 of Polaribacter sp. Taxonomy (GTDB): domain Bacteria; phylum Bacteroidota; class Bacteroidia; order Flavobacteriales; family Flavobacteriaceae; genus Polaribacter. The sequence continues at coordinate 11,615 of JAQXEU010000034.1, forward strand.
CATCCAACATTATGGTTGCTAATTTCTTAGAAAGTAAACCCAATTCTTTTGCGCCTTCAATTTTTTCTTTCAGCTTTCCTTTTAAATCTGCTGTGTTTGCTAACAGATTTTCCATTGAACCGTATTGTGCTAAAAACTTCTTTGCAGTTTTTTCTCCAACGCCTGGTAAACCAGGAATATTGTCAGCAGAATCTCCCATCATTCCTAAAAAATCAATGACTTGTTCTGGATTAACAACTCCAAATTTTTCTTGTACTTCTGGAATTCCCCAAATATCATAACCGCCACCAAAACGTGGCTTGTACATAAAAATATTTTCTGAAACTAATTGTGCAAAGTCCTTATCTGGCGTAACCATAAAAGTTTTATAACCTTCTTTTTCTGCTTGCTTAGAAAGTGTTCCAATTACATCATCTGCTTCAAAACCCGCTTTTACCATAATTGGAATGTGCATGGCTTTTAAAATCTCTTGAATATACGGAACCGCAATTTTAATTGCTTCTGGCGTTTCGTCTCTGTTGGCTTTATAAGCTTCAAACATTTCTATTCTGTCAACGCTACCGCCTTTATCAAAACAAACCGCTAAATGATCTGGTCGCTCACGCTTTATAACATCTAATAATGAATTCATAAAACCCATAATTGCAGAAGTATCAACTCCTTTAGAATTGATTCTAGGGTTTTTAATAAAAGCATAATATCCTCGGAAAATTAATGCAAAAGCATCAACTAAAAAAACTCTTTTTTGATCTGACATTGTAAAAATATTGAAGTTATAAATCTACAAAAACTTATGCGTTTAATTCCTATTAATTGAAATGCAATTTGTAATTTTCGACTTTAAAATGATAACATGAAAAACTTTTCAATTGCCATTCACGGCGGTGCAGGGACTTTAGTAAAAGGAATGATGACTTCTGAATTAGAAGCGCAATATAAATCGGCTTTAAAATTAGCCTTAGATGCTGGTTACTCCGTTTTAGAAAATGGAGGAAGTGCTGTTGATGCAGTTGAAAAATCAGTAATCGTTTTAGAAGATTCTCATTTGTTTAATGCAGGAAAAGGAGCTGTTTTTACTGCGCAAGAGACACATGAAATGGATGCTGCAATTATGGACGGAAAAACATTAAACGCAGGCGCAGTTTCTTTGATAACAGGAATTAGAAACCCGGTTTCATTATCAAAAGATGTGATGGAAAAAAGTGAACATGTTTTTTTAGCAGGAGAAGGCGCAATGCAATTCGCAAAAATGAATGATTATAAAATTGAAGATGAATCTTATTTTTATGATGAATTTCGTCACAATCAATGGCTAGAAATAAAGGATACAGATAGTTTTCAGTTAGATCACGCAAAGAAAAAAGATTCAAAATTTGGAACAGTTGGAGCCGTTGCTTGTGATCAAAATGGGAATATTGCTGCCGCTACTTCAACTGGAGGAATGACCAATAAAAAATTTGGTAGAGTAGGAGATTCACCTATGATTGGAGCAGGAAATTATGCCAATAATAAAACGTGTGCTATTTCGTGTACTGGAAGTGGAGAGTTTTTTATTCGTGGAGTTGTAGCATATGATGTTGCTTGTTTAATGGAACACAAAGAAATGTCTTTAGAGGCGGCTTCTAATGAAGTCATCAATAAAAGAATTTTAGAAATTGGTGGTGACGGTGGTTTGGTTGCAGTTGATGCAAAAGGAAACATTGCAATGCCTTTTAATACAGAAGGAATGTACAGAGCTAGTAAATCCTCTAACGGAAAAGAAGAAATTTCTATTTATAAATAACAATTGGTAGCTGAGCGAAGTCGAAGCTAAATAAAAGGGGCATCAATTGCTAATACAGAAACTTTTCTGTCTTTTATAGAATACATATCACTATTAGAAAGTACATGAACGGTAAGATTTGCCATTGTCATTGGCGTACCTTCTTCTAATATTTTTTCGTTGTTGTGTGTAAGTTTACTTCCATCAAAAACAATCACCATTCCAGAACCAATTACAGTGCATTCGTTTCCGTTTTTAATAATCATTCCTGTGTCTTCAGCTAAACCTAGACCAATTAAATTGGGGTGTTTTGCAACGGCTTCGGATTGTCTTCCAAAACGTCCACGTCTAATAAAATGTGTATCAATAATTAATTCAGGAATCAAGTTTAAACCATTATACATCGTAACAGCACCTTTAATAAAAGCTTCTGAAGCACTTCCGCCGGCAATCATTTCATTTGCCATTGCCATTGCGCCAGCACTTGTTCCTGCAATCACAAAACCTTCTTCATTTTTATAACGATCTGCTAAAATTGTATGAATGGTTGTTCCGCCAATTTTATCAGTAATTTTAGATTGATTTCCTCCAGAAAACATTATGCAATTAGCATTTTTTATCAATTCGATAGCTTCTGGTTTTTCAGAATCGTCTTTGCTTCTAATGTCTAAAACTGCAATGTTTTTACAGCCTAATGTCGTAAAGGCATCTAAGTAGTTTTCTCCAACTTCAACCGGAATGCTAGATGCTGTAGGTATAATTACAATATTTGCATCAATCCCTCCAGCTTCTTTTACTACATGAAACAAAATTCCTTCGCTAATAAACTCTTGAGTGTATTGCTCGTTTTCTTCATTTCCCTTATCCTCATTTCCTCCAATCGGAATTAATGTTCCTTTAACTAATTGCATCTAAACTTATTATAAAATTAATGGAGCAACATATATTGCTGCTGATGGAACTTGGATGGGACACATTATTGAACATATTGCTTTAGAAATTCAAACTTTAGCAGGAATGGACACTGGTTTTGGAAGAACGCGCGGTTATGGAGAAGAAGGTGTTTACAGTGTTGTTTTTTCTTATATGGAAGAATCTGTTGGTAGATTTGCAGCAAAATCTGCGGTTAGAATTTGTGAAGCATTAATTGCTGGTGAAGAGTACGACTTAACTGATGATATTCAGGAAATGCGCGAATTAAGAGAATATTCGCGATTAGGACCAAGTACAGGCTCTATTGTAGAAGAAGCAGAAGCTCGAGGAATTCCTTGGATACGATTAAATAAATACTCTTTAGTTCAATTAGGTTATGGCGCCATCCAAAAACGCATACAAGCTACAGTTACAAGTGAAACTAGTAGTATTGGTGTTGAATTAGCTTGTGATAAAGAAGACACAAAATACTTGTTGGAACAAGCAGAGGTTGAGGTTCCAAAAGGAGATATTATCCGAAGAGAACGAAGCTTAGAAGACGCTTGTTTTGTTGAAAAAAGCTTGATAATCAGTTGATTTAATCAAAAATGTTATATTTGTAATCTAACAAGTAGATGACTATTGTATTTTTCCCCCTAAAAAACTATAGATTATGACAAAATTTGGAGAGTTAATTAATGTAAAAAAACCAGTCTTAATAGATTTTTATTTTGATTGGAGTGAAGAAGAAAACAACCTTGATACTTTAAAGGATGTTGCTGCTGCATTAGGTGACAAAGCAAAAGTGATAAAAATTGATATCAAAAAGAACGAAATTCTTGCAGACACTTTACGTGTAAAAGGAAATCCTACTTTTATGATTTATAAAAATGGCGAAATGAAATGGCGTCAAACTGGCGAGCAAGATGCCAATACTTTAATCGGTTTAGTTCAGCAATACGTTTAAGTAATCGCTTTAAATGTAAATCCTTTTTCAGAATAGTATTCCAATACTTTTGGTAATGTATATTTGAGTTTTTCAAAAGCTTTTATGCTGTCATGAAAAACAACAACACTTCCGTTTGTTGTGTTTTTTATAACGTTTTCTAAACATTTCTCTTTTGTGATTGAAGTGTCAAAATCTGCACTTAAAACATCCCACATAATTATTCGATAACCTAAATCGCGTAATTTTCTTGCTTGTTTTCTTTTTATTTTCCCATAAGGTGGACGAAATAAGTTAGGTTTGAAAGCTTTTAAGTTTAAAAACTCTATGGTTTTTTCAACCTGAAGAACATTGTTGATGTAATTTGCTTTTTCAGTTTTCCAACCATTAAAATGATTCTGTGTATGATTTCCAACAGAATGACCTTCAGATATTATTTCCCGAAATATTTTTGGATGATTTTCAATATTCTTACCAATGCAAAAAAACGTCGCTTTAGCATTGTGTTTTTGTAATTCATTGATAACAAATTTGGTTATTTCTGGAGTTGGTCCATCATCAAAAGTGAGGTAAATTTCTTTTTTAGCCAAAGAAAAATGCCAAGTATAATTCTTGAAAATTTGCTGAATTATACTTGGCGTTTTTGTAAGATACTTTTTCATAAACCTTGCTTTATTCTTCCATTAAATGGTCAAATAAACTCATAGAATTCATAAAATCTTCTTGAAGCTTTTTAACATAAACTGTGTCTTTGTCTCTTAAGGTAACTTCTTCTAAAATACCTCTCTTGTACATTAATAAAACGTTCTGAAGTTCTTCAATAATAATAGTACTGTACTTAAGATCATAATTACTGTACCAAAGTAATTTTTGCTGTAATATTTTAATTAATGTATTTGCAGTTATTTGTGCTTTCTCTGGTTTGCCAATTTTATAATAAATCTCAGGATAACCAAGTGCTATACTATAATGATCAAATTGTTCTATCGGCATTTTTTCTAAAGATAAATCTAGAATCTCTTCTGCTTTTTCAAAGTTGTTTTCATCGGCAAAAGTTTCTGCTAAACGTAACATGTTATTACGCAAAGAAATTGCATTCTTACGACTTTGATCATCAATGTAGATTTTACCGCTATTGATATTTCTCCATTCTAACTTCTGAATGTTATTGTACATTTTTTCAGAATCGATTCTTCCCATATCGAATATAGATCTTTCTCTAATTTTATTTCCAGCAGCATCAAGCTCAATCATTGGTGTTTTAATAGGAACTAACTTAAAAGCCATTCCGTCTAACTGTAAATAATCCTTTAGCCAGATATACTCGCTATCATCATTTGCGCCACCAGTAAAATAAATTGGTTGTTTCCAATCAAAATTTGCTAAGATGTCTAACATTAAAATTCTGTTTTTCTGCAATCCTCTTCCGTCAATTGTAATTTCAATAAAGTCAACAATCTTGTCAGCATCTTTTGCGGCAACAATTCCACTTTTTAGAGCATTCTCTTTGTTGACAGGAATTATAATTTTATTTGTTGGATAAACCTTAAGCCTATCTTCACCTCTTGTTAGGTATGTAACATCATTATCACTTTCTATCCACAACATGAAATCTTGAATAGACATTGAGTCTTTGTATTTTAATAACTCAGGTCTTTGTTTTTCTTTTGCAAGCTCTTGAGCAGGGAAAAAATACGCAACATCTAAACTACCAGTTCTATATTTTTCATGTGTTAATTGTGATGGAATTGGAGGTGCTTCATAAGTTGCTTTTTTCATCTGATCGATATACCAATCTGTAGCAAATAAACTTGAGTTTACTAATTTGATATCCCTTCTAATTCCTTCAACTTCTTGCATGTACCAAAGCGGAAAAGTATCATTATCTCCAATGGTAAACATTATAGCATTTGGATCACAAGACTCTAAATATGCTTGTGCATTTAATCGTGTTGTATAACGATTAGATCTATCGTGATCATCCCAGTTTTCTGAAGCCATTAAAGTTGGTACAGCTAATAAAGAAATAACGGAAACAGCAATGGCAATTGTTTTTTTGTTGCCTAAATGTTTTAAATATTGATAGAGAGCAAAGACTCCAAAACCAATCCAAATAGCAAAAATATAAAAGGAGCCAACAATGGCGTAATCTCTCTCTCTTACCTCAAATGATTTTGGATTTGTGTAAAAAATTACTGCAAATCCTGTAAAAGCAAAGAATAAAAACAACGAGTAGAAGTTTTTCTTATCGAATTTTATTTGATATAATAATCCAATAATTCCTAAAATCAATGGTAAAAAATAATATTTATTTCTTCCTTTATTCTCTTTAACATCGTCAGGTAGGTTTTGTTGAGATCCTAATCTTGCTTCGTCGATAAAATCAATTCCGCTAATCCAATTACCGTTAAATAAATCTAACTGACCCTGTTTGTCGTTTTGCCTTCCTGCAAAATTCCACATAAAATAGCGCCCATACATATAGCCAAATTGAAAGCTAAACATAAAATTTAAGTTCTCTCCAAAAGTTGGTCTCCGTTGAGAGTTTGCTGGAATGCCGACGATGGTTTTGTAATTTGCTTCTCTATCTGGATCAACCATTCTTGGAATAAACCCTTTGTGTCTTGACGAGTAATTTGGATCTGTTTTTTCGTATTTATTTACAATAATATACTTTTTGTTCTTTAAATCCTTTTCATATTTTGGTTTCCCATCGACGTAGGGCTCGTTTTTATCTAAATCATCTGTATTGTATTTAATAGAGTAATATGTGTCGTAAAACACATTGGCATCACCATATTGTTCTCTATTATAATACGCTAATAACTCCCTTGCGCTTGATGGATTATTCTCATTAATAGTTGTGTTTGCATTTGCTCTAATGGGTAACATTAACCAAGAAGAGAATCCCATCATAATAAATAATATTGATAAAATAAGAGTGTTTAAATTCACTTTATTCTTTTTACGGGTATATTTAATTCCAAAATAAAAGGCTGCTATTAATACAATGGCAGCAATAATGCTTCCAGAGTTAAAAGGCAATCCAAAGTTATTTACAAAAAATATTTCTGTTGAACTGAAAAATTGTAATGTGTAAGGGAATAAAAATTTAAAAACAAAAGCTAAAATTAAAACAGAAATTACCGAAGCTATTGCTGTCGTTTTTAAGTTGATCGTATGGTAAGTTTTAAAGAAGTACAACATTACAATTGCAGGAATCACCAACAAAGATAAAATGTGAACTCCGAAAGATAATCCAACAACAAAACTAATTAACAATAACCATTTATTCCCTCTAGGAGAAAGCATTTCGTTTTCCCATTTTAAACCTAGCCAAAATAAAATTGCCATTAAAAATGAAGACATTGCATATACTTCTCCTTCTACAGCACTAAACCAAAAACTATCAGAAAAAGTGTATGCTAAACCTCCTACAACTCCGCTTCCTAAAATAGCAATGATACTCCCAATAGACAACTCCTCTTCTTTAGAAGTCATTTTTTTAGCCAGATTAGTAATAGTCCAAAACATAAATAGAATGGTAAACGCACTTGCTAAAGCAGACATAAAATTTACCATTTTTGCAATTCCGCTTAATTCACTAGTAAACATTGCAAAAAATGCTCCTAGCATTTGAAATAGTGGCGCTCCTGGTGGGTGTCCTACTTGTAGCTTTACAGAAGTTGCAATATATTCCCCACAATCCCAAGCGCTAACGGTTGGTTCTAGGGTAAGTGTATAAACGATTAATGCAATTGCAAATACAATCCAACCTGTAATTGTATTCCATTTTTTATATGTAGATAGTGTCATCATCAAAATTAAATATGTGTGGCGAATTTACTAATTTATAAGTAATTTTAGGTTTGTAAAACATGGTAACTAGCATTTTACTGTAATAAAGATTTGTTAAAAATAAAAAAACACAAAAAATATTTGCAGAATTAAAAGTTTGAATTAAATTTGCACCCGCAATTGGCCTATGGTGTAATTGGCAACACACCGGTTTTTGGTACCGACATTCAAGGTTCGAGTCCTTGTAGGCCAACAAAAAACCTCACTATTTATAGTGAGGTTTTTTCTTTTTATACACTTTTGTTCCTTATATCATGAATGTAATAACTGGTTTTAAAGAGTTTTTGGAAAGACTCTTGCTAACACTTTTGTTATTAAATAGTCTAAAAAAGCCACTACTTTCATTTGTAGATAATGCAATTAAATCTGCATTTACTTCTTTAGAGAAATTTAAAATTCCTTTTTCTACAGAATCATCATCATAAACATTTATAGAGTGTTCTATGTTTTTGTATGCGCTTAAAAATGTTTCCATTTTTTGTTTCGCTTTTTTTGTGCTTTTAAAACGATTCATTGTATTTACATTTAATACATGAATTTTGCTTTTAAATTTTCTGGAGAAATCTAACAACACTTCAAACGATTTTCTGTCTTCTTCATTAAAATTTGATGTAAAGACTAATTCTTTAATATTAAAATCTTGTGGGTCGTTTTTAATTACTAAAACCGGAGTGTTAGATTTTTTAACGACTCTTTTAATGTTAGATCCTGTAATTAATTCATCAAAGACACTTACTTCTTTAGCGCCCATTAAAATAAGATCAGCATTTATTTTTGCACTAAACATTAAAATTCCATCAGTAGGTTTTTCAAAGCGAATAGCGTATTTTACAACGGTATCTGGACTAAACGATTGTGTTTTTAGTGCAATGATTTTGTCTTCAATTTTTTGAATATAATGCATGCTTTGTGGAATCCCAAAGCTACTTCCGGCTCCCATGTCTACGTGGCCTTTAGGTAGTTGTAATAAATGTAAAAGATACACTTCTATTTCTGTTTCACTTGCAATTTTTGAAGCCAATTTTATTGCGTACTCCGATTGTAATGAAAAATCTATTGGAACTAGAATTTTTTTCATGATGTAGGTTTTAATAAAATTATAGGAGTAAACCAAATATACAAAAATAATATTTAACTGTAAGCTATTTGGGTATTCGTGAATAAGTTACTATATTTGCAGCGAAAATAACGTAAGAGAAGAATGAAGGGGCTTAATAAGCCCCTCTTTTTATATCAAAAATGGATAAAAAAAAAGTACAAGATTTATTAGAAGAAGCATTGGCAGAAAACCAAGATTTATATTTAATTGAGTTGTCTTTTTTGCCAGGAAATAAAATAAATATTGTTATTGACGGTGATTCTGGGGTTTCCTTAAGTGAATGCATTAGAATTAGCAGAAGTATAGATGGTAATTTTGATAGAGAAGAAGAGGATTTTTCGTTAGAAGTTACTTCTCCAGATATTGCAGAACCCTTAAAGGTAAAAAGACAATATGTTAAGAACCTTAATAGAATTTTATCTGTGAAGTTAAATGATCAAAAAGTAGAAGGAACTTTATCAGAAGTAAATAAAGAAGATATAGTTTTAACTTGGAAAGCAAGAGAACCAAAACCAATAGGAAAAGGTAAAGTTACTGTCGAAAAAACAGCGACAATTGCTTATCAAGATATAATTGAAGCAAAAGTGAAGATAATTTTTTAATAAAAGAGATTAATGGAAAATATAGATTTAATTGATTCATTTTCAGAATTTAAAGACAATAAAAGTATAGACAGAGTTACATTAATGTCTATTTTAGAAGAGGTTTTTAGAGCTGCATTGAAACGTAAGTTTGGGTCGGATGATAATTTTGATATTATTATCAATCCAGATAAAGGAGATTTAGAAATCTGGAGAAATAGAGTTGTTGTAGCTGATGGAATGTCAGAAGATGATAATGAAGAAATTGAGTTAGCAGAAGCACAAAAAATTGAACCAGATTTTGAAATTGGTGAAGACGTTTCTGAAGAGGTTAAGTTGATAGATTTAGGAAGAAGAGCAATATTGGCATTACGTCAAAACTTAATTTCTAAAATTCAAGAACATGATAGCACAAATATCTTCAAACAATTTAAAGACTTAGAAGGAGAAATTTATAGCGCAGAAGTTCACCATATTCGTCATAATGCAGTAATTTTACTTGATGATGAAGGAAACGAATTGGTGTTGCCAAAGAGCGAACAAATTCGTTCAGATTTTTTCAGAAAAGGAGATTCTGTTAGAGGAGTAATTAAAACGGTAGAATTAAGAGGTACAAAACCAGCAATTATTTTATCAAGAACATCACCTAATTTCTTAACAAAATTATTTGAACAAGAAATCCCTGAAGTATTTGATGGATTAATCACTATTGAAGGTGTTGCAAGAATTCCAGGTGAGAAAGCAAAAGTAGCGGTAGATTCTTATGATGATAGAATTGATCCTGTTGGAGCTTGTGTTGGTATGAAAGGCTCTCGTATTCACGGAATTGTTCGTGAATTAGGAAACGAAAATATTGACGTAATCAATTACACAAAAAACGAACAATTATTTATTGCTAGAGCATTGAGTCCAGCAAAAATTGTTTCAATGGAAATAAAACCAGCAGAAGAAGTAATTGATGGTAAAAAAGGACGTGTAGATGTGTTCTTAAAACCAGAAGAAGTTTCTAAAGCAATTGGTAAAGGTGGTGTAAATATCCGTTTAGCAAGTCAATTAACAGGTTATGAAATTGATGTGCAGAGAGAAGGAATTGAAGATGAGGATGTTGAATTAACAGAATTTGGTGATGAAATCGAAGGATGGGTAATTGACGAGCTTAAGAAAATAGGCTTAGATACTGCAAGAAGCGTATTAGATAAAGACGTTGCAGAATTACTAAAAAGAACCGATTTAGAAGAGGAAACAATTCTAGAAGTTCAAAAAATATTAAAAGAAGAATTTGAAGATTAATTTTATTATTAATCAGACAATTATAAATTATTCTGAGAATATAACTATACATTGTATAAAGTGTATTTTCTTTAAAGGCTAAACAATAAAAATATATGGCTGAAGGCAAAACAACGAGGCTTAATAAAGTTTTAAGAGAATTAAATATTTCTCTAGATAGAGCAGTAGAACATTTATCAAAAAATGGACACGACATAGAAGCGCGTCCAACTACTAAAATATCTGGTGAAATATATCAAGTACTACTTGATGGTTTTCAGAATGATAAAACTAAAAAAGCAGCTTCTAAGGAAGTAGGTGAAGAGAAGCGAAAAGAGAAAGAAGCCATAAGATTAGAGTTGGAAGCTAAGCTTGAAAAAAAGCGTTTAGAGGATGAATCTAAAAAAGAAGTTCTAAAAGCAAAAGCAGAAAAGCTTGAGTTTAAAACTGTTGGTAAGATTGATATCAATCCAGTTGCGCCAAAAAAAGAAGCTAAAAAAGAAGCCACAGAGCCTGTTGAAGAACAAGTTGTAAAACAAGAAAAGCCTGTTGAGAATAAGGCTGAAGAAAAAGTAGCAACAAAAGCTGAAACAACTGAAAAGCCAAAGAAAGAAACGAAGCCTAAAGCTGAAATCAAAGAAGAAACTGAAGCTCCAAAAGTAAAAGAAGTACAGAAAGAAGCTAAGGAAATTGTAAAAGAAGAAGTTGCTCCTAAAGAAGAAGAAGAAGAAGTAACGCCTGAAAATGCAGAAAAGCTTACCACAAAATATAAGAAATTAGATGGCCCAAAAATTACAGGTCAAAAAATTGACTTAAAGCAATTCGAAAAGCCTAAAAAGAAAAAGCCTGAAGCAAAGGCATCTGATAAAAAAGGAGCCGCAAACGATCCTAAGAAAAAAAGAAAAAGAATTGTTAAGCCAGCAAATAATAATAGAAACAATCCTGGAAGAACTGCAGGAAGAAGTCCTGTTGGAAATAATAGAGGTGGATTCAAAGGAAGAGGAGCTGCTAGGCCAGTTGTTAAAAAAGAAGAGCCAACAGAGGCTGAAGTACAAAAGCAAGTACGTGAAACACTAGAAAGACTTCAAGGAAAATCTAGTAAAGGAAAAGGCGCAAAATATCGTAGAGATAAAAGAGATCAACATAGGCATCAGTCTGAAATGGATCAAGAAATTGCTGCTGCAGAAAGCAAAATTTTAAAAGCAACAGAGTTTGTTACAGTAAGTGAAGTTGCTACAATGATGGGAGTTCCTGTTATTGATATTATTTCTGCGTGTATGTCTTTAGGAATGATGGTAACGATGAATCAACGTTTAGATGCTGAAACATTAGTTATTGTTGCTGAAGAATTCAACTATAAAGTAGAGTTTGTTGGTGCAGAAGTAGAAGAAGCTATTGTAGAAATAGAAGATAAAGAAGAAGATTTAGAAACACGTGCGCCAATTATTACGGTTATGGGTCACGTAGATCATGGTAAAACTTCTTTATTAGATTATATTAGAAAAGCAAATGTTATTGATGGGGAATCTGGTGGAATTACACAGCATATTGGTGCGTATTCTGTAAAGGTAGGAGATCAAAAAATAGCATTTTTAGACACTCCTGGTCACGAGGCGTTTACTGCAATGCGTGCACGTGGAGCTCAAGTTACAGATTTAGTAATTATTGTTGTTGCAGCGGATGATGATGTAATGCCACAAACAAAAGAAGCAATTTCTCACGCTCAAGCTGCTGGAGTTCCAATTATATTTGCAATCAATAAAATTGATAAGCCAAATGCGAACCCAGACAATGTGAAAACACAATTATCTACTATGAATTTATTGGTAGAAGAATGGGGTGGAAGCATTCAGTCGCAAGATATTTCAGCTAAAACTGGTCAAGGAATTGAAGAGCTTTTAGAGAAAGTATTATTAGAAGCTGAGATTTTAGAATTAAAAGCAAATCCTAATAAAATTGCAAATGGAGCAATTGTTGAGGCTTTATTAGATAAAGGTAGAGGTTATGTTACTACAATTTTAGTACAAGCCGGAACTTTAAATATTGGCGATTACATGTTAGCTGGTAAAAACAGTGGTAAAGTAAAAGCAATGTTCGATGATAAAGGAAATAACTTAGAAGTTGCTGGTCCATCAACACCAGTTTCAATTTTAGGGTTAGATGGCGCGCCACAAGCTGGAGATAAATTCAATGTGTTTGAAGACGAAAGAGAAGCAAAACAAATTGCATCTAAACGTTCTCAATTACAGCGTGAGCAATCTGTTAGGACCCAAAAAACATTAACACTTGATGAAATTGGTAGAAGAATTGCGTTAGGAGACTTTAAAGAATTAAACATCATCTTAAAAGGAGATGTTGATGGTTCTGTAGAAGCTTTAACAGATTCTTTCCAAAAATTATCTACTGAAGAAATTCAAGTAAATATTTTACATAAAGGAGTTGGAGCAATTACAGAGTCTGATGTATTATTAGCATCAGCATCTGATGCAATTGTAATCGGATTTAATGTTCGACCTCAAGTAAACGCTAGAGTTATTGCAGATAGAGAAGAGGTAGACATTAGAAACTACTCTATCATTTATGATGCAATTAATGACCTTAAAGATGCAATGGAAGGAATGTTATCTGCTGAAATTAAAGAGGAGGTAACTGGTAATGTTGAAATTAGAGAAGTTTATAAAATATCTAAAGTTGGTAACATTGCAGGTTGTATGGTAACAAGCGGTAAAATATTTAGAAATTCATTAATTAGAATTATTAGAGATGGAATTGTTGTGCATACAGGAACTTTAACATCATTAAAACGTTTTAAAGATGATGTAAAAGAAGTTGCTAAAGGGTATGATTGTGGATTGCAAATTAAAGGTTACAACGATATTAAAGAAAACGATGTAATTGAAGCATATCAAGAAGTAGAAGTTAAAAAGAAATTGAAGTAATATCAATTTAAAGCATAAAAAAAAGGAGCGATAATTCGCTCCTTTTTTGATGTCTAATATTTTCTTTTATCTCGGGACAATAATTGCCAACGGAAAATTCAATTTAATTCCATTTAAAATCTTGACGGCTTCCAGTCTTGTTTTGTAGTCGCCAATTTGAACTTTCCATTCTGGAGATTCAAATAAAATGTATGTTTTTGTCGTTGGGTGTTCTAATCTAAATTTACTTTGAGTTGTCTTAATTGTAGTTTCAAGACCATTGTCTAACTGAATTCTAAATCCATAGCCGTTCTTTTTATTATATTGAACTTTCTTTTTAATCAAAGATTTTACTTGGTCACTAGCATTTGTTTGTCCATTAACACTCATTGTTCCGAGGATAACAGTAATCAAAAAACTAGTTAAAACAGATTTGATATTCATCATTTTTAAACTTTTGTACAAAAGTAAGAACTTGTTTGAAACTAGTTTAGTATTTGCCTTTATTTAGAATCGGTATAAATTATGAATTAACATTCTATTAGCATTTCAAAATTTAGAGATAAATACTACTTTTGTGTTGCTTTACAAAATACTCAATATTATGGTTTTTGTATTATTTAAAAGCACCAAACTAGATAGAAAATTTATATTTTATAGTATGAAAAGTGTGGAAAAACACAGTCAATTAACCAGATTACTACTAAAAAGTTTTACTTTCCTTTTATTTTTCGCAATGAGTTTTTCTGTGCATGCACAAGATACTGTTGATGCGGATAGACAAGCTGAAGGTAGAAAATTGTTTAAATCTTTATGTTCTTCATGTCATAAACTTGATAAAAAGTTTGTTGGTCCAGCTCTTGGTATGATAGAAGATAAAAGAGAAGCTGATTGGTTAAAATCTTGGATTAAAGATAATAACGCATTAAGAGCATCTGGAGATGCAGATGCAATTGCAATTTTTGATGAGTATAAAGGTTCTCCAATGACAGCTTTTCCTCAGTTAACAGATAAAAATATTGAAGATATTCTTTATTATACAACTGTAGGAGACCCTAAAAAAGCGACAGCTACTGGAGGCAATGCTACTGTAACAGTTGAAAAAGAAGCTTCACCTTGGTTAACATATATCTTAATTGGTATTGTTATAGCGGGAGTTTTAATTATTTCTAACTTATTAAAAGTTATTAGCGAATTAAAAGGCGCTCCAAAAACACCAGGTTTAGCAGGTAATGTTCAAGATTTATGGGCAGGATTTAAGAGAAACACGTTTTTACATGTATTGCTAACCATCTTTTTAGCATTAACAACTGCTTATATTTTATTTGGAACGTTGTTCCAAATTGGTGTAGATACTGGATATCAGCCAATTCAGCCAATTGCATTTTCACATACAATTCATGCTGGAGATAATAAGATAGATTGTCAATATTGTCACTCATCAGCAAAACACAGTAAGACTTCTGGGATTCCTTCAGTAAATGTGTGTATGAACTGTCATAAAAATATTTCTGAAGTAGCTGAGGATACAAAAATTGAATCTATGGGTCTAGGAAAGAAAGAATTAGATGCTGAGATTCAAAAATTATATACTGCTGCAGGTTGGGATGCTGAGAATTTAGAATATACTGGTGAAACACAGCCTATTAAGTGGGTAAGAGTACATAATTTACCAGATTTCGCATATTTCAATCACTCACAACACGTTACTGTTGGAGGTCAAAAATGTCAAACATGTCATGGTCCAGTTGAGACGATGGATGAAGTATATCAGTTTTCTCCATTAACAATGGGCTGGTGTATTGATTGTCATAAAGAAACGAAAGTAGATTTAAAAGGAAATGCATATTACACAAAAATCCACGAGCAATTATCTAAGAAATATGGTGTTGAGTCTGTTACCGTTGCTCAATTAGGTGGAAAAGAATGTGGTAAATGTCACTATTAATAATTAGAAAGTAAAACAAATATATACATGGCTTCAAACAAAAAATACTGGCAAAGTGTTGAGGAACTGAAAGAAAGTTCTATTGTTGAAACGCTAAGTAAAAATGAATTTGTAGAAGAAATTCCAACAGATGAATTTTTAGGAGATAAAGAAACTTTAGAAGCATCATCTACGTCAAGAAGAGATTTCTTAAAATACGTTGGATTTACAACTGCAGCTGCATCTTTAGCTGCCTGTGAAGGTCCTGTAAGAAAATCGATTCCTTATGTTGTAAAACCAAATGATATTACATTAGGTGTTGCAGATTGGTACGCAACAACAATTGCAGATGGTTATGATTTTGCAAATATTTTGGTAAAAACTAGAGAAGGTCGCCCTATTTTAGTAATGCCAAATAAAGAAGCAAACGGAACTACAAATGCAAGAGTTCAAGCTTCTGTGTTATCTTTATATGATAATCAATTACGTTTAAAAGAGCCTCAGAATAGAGAATCTTTTTTAACTTGGAATGATGCTGATAGTCAAATAGCTAAAAAGTTAAATGACTTAAAAGCAGCAAATGAATCTGTTGTTTTATTAACAGGAACATTAGCAAGTCCTTCTTCAGAAAAAATAATTTCTGAATTTATTACTGCATTTCCAAATGTAAAGCATGTTGTATATGATGCTGTTTCTGAATCAGGAGCATTAGAAGCTTTTGAAGCTTTTTATGGATCACGTTCTTTACCAACGTATCATTTTGATAATGCAAAAACAATTGTTTCTGTTGGTGCAGATTTCTTAGGAGATTGGCAAGGTGGTTACGATAAAAGTTATGCAGAAAGTAGAAAGCCTTTAAAAGGTAAAATGTCTAGACATATTCAGTTTGAATCAAACATGACATTAACCGGAGCGAATGCTGATAAAAGAATTGTTTTAAAACCTTCTGATCAAGTTTTTGCTTTAATCAACTTATATAACGCAGTAACAAGCCAAAGTTTACCATCTAAAGCTACACCAGTAGATGCAGATGTTAAAAAAGCAGCAGCGCAATTACGCGCAGCGGGTTCTAGCGCAGTTGTTGTAACTGGTTTAAATGATAAAAATGCACAAATAATTGCAATGGCAATTAACATTGCTTTGCAAAGTAAAGTAATGGATGCAGCAACTACAAACAATATCAGACAAGGAAACGATGCTGATGTTGCACATTTAGTTGCAGATATAAAATCAGGAAAAGTAAAAGGATTAATTACACACAATGTAAATCCGGTATACTCTTTAGCGAGTGGAAATGATTTAAAGGAACAATTAGGTAAATTAAAATTATCTGTTGCACTTTCTGATCAATTAGATGAAACGGCTAGCGCAACTGAATTTGCATTACCAATGTCTCATTTCTTAGAATCTTGGGGCGATGTTAGTTTAACTACTGGAGTTTACAGTTTAGTTCAACCAACAATTCAACCATTATTTAATTCACGTCAATTACAAGATGTGTTATTAAAATGGTCGGGAAGTTCAACTTCTTATTACGATTATTTAAAAGCTTTTTGGGCTTCAAATATATTAGGTGGTCAATCTTGGAATCAAGCATTGCATGATGGAACATTTACAAAGGCAGTTTCTAATTCAGTTTCTGCTAAATCTGTTGATGTTGCAAACGCAGCTTCATATTTAAACAGAACTACAAAATCTTCTGATATGGAGTTAAACTTGTTTACATCTACCGCTTTAGGTGATGGAAAACAAGCAAACAATCCATGGTTACAAGAATTACCAGATCCATTAACAAGAGCTTCTTGGGATAATTATATTACGATGTCTATGCCAGATGCTAGAGAATTAGGTTTCTCTAATCCTGTTAAAGATAACGGAGCAATAAATGGTCAATACGCAAACGTAACTGTAAACGGAGTAACAGTTTCTAACATTCCAGTGATGATTCAACCAGGACAAGCAAATGGTTCTATTGGATTAGCTTTAGGCTATGGAAGAACACAAAACTTAAAAGATGCAATGGTGGTTGGAGTTAATGCATTTCCATTATACTTCAATTCAAATCATATTCAAGCAAATGTTACAATAGAAAAAGCTTCTGGAACACATAAATTTGCTTGTACACAAGTACAAAAAACAATTGCTGGAAGACATGATATCTTAAAGCAAGCAACTTTAAAAGAAGTTACAAGTAGCGCAGATCCAAAACATACTTGGAACAAGCCCGCAACAGCTTCTTTAAATCACAAAGAAGTAGATGCAAATTCTGTTAACCTTTGGGATGAAAAAGATAGAAGTATTGGCCATCACTTTAATTTATCTATCGATTTAACATCTTGTACTGGATGTGGAGCCTGTGTGGTTGCATGTCATGCAGAAAACAATGTTCCTGTTGTTGGTAAAAACGAAGTAAGAGATGGTAGCGATATGCACTGGCTGCGTATTGATAGATATTATTCTTCTGAAGTTACTGAAGTAGCGGAAAAAGAAGGTAAAATTACTATAGAAGAGTTTTCTAAAAAATATCCAAAAATTGCAGGAAAAGATTTAGAAAGACAATATGCTGAAAAAGTTCTTGAATTAAGTGGTGGAGATTTATTCGCAGCGATTGAAACTGAAGCAGAAAATCCAACAGTTGCATTCCAACCAATGATGTGTCAACATTGTAACCAAGCACCATGTGAAACAGTTTGTCCAGTTGCGGCAACATCTCACGGTAGTCAAGGTCAAAATCAAATGGCATATAACCGTTGTGTAGGAACAAGATATTGTGCAAACAACTGTCCATATAGAGTTCGTCGTTTTAACTGGTTTAACTACAGTAATAACAATGAGTTTGACTTTAATATGAATGATGAATACGGAAAAATGGTGTTAAATCCAGATGTTGTAGTTCGTTCTAGAGGAGTTATGGAAAAATGTTCTATGTGTATTCAAATGACACAAGCAACTATTTTAAAAGCTAAGAAAGAAGGTAGAAAAATAGAGAAAGATGAATTCGCAACAGCGTGTTCTAATGCTTGTACAACTGGGGCAATGGTATTTGGAGATGTAAATAATCCAGATGATGCAGTTGCACATTTAAAAGAAGATAAAAGAGCTTATCACGTGTTAGATTATATTGGTACAAAACCAAATGTAGTGTATCAAGTGAAAGTTAATAATACAAACGAAGCGTAATTAAAAATTAAGATATAGAATATGTCTCATTACGAAGCACCCATTAGGGAACCATTAATATTAGGTAATAAAAGTTACCACGATATTACTGAAGATATTGCAAAACCTATTGAAGGTAAAGCAAATAAAAATTGGTACATCGCATTTTATATTTCTTTAGCAGCAATGTTATGGGGATTTGGATGTATTTTCTACACTGTAGGAACTGGAATTGGAGTTTGGGGATTGAACAAGAACATTGGATGGGCTTGGGATATTACAAACTTTGTCTGGTGGGTTGGTATTGGTCACGCCGGTACATTAATCTCAGCTGTACTTTTATTATTCCGTCAAAAATGGAGAATGGCAATTAACCGTTCTGCAGAAGCAATGACAATTTTTGCAGTTTTTCAAGCAGGATTGTTTCCAATTATTCACATGGGAAGACCTTGGAACGGATATTGGGTATTACCAACTCCGAATCAATTTGGATCTTTGTGGGTAAACTTTAATTCACCATTATTATGGGATGTATTTGCAATCTCAACATATTTATCTGTATCATTAGTTTTCTGGTGGACAGGTTTATTACCAGATTTTGCAATGATTAGAGATAGAGCCGTAAAACCTTTTTAAAGAAAATTTACGCTTTATTATCTTTTGGATGGTCAGGAAGAGCAAAAGACTGGCAACGTTTTGAAGAAGTATCTTTAGTACTTGCAGGTTTAGCAACTCCATTAGTACTTTCTGTACATACAATTGTATCGATGGATTTCGCAACATCAATCAATCCAGGTTGGCACTCAACAATCTTCCCACCTTATTTCGTAGCTGGAGCAATCTTTTCAGGATTTGCAATGGTACAAACGTTATTAGGAATTATGAGAAAGGTTACTAACTTAGAAAACTACATTACTCGTTTACACGTAGAGTATATGAATATTGTAATTATCCTAACTGGTGGAATTGTAGCTGTTGCATATGCATCAGAATTCTTTATCGCTTGGTATACAGGTTCTCCTTATGAGAATTATACATATATGTCAGTTGGAGCAGCAACTGGACCTTATGCTTGGGCATTTTGGTCGTTGATTATCTTTAACATTATTATTCCACAAGCATTGTGGTTTAAAAAGGTAAGAAGAAGTTTTATCTGGTCTTTCATAATTTCTATTGCTATTAACATCGGAATGTGGTTTGAGCGTTTTGATATTATCGCAATTGTATTAAGTAAAGGTCATTTACCATCAACTTGGTGGCGTTTTGAACCAACGTTTGTAGATGTTGGTATCTTTATTGGAACTATTGGATTCTTCTTTGTATTATTCTTATTGTATGCAAGAACTTTCCCAGTAATTGCACAAGCAGAGGTAAAAACGATCTTGAAATCTTCAGGAGAGAATTATAAAAAACTAAGAGACGGAAATCATGAGTAATAAAGTTATACACGCATTTTATAATGATGATGAAGTTGTTCTTGATGCTGTTAAGAAAGTAAAAGCAGCAAATCATCATATCGAAGAAGTATTTTGTCCTTTTCCAGTTCACGGATTAGACAAAGCAATGGGACTTGCGCCAACACGAATTGCAATTACTGCATTTATGTACGGTGTTTTAGGACTTGGAGTTGCAATTTGGATGACAAATTATATGATGATTCAAGATTGGCCTCAAGATATTGGTGGTAAGCCAAATTTTTCTTGGTGGTTAAATATGCCAGCATTTGTGCCAATTTTATTTGAATTAACTGTGTTTTTTGCAGCCCATTTAATGGTAATTACTTTTTATATGAGAAGTAGAATTTGGCCATTTAAAGAAGCAGAAAACCCAGATCCGAGAACTACAGATGATCATTTTTTAATGGAAATCCCAGTTCATGATAATGAAGAAGAATTAACTTCTTTATTAAAAGAAACTGGAGCTGTAGAAATTAACGTAGTAGAAAAGCATTAATAAAGAGAGATGAAGAATTTTACAAAAATAATTTTCGCTTTAGTTGCACTTGTATCTATTGTTTCTTGTGGAGACAAGCGTACTAGAAGTGTACAATATATGCCAGATATGTATGTGGCTGTTCCTTATGAACCAAATGGAGTTGACGGAATAAACGGTGAACCATCAAACTTAAAGCCGGTTGAAGGAGCAATTGCTAGAGGACAAGTTCCTTATGATTATCCAAATACAAACGAAGGATATGATGCAGCCTTAAAAGATTTAAAATCTCCTTTAGAAAATAATGATAAAAACATGGCAAATGGAAAAGTTATGTACGGTATTTACTGTGCTACTTGTCATGGAACAAAAGGAGACGGAAATGGGGTTTTAGCTCAAAGAGAAAAATTTAACGGAGTACCAAACTACAAAGACAGAATAATAACCGAAGGAAGTACTTACCACGTAATTATGTATGGTAGAAACCTAATGGGTTCTCATGCATCTCAATTAACAGTAACTGAACGTTGGCAAGTTGTTCACTATGTAGATAAACTAAGAAACGATTTATTAAAATAAGTCTTTAAAAGATAGAATTAAAAGATATGTATCAATTCTCAGGTAAATTAAAAACATTCTCAATTGCTTTAATGATTATTGGAGCTTTGGGTGTTGGATATAGCTTTTTAACTGCACCAAAAACGGTTGAAGATGCTAAAGAAATTATGGCAAGTCAAGATGATGGTCATGGAGCAACAACAGCTCATGATACACCAGTTTTAGACACACATAATAATGCAAAAACTTCTGAACACTTAGGTGATGAACATGCAGAGCATGTTTTACATGCATTAAAAAATAAGCCTTGGGCTGCAACTTATGTAGCACTATTTTTCTTTTTAGGAATTTCATTATTAGTATTGGCTTTTTATGCATCACAAAGAGTAGCACAAGCAGGTTGGTCTGTGGTATTGTTTAGAGTAATGGAAGCAATTTCAGCAAATATTGTTCCTGCAAGTATTTTAATGTTTGTAGTTGTAATGACATCTGCAGGGCATTTAAATCATTTATTTACTTGGATGGGAGAAGGCGTTTTTGATCCTGCAAGTGATAATTATGATGCAATCGTTGATGGAAAAAAATGGTGGTTAAATGTACCAGGTTGGACAATTAGATCTGTTGTTTATTTATTAGGATGGAACGCTTATCGTTTTATTATTAGAAAAAATTCTATTAAAGAAGATACTGCTAATGATGGAAACAAAACTTATAAGAAAAACTTTCATGCATCAGTTATCTTTTTAGTATTCTTTATGGTTACTGAATCTATGATGTCTTGGGATTGGATTATGGGATTAGATCCTCACTGGTTCTCTACATTATTCGGTTGGTATGTATTAGCAACTTTATTAGTTAGTGCATTAACAGTAATTGCATTTGTAACTATTTATTTACGTTCTAAAGGTCATTTACCATTTGTAAATGATAGTCATATACACGATTTAGCAAAATTTATGTTTGGTTTTTCTGTATTCTGGACGTATTTATGGTTCGCACAGTTCATGTTAATCTGGTATGCAGATATGTCTGAAGAAACCGTTTATTTCATCGCAAGATTTAACGACTATAAATTACCATTTTTAAGTATGTTGGTGATGAATTTTGTGTTCCCAATATTATTATTAATTAACAGTGACTTTAAAAGCAAACCTTGGTTTGTTGTTATTGGAGGATTGGTAATATTAGCAGGTCATTATTTAGATGTATTTATAATGATTATGCCAGCAACTGTAGGTGATCAATGGTTTTTTGGAATTCCAGAAATAAGTGCTTTAGCATTTTTTATAGGACTATTTATATTTGTAACCTTTCGCGCATTTGCAAAAGCACCGCCGTTGGCAACAGGAAATCCTTTCTTAGAAGAAAGCACACATTTCCACTATTACAATATTGAACACGAAGGAGAAGAAAATCAACATTAATAATTAAATAATTAAGACAAAATAATATGCTAGCTTTATTTTATATTTTTATAGCTGTTGCAATAGGTGTAAGCTTTTGGCAAATCACTAGAATTTTAAATTTTAGATCGGTAATTGCTACAGACAAAGATAATGATACACAGGGAAAATTATTCCTTTGGTTTTCAGCATTCTTATATGCAATGATGATTTATTGTTTAATTTTTATGAATGTATTAATGTTGCCAGAATCAGCCTCTATTGAAGGGGAACATGATGATAACTTATTCAATATTACATTTATTTTAATTGGAGTAGTTCAGTTTATCATGCAATTTGTATTATTCTATTTTGCATATAAATATCGAGGAAAAAAAGAAAATAAAGCATTGTTTTATGCTGATAGTCATAAATTAGAAGCAATTTGGACCATTACTCCAGCAGTTGTTTTAGTTGTTTTAATTGGTTATGGATTATGGCAATGGAATAATATAATGGATTTATCTGACGCAAAAGATCCTTTAATTATTGAAGTATATTCTAAACAATTTCAATGGGAAGCTCGTTACGCAGGTGATGACAACGCATTAGGAAGAGGAAATGTAAATTACATTAAAGGAACAAATACAATGGGGGTTGATATGAGCGATTTAAACGCTCAAGATGATAAGCAATTGTCAGCTGTCGAACCAATTATGTATTTACCAAAAGGACGTAAAATAGTTTTTAAATTTCGTTCTCAAGATGTTTTACACTCAGCTTATATGCCTCACTTTAGAGCGCAAATGAATTGTGTTCCAGGAATGGTTACAGAATTTGGATTTACACCAAAATTTACAACTGAAGAAATGAGAGTTCAATCTGAAGTTGTTGCAAAAACTGCTGTAATTAATAAAATCAGAAAAGAAAAAGGAGAAGAACCTTACGAGTTTGACTTTATACTATTATGTAATAAAATTTGTGGAGCATCTCATTACGGTATGCAAATGAAAATTGTTGTTGTTGAACAAGAAGAGTTCAATAAATGGTATTCAGAACAACCAACATTAGGAGAAAATTTAGCAATAAAATAAGATATTTTTAAAGACGATAAAAAGTAAGATATGTCAGATCATCATCATAAAGAAACATTTGTAACTAAATATATTTTTAGTCAAGATCACAAAATGATTTCTAAACAGTTTTTAGTAACTGGTATTTTTATGGGAGTTATTGGAGTGTTTATGTCAATGTTATTTCGTTTACAAATTGCATGGCCAGAAAAATCATTTACAATAATTGAAGCATTTTTAGGACCTCATCAAACAGATGGAGTAATGAATCCAGATATGTATCTAGCATTAGTTACAATTCACGGAACAATAATGGTTTTCTTTGTTTTAACTGCTGGTTTAAGTGGTACATTTTCTAACTTATTAATTCCATTACAAATTGGTGCAAGAGATATGGCGTCAGGTTTTTTAAACATGATTTCTTATTGGTTGTTCTTTATTTCTAGTGTTGTAATGGTAATTTCTTTATTTGTTGAAGCTGGACCAGCTTCTGCAGGTTGGACAATTTACCCTCCATTAAGTGCATTACCTCAAGCAATTCCAGGTTCTGGAGCTGGTATGACTTTATGGTTAGTTTCTATGGCAATATTTATTGCTTCTTCTTTAATCGGATCTTTAAACTACATCGTTACAATTTTCAATTTAAGAACAAAAGGAATGAAAATGACAAGAATGCCATTAACAATGTGGGCATTTTTTATCACTGCAATTATAGGTGTAGTTTCTTTCCCAGTATTATTATCAGCAGTTTTATTGTTGATTTTTGATAGAAGTTTCGGGACATCATTTTTCTTGTCAGATATTTTTATTCAAGGAGAGGTTTTACATTATCAAGGAGGGTCGCCAGTTTTATTTGAACACTTATTTTGGTTCTTAGGGCATCCAGAAGTATATATTGTATTATTACCAGCATTAGGTATAACATCAGAAATTATAGCAACCAATTCTCGTAAGCCCATTTTTGGTTATCGTGCAATGATTGGTTCTATTATGGCAATTGCATTTTTATCTACAATTGTTTGGGGTCACCACATGTTTATCTCAGGAATGAATCCATTTTTAGGTTCTGTATTTACATTTACAACCTTATTAATTGCAATTCCATCTGCCGTAAAAGCATTTAATTATATCACAACATTGTGGAAAGGAAATCTACAATTAAATCCCGCCATGCTGTTCTCCATCGGGTTAGTTTCTACATTCGTTACTGGAGGTCTAACAGGTTTGGTTTTAGGAGATTCTGCCTTAGATATTAATGTTCATGATACGTATTTTGTTGTAGCTCACTTCCATTTAGTAATGGGTGTATCTGCAATTTTAGGAATGTTTGCTGGTGTTTATCACTGGTTCCCTAAAATGTATGGTAAAATGATGAATAAAACATTAGGTTATTGGCATTTTTGGTTAACAATGATTGCTGCTTATGGAGTGTTTTTCCCAATGCACTTTATTGGTTTAGCTGGTTTACCTAGAAGATATTATACAAATACAAATTTCCCAATGTTTGATGACGTTGCAGATATTAACGTTGTAATTACATTGTTCGCAATTTTAGGAGGTGTAGCACAATTGTTATTTTTAGCAAACTTCTTTATCTCAATTTATAGAGGTAAAAAAGCAGAACAGAATCCTTGGAAATCTAATACATTAGAATGGACAACTCCAGTTGAGCACATTCACGGTAACTGGCCTGGTAAAATTCCGGAAGTTCACCGTTGGGCTTATGACTATAGTAAAGTTGATGAAGATGGAGAGTACATTCACGGAGAAGACTTTGTACTACAAACAACACCTTTAAAAGACGGAGAAGATCCTTCTTAAGAATTATAATTTTTAAAAAAGCCTTTCCTATTTGGAAAGGCTTTTTTGTATATTAGGCTTTTGATATAAACGCAAATCATGTAACATTTATTACCTAGTGAAAATTTAAATTCAATTATCTTTGTACTTATGAATGAAAACTTAAACCCTGAAAACACAGATCTTTCTAATGAAGAATTGGATGTAGAGAAAAAACTACGTCCGCTTTCATTTGATGATTTTACAGGTCAAGATCAAGCAATAGATAATCTTAAAATATTTGTAGAAGCTGCAAATCAAAGAGATGAAGCATTAGATCATACACTGTTTCATGGACCTCCAGGTTTAGGGAAAACGACATTAGCGCATATTTTAGCAAATGAGTTACAAGTTGGAATCAAAGTTACTTCAGGACCTGTTTTAGATAAGCCAGGAGATTTAGCAGGGTTATTAACAAATCTTGATGAAAGAGATGTTTTGTTTATTGATGAAATTCATCGTTTAAGTCCAATTGTTGAAGAGTATTTGTATTCAGCTATGGAAGACTATAAAATTGACATAATGATTGAATCTGGCCCAAATGCCAGAACAGTTCAAATCAATTTAGAACCATTTACATTAATTGGAGCAACAACACGTTCTGGCCTATTAACATCTCCAATGAGAGCTCGTTTCGGAATCAGTAGTCGTTTAAATTATTATAAAAAAGAACTATTAACAACCATAATTCAGAGAAGTGCAACTATTTTAAAAGTCCCAATTTCTATGGAGGCAGCAATTGAAATTGCTGGTAGAAGTAGAGGAACACCTAGAATTGCAAATGCGCTTTTACGAAGAGTAAGAGATTTTGCACAGATAAAAGGGAATGGAAATATTACAATAGAAATTGCGCAGTATGCATTACAAGCTTTACGTGTAGACGCACATGGTTTGGATGAAATGGATACGAAAATATTAACAACTTTAATCGATAAGTTTAAAGGTGGTCCAGTTGGGATTTCAACATTAGCAACAGCAGTTGGAGAAAACTCAGAAACGATTGAAGAAGTATACGAACCTTTCTTAATTCAAGAAGGATTTATAATGAGAACTCCAAGAGGAAGAGAAGTTACAGAAGCAGCTTATAATCATCTTGGAAAACAAAAAGGCTTAAACCAAGGAGAATTATTTTAAATGAATATTAAAAAGTTAATTCCAATATTAGAATGGTTACCAAACTATACAACTTCCAGATTTAAAGGAGATTTTATAGCTGGGATTACTGTGGGAATTATCTTAATTCCACAAGGAATTGCATATGCCTTAATAGCTGGTTTACCACCGATTTACGGATTGTATTCTGCATTAGTTCCACAAGTAATGTATGCAATTTTTGGTTCTTCTAGACAAGTAGCAATTGGTCCTGTTGCAATGGACTCCTTAATTGTTGCAGCAGGAGTTTCTACGTTGGCCTTGGTTGGATCTGACAGTTATATTGCAATTGCAATTTTATTAGCGTTAGTTGTTGGTGCCGTTCAGTTTTTAATGGGGGTATTTCGGTTGGGGTTTATTGTAAATTTTTTATCGAAACCAGTCATTACAGGATTTACTTCTGCCGCAGCATTAATTATCGGATTTAATCAATTTAGAAATTTATTTGGGGTAGATTTTGTAAGAAGTAATCAAATCCAATATGTAATTGAAGATGTGTGGAATAACATTTCAACACTAAATACAAACACAACAATTGTTGGTTGTATTGCAATCGTTATTATTATTGTCCTTCGAAAAATAAACAAGAAAATTCCGAATGCACTTATTGTTGTTATTCTAGGAATTTTAGCTGTAAAATATTTAGGAAAAAATTTAGCTGATGTTGCTATCATTAAAGAAATTCCTTCAGGATTACCTTCGTTTTCTGTTCCAGAAATTGACTTTGAGCAAATAAAAGAACTATTACCAATAGCATTGACCTTGGTTTTAGTTGGATTCTTAGAAACAATTTCAATAGGAAAATCATTAGAAGCGAAACAAGACGAATATAGAATTAGACCAAATCAAGAGTTAATAGCTTTAGGTATTTCTAATATGGCTGGTTCTTTATTTAAAGCATATCCGTCAACATCAAGTTTTTCACGTTCTGCAATTAATCAAGAATCTGGAGGCACAACAGGAATGGCAGCGTTGGTTTCTGTTGCAATGGTAATCTTAACATTGTTGTTTTTAACGCCTGTGTTTTACTATTTACCTAAAACTATTTTAGCGGCAATTATTATTGTTGCAGTTTTTGGATTGGTAAAAATAAAAGATGGCGCACATTTATGGAGAACGAATAAACTAGATTTCTTTTTATTATTAACAACATTTTTAGCAACCTTGTTTTTAGGAATTGAATATGGGATTTTTGTTGGTGTAGGAATGTCAATTATCATATTAATATTTAGAACTTCTAAGCCTTATATTGCTGTTTTAGGTGCAGTTCCTGATTCAGATTTTTATAAAAACAAAGAGCGTTTTAAAAACGTAATTATAGAAGAAGATATTTTAGTAATCAGGTTTGATGCACAATTATTTTTCGCAAATGCTAGTTATTTTAGAGATAATCTAGATGAAATGACAGCTAAAAAAGGTGAAGCATTAAAATTGATAGTTATAGATGCTGAAAGTATTAATAGAGTTGATAGTACAGGAGTAGATATGTTGATGGAAAGAATTCAATTTTATAAGAAAAAAGGAATTACAGTTTATTTCGCTGGGGTAAAAGGTCCAGTTAGAGATACACTATTTAGAGCAGGAATATTAAACATTATAGATATCAATCACTTTTTTATGAATATTTTTACTGCAGTAAAATTTTATAAAACAGGTGATAGAGAACATCAAAAAAAGTATGCTGAATACATTCATCATACATATAAATAAAGAGTAAAATAGATTATGAAAGTTGAACAAATTTACACAGGTTGTTTAGCGCAAGGTGCGTATTATATTGAAAGTAACGGAGAAGTTGCAATTATTGATCCATTAAGAGAGGTATCTCCTTATATTGAGCGAGCTCATAAAGACAATGCAAAAATTAAATACATTTTTGAGACACATTTTCATGCAGATTTTGTGAGCGGACATGTAACTTTAGCAGAAAAAACTGGAGCTAAAATTGTTTTTGGACCAAATGCAGAAACAAATTTTGATGCGCATATTGCAAAAGATAATGAAGTTTTTAAAGTTGGTGATGTAACGATTATTGCGTTGCATACTCCAGGACATACAATGGAAAGTACATCGTATGTATTAAAAGATGAAAATGGAAAAGATTACGCACTTTTTAGTGGTGATACGTTGTTTTTAGGGGATGTTGGAAGACCAGATTTAGCACAAAAAGCAGGTGAATTAACTGAGGAAGATTTAGCTGGTTTTTTGTTTGATAGTTTACGAACTAAAATAATGACATTAGCTGATGATGTAATTGTGTACCCAGCGCATGGTGCTGGTTCTGCATGTGGAAAAAATTTAAGTTCAGAAACTGTTGGTTCTATTGGTGATCAAAAGAAAACAAACTATGCATTAAGAGCAGATATGACAAAAGAGGAATTCATCAAAGAAGTTACTGATGGGTTATTGCCTCCGCCAGCTTATTTTCCTTTAAATGTAAAATTAAATAAAGAAGGATATCAAGATATTGATGATGTAATTTCTAAAGGAACTCATGCTTTTTCGGTAGAAAATTTTGAAAAAGTTGCCAATGAAACGGATGCTTTAATTTTAGATGTACGTCATCAATCAGAATTTATAAAAGGATTTATTCCGCGCTCAATTTTTATTGGAATTGATGGTGGTTTTGCGCCTTGGGTTGGTGCTTTAATTAAAGATATTGAGCAACCAATTTTATTAGTTGCTCCAGCAGGAAGAGAAGAAGAAGTAATCATTCGCTTGTCTCGTGTTGGATTTGATAATACATTAGGATATTTAGACGGAAGTTTTAATGCTTGGAAATCTTCAGGAAAAGAAATTGACACATTAGAATCTGTTTCTGCTGAAACTTTAGAAAAAGAAATGAACGAAAATAACGTTCCAGTTTTTGATGTACGTAAACCAGGAGAGTTTGCTAGTGAACATATTTTAGATGCGCCAAGCACGCCTTTAGATTATTTAAATAGTCATGTTGATGAATTTCCAAAAGACAAAGATTTTTACGTGCATTGCGCAGGTGGTTATCGCTCTGTAATTGCTTCATCAATTTTGAAAGCAAGAGGGATACATAATGTTATTGATGTTGCTGGCGGTTATGCAGCAATTAAAGAAACAGGAATTTTAAGAACTGAAGCTGTTTGTCCATCAACTTTAAAATAATAAAAAAATGAAAAAAAGCATTTTAATTTTCTTATTCATGGGATTGATTTCTTGCAATAGTCAAGAGAAAAAAGAGACCTCATTTGTAAATGTGAACGTTGAAGAATTTCAAAAACTTATTTCAACAAAAGGAGCTCAATTAATAGATGTGAGAACATTAGGAGAATATAATAGCGGGCATTTAAAAAATGCTTTATTAATCGATTATATGTCTTCAGACTTTAAATCAAAAGCTTTTAAAGGAATAGACAAATCAAAACCGGTTTTGTTGTATTGTGCTTCTGGAGGAAGAAGTGCTAAATCGGCAAAAATGTATAAAGAAGCTGGATTTAAAAAAGTGTATAATTTAGTTGGTGGATTTAGAGCATGGAAAGCAAAAAACTTAGAAATAGAAAAATAATGGAAACAAAAATTTATATAGAGAATTTAAAATGTGGTGGATGTGCTGCTACAATTAAAAAAGGAATTTTAGCAGTTGAAGGTGTTTCAGAGATCAATATTAATGTAGATGAATCTTTAGTTGAAGTTACAACTGATCAAGATGTAATTACTGATGTAAAAGATAAACTATCTAAAATGGGATATCCAGAAGTTGGTGATGCAAATACTATTTTACACAAAGCAAAATCGTATGTAAGTTGTGCAACTGGAAAAATGAGTTCTTAACGAAACATGTAACTTAAAATTTATAAATATGACTAAAAATGTAGGTAATTTAGACAAGATCATTAGAATTGTTTTGGCTTTAGTTGCTACGTATTTTGCGTACACAAATTATTTTGAATTAGCTTGGGCAGAATATGCTCTTTGGGCTGTTGCAATTATATTATTGCTAACTGCTTTAACAAGTAAATGTCCGTTGTTTTCTTTATTCGGAATCAACTCTTGCAAGGTAGAGAAATAATAAAATCCCGATGAGATACTGAATTAAATTCAGCAAAACTCATCGGGATTTATTCTGTTTCTTTTTCAAAAAAACTTTCCCTAAAACTTTAAAGTAACTCCAACTAAAAAGTTACGTGTTGCTTGCGGATAATATCCTGCGCCATCTAATGTTGTTGTTTGATTTGGCGCTGACCAAGTATCATCATAGGTATAATAATAACCTCTATCTACATATTCTTTATTAAAAATGTTGTTTACCAATCCTGTGAAAACAACTTCACTAAAAACAGCTTTAGTTTTTAAAATGTATGTAAAATTAAAATCCGAAGTAAAGTAACCCTCTAACACATCATTTTTCGAAACAATGCTATTTAGATTACTCATATATTGTTTGCCAACATATTTAGATAAAAAAGAAAACTGTAGGTTTTCCATAGGATTAAACACCAAAGCATTTCCTGCAATTATTGATGGAGAAAATGAAATATCTGTGTTTCCTAAATCTGTTAAACTTCCGTTTACAGAAGAAACAAAATCAGTGTTTTTATTATTACTTAAAGCAATGTTTGGTCTAACACTAAAGTGATTAGAGATTTTAATATCTGCATCAATTTCTAGACCTAATCGGTAACTTTTTCCACTTGTTGCTCTAACTGGAGCACCAACATTATCAATTGCACCCGTTAAAACCAATTGGTTTTTATACAACATATAATATACGTTTGTATTTAAAGTAATCGATTCGCTTTTTAAACGCCAACCTAATTCATAATCGTTTAAGTTTTCAGGAGTACTAATTCCATTTTCAAAATCGTTTCTATTTGGTTCTTTGTTAGCAACTGCGAAAGAAAAATATACATGTTGATTTTCATTCAACGTATAAGTCGCACCAAATTTTGGATTGAAAAAATTAAATGTTTTATCAACATTTATAGGATCTCTATCTGACGTTAAACCATTCGTTGAATAATTAACTTTTCTGAATTGTAAATCGGTGTATAAACTTATACCATCACTAACTTTAAAAGTAGCTTTTGAGAACACACTAAAGTCATTTTTCTTCGAATTACTTTCGTAATATTTATCTCTCAATTTTGCGTTTGGAGCAAATTGGTTTGTCCAAATAATTTCTCCAAAATGATAATTAGAATATTTACTATAAGAAAACCCAGAAATAATTTCTAAACCTTCTTCTTTGTAAGTTGCATTAAAATTAGCAACATAAAACTTATTGTCTAACCAGCGACGAACAATTACATCTGCTTTTCCATTATTTGTTGCAACAATTAAATTTGCATAATCTACAGGATCTTTTCCTTCTTTATATTGTTCAAAAAAACCTTGACCTTTTGTGTAGTTCAATCCAATATTTGTTGACCAGTTATCGGTTAATTTTTCATTCCAATGAAATTGATAATGATCTTGTTGATAATCATCTACTTCGTTTTCGTACGTATATGGATTCTGTCTTCTATCTGCAGCTAATTGAGTTGCATCAATTCCAGCCCAAGCTTGATATGTTCTTTCTTTTCCGCCAAAAGTAATTGCTTTTATTAATGTGTTGTCATCAATATAAGAAGCTTGTAAAAAGTAAGAATTTAAATTGGTAGAAGCTCTATCAATATACCCGTCAGAATAAATTTTTGACAAACGACCCGCAATTTCTATATGATCATTAATCTTCCCTGTACTAAATTTTACGGTGTGTTTTTTGGTGTTGAAAGAACCAAAAGAATTTGAAATTTCTGCAAACGGATTTTCAGAAACTGCATCGGTTAAAATATTTAAACTTGCACCAAAAGCAGCTGTTCCGTTTGTTGATGTTCCAACACCACGTTGCAATTGTAAACTTTGTGTAGATGAAGCAAAATCGCCCATATTTACCCAAAAAGTTCCTTGACTTTCTGCATCGTTATAGGGTATTCCGTTGATGGTAACATTTACACGCTCTGCATTAGAACCACGCACATTTATGTACGTATAACCAATTCCTGAACCAGCATCAGAAGAAGTAACAACAGAAGGTAAATAGTTTAGCAAAATCGGAATGTCTTGTCCTAAATTACGCTTTGCAATTTCTTCTTTTGTAAGATTAGAATGTGTTACTGGTGAGTTTGCTTTTACACGAACTGCAGAAACCAATACTTCATCTAAAACATTGTTTTCTGGTTGTAAATTAAAATTTACAATTACATTTTGATTGGTAATTGTTACCGATTTAAAAGTTGATTTGTAACCAATAAACCGGACTTCAATTTTGTGAGTTCCAGAAGTAACTCTTAACTGATAATTTCCTTCAAAATTTGAAGAAGTTCCGTTATTAGTGTTTTTGATTAAAACCGTTGCGCTTGCTAAAGGTTGTTTGTTTTCATCGTTGATTTTACCTGAAATAGTAAAACTCTGGGAGTTTACAAGTAAACTTGTAAACAAGAATAAAAAAATGGTAATTTTTTTCATTTTAAAAAAATTAAAACGAATAAAAAGAGGTAATTATTCTTGTGTTATTATTGAATAATTAATTTTTTGACATCATAACGATGTCATTCATTTCCCTTGGCAACATTATTTGCCCAGGTTCATTGGGTATGATCTCAGCCTTTCAGCACCCCTTTATGAGAACAGTACAAAAGTAATTCAGATTTTTGAAATAGAAAATAAGAATCGTGTTTTTATTCCAGTTTTGGTTTTTTACGGAGCACTTTTTTAAAAGAAGTCTTTTTTTTGTTTTCTGCTTTCTTTCTAATTGAAGACTTACTTGGTTTTGTAGGTTTTCGTTTTTTTGGAATGATTAATCCTTGTGTAATAATTTCTAAAAAACGTTTAATGACCAGTTCTTTATTTTTATGTTGGCTTCTACTTTCATCACAAGTTAAAAGCAATATGTTTTCTTTTGTAAGTCGAGTTACTAAGTTTTTAAGTAACAATTTTTTTTGTTCCTCAGAAAATTCAGCTGAATTTTCTAAATCAAAAAACAATTCAATTTTAGACGATACTTTATTTACATGTTGTCCTCCAGCACCAGAACTTCTGGTTGCTTTAAAATTGAGTTCTTTTATGAGTTTTTCTATATTCAAAATCAGTTGTTATTTCTCTAAACTTTTAGAGAATGAGGTTAAGTTTTTTCTGTTTGCAATGATTTCATCAATTGTATTTACAGCAAATTTTAACCTGGTTTCTTTATTGCCTTCTAATAAAATGTAAGGACGATTGTGTTTTTTTAATGCAGTTTCAAAAGCATCAAACATTTCTCTTCTCAATTCTGGTCTGTCACGTAAATCA
Organism: Polaribacter sp.; assembly: GCA_029250685.1. GTDB lineage: Bacteria > Bacteroidota > Bacteroidia > Flavobacteriales > Flavobacteriaceae > Polaribacter. The sequence goes on from JAQXEU010000034.1 coordinate 45,284, forward strand.
TCTTCTTCCCAAGGCGTATCAATGTAGGTTAGTAAATATAAATCGTACGAATTATTTTTCGCTGCTTTGTCTAATAAAGGATCTACAAATCCGCCATAATATTCTTCTGAATATACTTTGGTTTCTAGTAAATCAGTATCGCATATCAATACTTTATCTGCTTTTCTTGCTAATCTATTTTCAATTTCCATTTGCCCAATTGCAATCGGAACTAAATCGTCAGCTTCACAAGTTTTACGTTCGTTGTTCCATTTTTTTTGCAAATATTCACGTGCAAATTCTGGTGCCCAAACGGTATTGTAATGACGTGCTAATTGTTTAGAAAGTGTAGTTTTTCCGGTAGATTCTGGACCGAATAAAACGATTTTTATAATGTTTGCTGGTTGCTGTCTAAGCTGTTTTTCCATGCTTTATATCCTTGAAATGCCAAAATTAAGAAAATTGTGTATTGTAAACCTGTAAAACCTAATCCTTTTACAAAATAAAGTGGAATAGAAACAATATTTCCAGCTATCCAAAAAGACCAATGTTCTATTTTTTTATTTGCCATCAACCACATTGCAGCAAAGAAAATCCCTGTTGTAAACGTGTCTAAAAAAGGCGTTGCAATTCTAAATTGCTCTAAATTACCAGAGGTTAGATTTTCAAAAGCAAAAGAAATACTTTCTGAAAGTCCTAAATTATTTGGCATTACATTATAATAACGATAGACAAAAATCACAAAAACAGATGTAAAAATAAAAATTCCAACTGTTTTTAATTTATCTAAATTATTGGTCTTGGTTATTTCAATTTGCTGTTGATTGCTATTAATTTTTGACCACATATACCAGCCATAAATACTCATTGCCGTATAATAAAAATTGACAATTACATCTCCATATAAAACGAACTTGTAACAAATATAAATGTATAAAGCAGTGCTTATGATTCCTGTTGGATACACTAGTATTTTTTCTCTTTTCGCGTACCAAACACTTAAGATTCCGAAGATAGCAGCGACAGCTTCAATAGAAACATCAAAAACTGTTGCATCTTGGTAAGGTTCTAAAAAGAAATCTATAATTGAATTCAAAAGGTTTTGTTTAAAATGTAAAAGTATAACTTTCTTTTGTTTTGTTCATTTTGTCTTGATACAAAACGAACCAAAAAATCAATTCTATCCATAGGAAATTGCTTTGCACCATTCATTATCAAAACTTATGCTTGAAGCTACGCTTCGCAGTTTCGTTTTTTCACTCATTATTTCTTAGGATAGCCACCAAATAGGAATTTTACTTTTTTAGTTGATTGAAAAATGAAATATCTTTTTCAAAAGCGGTTCCAATAACAACGATATCTGCTCCAGCGTTAAAAGCGGTTTCTAATTGTTTTTTTGTTTGAATTCCGCCACCAACAATTAGTGGAATATTTAGTTGAGATTCACATTTCTTAATTATGTTTGCGCCCACAGGCACTGTGGCTCCAGAACCGGCTTCAAGGTATATTAGTTTTTTACCAGTAAATTCTCCAGCTAAAGAAGTATTCAAAATCAAATCGATATTATTTTGTGCAATTGGTTTTGTATTGCTTACTTTCTGAACAGCTGTTTCTTTTCCTCCGTCAATTAAAATATACCCAGTTGGTAAAATCTCTAAATTGGTTTGTTTTAAAATCAGCACAGCCTTAATTTGTTACTCAATTAAATATTCTGGATTTCTGCCTGAAAGTAAACTTAGAAAGAGAATTCCGTCTGCTATATTTGTAATCTGATTTGTGTCACCAGGAAATAATAGTAAAGGTAAACTCGTCGATTCTTTAATTACAGAAACTATCGTTTCAGTTTGATTATTTTTATCGGTACTTCCACCAACAAAAATATGTGTTGCAATTGATTGATGCATTTTTTCAAAAAATAAAGGAATATTTTCAACTTCCATTTTTTCAGGATCAATCAAAACAGCAAGTAATTTTTTGCTCTCTTTTTTTGCCAATAAAATGTTTTGGTAGATCGAATTCATTTATAAAGCGTACACACAAGTAAATCCGTCGAACTCTAAAAAATGCACATGATAAGATTGTGTTTCATTTTCAAATCTAATTTCTCCGGTAGTTTTTTCGTTTTCAAATTTAAAATCTTCTATATAAATATGTTCTAAAAAACGTAATTTTTTCTTTCCATAAATTTTATACAAAGATTCTTTTGCGCCCCAAACAATCGTTAGTTTACTAATCAATGCATCATGATTTGCAATGGTTTTGTATTCTTGAAAAGGGGTGAATTTATGCGCAATTTTTAAGATTTTATCGCGTTGCTTTTCAATATCAATTCCAACAGGAACATCAGAAACAATAATTCCAGAAAAAGTAAAGGAATGTGTAATAGAAATGAATTTTCCGTTTTTTAAATGCGGTTTTCCAAATTCATCATAAACCAAATCAGCATCAACCAAACCAACTTCTTTTAACAAGTGACGAATGCTTAAAAAACCTCTTTGATGTAATTCTGATTTCATACTATCAACACGAGTTTGATTTGCAGTTGTTAAAGAAATTCCGTTAGACAAATCAGTATAGTCTTCTTGTATGTTCCAAATCAATACTTTAGTAGAATTATTAATCGTTAAACTTTTATGAAGAGGCATATTTTTTAAAATGTATGTCGTAACTTTGCAGCTCGAAAATTATTGAATATAAATATACAAAATATGAGCACAAAAACTGCGACTTACGTACCATTTAAAGTTAAGGATATTTCTTTAGCTGATTGGGGAAGAAAAGAGATTGAATTAGCCGAAGCAGAAATGCCGGGATTAATGTCTTTGAGAGAAGAATATAAAAATGAACAACCTTTAAAAGGTGCAAGAATTGCAGGGTGTTTACACATGACAATTCAAACTGCTGTTTTAATTGAAACTTTACAAGCATTAGGAGCTGAAGTAACTTGGAGTTCTTGTAATATATTCTCTACACAAGACCAAGCTGCTGCTGCAATTGCTGCCGCAGGAACTGCTGTGTATGCTTGGAAAGATATGACAGAAGAAGAATTTGACTGGTGTATTGAACAAACTTTATTCTTTGGAGAAGATGAAAAACCATTAAACTTAATTTTAGATGATGGTGGAGATTTAACAAACATGGTTTTAGATCGTTTTCCAGAATTAGCTGCAGGAATTAATGGTTTATCAGAAGAAACTACAACTGGAGTTCACCGTTTATACGATAGAGTAAAAGCAGGAACTTTACCAATGCCAGCAATTAACGTAAACGATTCTGTTACAAAATCGAAGTTTGATAATAAATACGGATGTAAGGAATCTGCAGTTGATGCAATTAGAAGAGCAACTGATATTATGTTAGCAGGTAAACGTGTAACTGTTTGTGGTTACGGTGATGTTGGAAAAGGAACAGCTGCATCTTTTAAAGGAGCTGGTTCAATTGTTACAGTTACAGAAATTGATCCTATTTGTGCTTTACAAGCTGCAATGGACGGATTTGAAGTAAAGAAATTAGAAACTGTTGTTGGTAATTCTGATATCATTATTACAACTACTGGAAATAAAGATATTATTCAAGGGCGTCATTTCGAAGCTATGAAAGACAAAGTTATTGTTTGTAACATTGGTCATTTTGATAACGAAATTGACATGGCTTGGTTAAATGGAAACCACGGAAACACAAAAGATACTATCAAACCTCAAGTTGATAAATATAATATCGCAGGAAAAGATATTATCATTTTAGCTGAAGGACGTCTAGTAAACTTAGGTTGTGCAACTGGTCATCCAAGTTTTGTAATGTCTAACTCATTTACAAACCAAACTTTGGCACAATTAGAATTATGGAATAATAGAGATGCTTACGAAAACGAAGTATACATGTTACCTAAGCATTTAGATGAAAAAGTAGCAAAATTACACTTAGCTAAAATTGGTGTTGAGTTAACTGAATTACGTTCAGATCAAGCATCATATATTGGTGTAACCGTAGATGGTCCTTATAAACCTGAACATTATAGATACTAAAACGTTATTCTGAACTTGTTTCAGAATCTCATTAGAATACAAAAACCCTTACATTAATTTGTGAGGGTTTTTCTTTTAAGTACCTTTCAAAAAAAATAAACCCTAAATGAAAACAGTAAACACTTCAGTCTTAGAAAACAGATTAGCGCTTTTAGAAAGTTATATTCCAAATTACGAAGAAACAAATAAGAATGTTTCAAAAGTACCTGTTGCTTGGCATTTAGATCATAGTTTAAAAGTAATCAACTCTGTGGTAAAAAGTATGGAGAATTCAGATCCAACATTATATGAAAACAATTTTAAGTTTTTAGGAAAAGTATTCCTAAAACTTGGTTTTTTTCCAAGAGGAAAAGCCAAAGCACCTAAATATGTGAACCCACCAAAAGTTATTTTAATAACAGATATTATTGCACAGTTAACAGAAGCTAAACAAAATGTAAAAGCAATACAAAATTTGAATGAGAATGCTTATTTTAAACATCCTTTATTTGGAAACACAAATAAGTTTAGAGTAGTCCGTTTTTTAGATACACATACAAATCATCATTTAAAAATTGTAAAAAGTATTTTAAAATAAGCTGCTTCTTCATTAGTCCTTGAAATTTTAATTTACCTTTTCATTTTTGTATATTTATAACGTTAATAATTCAACAACAAGTACAATAATCGCAGATGTTTTAGATTTGATAAAATCAGGAAAACGAGCAACAGACAGAGAAACCTTGGAGAAAGTTAGTATAGAAAATGTTACTTACTGGAAAGTAAAACAAGAAAAAAATTAATGAGTACTTCTAAGAAAATTGGACTTTTTTTAGGGCCAATATTATTTTTCATCATACAAAATTTACCAACTGTTTTAGTTTCTGAAAAAGCGGATGCTGTTATTGCTGTCGCACTTTGGATGGTTATTTGGTGGATTACAGAATCTGTAAACATAGCCGTAACAGCTTTATTACCATTAATACTTTTTCCTTTAATAAATGTAATGCCAATTGCAGAAGTTGGTAATAATTACGGAAGCCCAATAATATTTTTATTTTTTGGTGGGTTTGTTCTGGCATTAGCTTTAGAAAAAGTAAATCTCCACAAAAGAATTGCCTTAAATATTATCAAAATTACTGGAAGAACACCAAACAAGGTAGTGCTTGGCTTTATGATTGCAACCGCTTTTATGAGTATGTGGATTAGCAATACAGCAAGTACCGTTGTGATGTTACCCATTGCCATTTCCGTTATAAGATTATTAATAGATGATGAAGATGGATTTACAAAAGGAGATAAAAACTTTGCGTTAAGTGTGATGCTAGGAATTGCTTTTGCTGCAAATTCTGGAGGAATCGCAACAGTTATTGGAACACCGCCAAATTCGGTTTTGATAGGGCTGTTAGAGAATCAATATCAAATAGAAATCTCATTTTTAAAATGGATGACATTCGGTTTGCCTTTTTCAATTATTATGGTTGGTTTGTGTTATTTGGTTTTGGTAAAATGGATGTTTCCTTGCAATCATATTCAATTTTCATCGTCAGCAAATTTAATATCTGATGAAATAAAAAAACTAGGTCCAATATCAAAACAAGAAAAAAGAGTGCTAACTATTTTTGCAATCACAGTTTTTTTATGGATCACAAGAACAATCATAAATAAGTTTTTTCCACAACTAAATTTATCTGATACCGCAATAAGTTTAATTGGAGCTTTGGCATTGTTTGCAATTCCATTGAGCATTAAAAAAGGGACATTTATTTTAAAATGGAATGACACAGAAAAATTAGCTTGGGGAATTTTATTGCTTTTTGGTGGAGGCTTAGCGTTGGCAAAAGGAATGGATGCAAGTGGTTTGGTAGATGTAATTACTGAAGCGATTAAATCTGGTGATTTTAATATAACAATTACCGTTTCTCTATTGATTATTCTAATGTTATTTATGACAGAATTAATGAGTAATGTAGCATTGATTTCGGTATTAGCCCCAGTGGTGGCAGGAATCGCAATCGGATTAAACATTCCAATATTAAACGTATTAATTCCTGTTACGATGGCAAGTAGTTGTGCGTTTATGTTACCAATGGCAACACCGCCAAACGCCATTGTTTTTGCAAGTGGTTATGTAAAAGTGAGTGAAATGGTAAAAGCAGGAATTCTCTTAAATATTTTTGCAGTTATTTTACTGATTTTGTATTATTTGTTTGTAATTCCTCATATGATTTAATCCAACGAATCATCTCTAATTAAATCGCTATTTGATATGTACTCGTCTTAATTTCTAGCCAAATTTTTACTTATTATTAAATACTATGTTTAAGGAATCGATGATTTTTTGAGTGCCATTTTTAAGTGGATCAACGCACGGAAGCCCAACTTCTTTGGATAGCTTATTTAAATAATTTTCGCGTTCTTCTGGATTCAAACTAGAAGTATTCACGCTAATCCCAACACACCTTATGCCCCTGTTTGTAAGGCTACCTATTTGTATTGTTCGCTCAATGACTTCATTAATGGTAGGTGTAGTGAAATTCGGCCATCCCATAATCTGGTCTCTTCCAACTTCATGACAAACAACAAAAGCATCTGGCTGTGAACCAACTAGAAGCCCCATACTTACTGCTCCATACCCTGGATGAAAAATGCCTCCTTGTCCTTCAATAACATCCCAATGATTCGAATCATTATCTGGAGATAAAAGTTCTGCGGCTCCCGAAATAAAATCAGCAACTACGGCATCAATAGGAATCCCCTTTCCAGCAATCATAATACCAGTTTGTCC
>JAQXEU010000036.1 GCA_029250685.1 Polaribacter sp.
ACGGTGTTGGCATTAGTAATTTATTTCAGTTAATAATTCATTCAGTTCTCCCATCTCAAAAAACACTTTTGCTCCTTCGTTTTCAAAATCTTTTTTATTTTCTTCATTAGTAAATCCAAATACATCAAACCCGCCTTTTCTTGCGGCTATTATTCCAGCCATACTATCTTCAATCACAACACATTCATTAGGTTTAAAACCCATTTTTTCAGCAGCATATTCAAAGATTTCTGGATTGGGTTTCCAACTTCCAATTTCATAAGAACTAAATATTTTATTCTCAAATTTTTCGATTAGTTTGGTTGTCGTTAAATTCAATCTTATTTTTTCGGTTGGACCACTTGATGCTACACAGTATTGGACAGAAATTTCATTCAATAAATTATGTATTCCTCTAATCGGTTTTAATTCCGTTTTAAATGCTTTAAACGTCTTTTTCCTATATTCTTTCTCAAAAGAATCAGGCACTTTTTTTTCTATTAATTTCTCAATATGTTCAAAAACACTTTTTAAAGATTTTCCTGCAAAATTTTCAAGAGCATATTTCAATTCTATTTTTGCTCCAACAGAATTTGCCATTTCAACAAGTATTCTATTTGAAATTCCTTCGCTATCTACAAGAACTCCATCACAATCAAAAATTATGCATTTGTATTTCATTCAGTCTAAAGGTTACTTAGTTTGGTTTTATTAATGCCAACTCGTTATATATGTATATTTTATGATGTTATCCCCATTATATTTACGGGATATCGTTAGTTTCTTATGATTTTATCTATTTTTATAAAGATAAAGAAAAAAACAAAATAAAAAAACCGCTCAGATACAGAACAAGTTCAGCACATAAACGGTTTTAAATACTTATTAGCAGACATTGTCTGCTACATATAATCTTCAATTGGGTTACAAGAGCAAATTAAGTTTCTATCACCAAAGGCATCATCAACACGTCTAACAGAAGGCCAAAATTTATTATCAGCAATATATGCTAAAGGAAATGCTGCTTGCTTTCTAGAATACGGAAAAACCCATTCATCAGCAGTTAGCATTTCTTGTGTATGCGGTGCGTTTTTTAGCGGATTGTTAGTATCCTCTTTTGTAGCAACTTCAATTTCTTTTCTAATAGAAATCATGGCGTCACAAAAACGATCTAATTCAGCTTTACTTTCAGATTCTGTTGGTTCTACCATTAAAGTTCCTGCAACAGGAAATGAAACTGTTGGTGCGTGAAATCCATAATCCATCAATCGTTTAGCGATGTCTACCACTTCAATTCCGTGTTGTTTAAAATCTCTACAATCTAAAATCATTTCGTGCGCTGCCCTGTTCATTTCTCCAGTGTACAACGTTTCGTAATGTCCGTGAAAACGCTCTTTCATGTAGTTTGCGTTTAAGATGGCTTTCTTTGTAGAGTCTGTCAATCCTTTTGCTCCTAGCATGGTAATATATCCGTAAGAAATTAAACATGCCAAAGCAGAACCCCAAGGTGCAGCAGAAATTGCTGTAATTGCATTTTCTCCGCCAGTTTCTACAATTGGATTTGTTGGTAAGAATGGCACTAATTGTGGAGCAACACAAATGGGACCAACTCCAGGTCCACCACCTCCGTGAGGAATGGCAAATGTTTTATGTAGATTTAAGTGACAAACATCTGCGCCAATTGTAGCAGGGTTTGTCAACCCAACTTGTGCATTCATATTTGCACCGTCCATATAAACTTGTCCGCCGTTATCGTGAATAATTTGTGTAATTTCTCTAATTGCACTTTCAAAAACCCCATGAGTTGATGGGTATGTTACCATTAATGCAGCTAAATTATCTTTATGTAAAATTGCTTTTTCACGTAAATCTTCTACATCAATATTTCCGTTATCTGCAGTTTTAGTAACCACAACTTTCATTCCGGCCATTACTGCTGATGCAGGATTTGTTCCGTGTGCAGAAGCAGGAATTAAACAGATGTTTCTGTGATGATCTCCGTTTGATTGATGATATGCTCTAATGGTCATTAAACCAGCAAACTCTCCTTGTGCACCAGAATTTGGTTGTAAAGAAGTACCAGCGAAACCAGTTACAATATTTAATTGATGTTCTAATTTTTTTAAAACTTCTTGATATCCTTCTGCTTGATTCATCGGAACAAAAGGATGAATATTCCCCCATTGTGGATTACTCAAAGGCAACATTTCTGAAGCGGCATTTAACTTCATTGTACAAGATCCTAAAGAAATCATAGAGTGATTTAACGCTAAATCTTTACGTTCTAATTTTTTGATATAACGCATCATATCTGTTTCAGAACGATACGTATTAAATACTTCGTTGTCTAAGAAAGTTGTATTTCTCTGAGCGTTTTTTGTGATCTTACTTGATGAAGAAAATTTAATTAAAAAAGCACTGTTTAAACCAAATGCCTTAGTAAAACAATTAATAATGTCATTTATTTCTTTTAACGAAACGGTTTCGTTTACAGAAATAGAAACAGTTTCGTTGTCAATATAATTAAAGTTGATTCCGTTTGACTCTGAAGCCGCTTTTAACTTTTTCGCATCTACTTTTAAAGTAATTGTGTCAAAGTATGAGGAGTTTATTTGCTCAAATCCTAAGTCAGTTAAAGCATTTGATAATGTTACTGCTGAAGAATGAACTTTATCAGCAATATATTGTAATCCGTCTTTTCCATGGTAAACAGCATACATTCCTGCCATAACAGCTAATAAAACTTGTGCAGTACAAATGTTAGAAGTTGCTTTTTCTCTTTTAATATGTTGCTCGCGTGTTTGCAAAGCCATACGCAAAGCTCTTTTGCCATCAACATCTTTTGTTACTCCAATAATTCTTCCAGGGATACTTCTTTTGTAAGCTTCTTTAGTTGCAAAATATCCTGCGTGAGGACCACCATAACCTAACGGAATTCCGAAACGTTGCGTAGTTCCAACGACTACATCAACTCCAAATTCTGCGGGCGCTTTTAATTTTACCAATGATAAAATATCAGCAGCAACGGCAACTTTTATGTTGTTTTCGTTTGCTTTTGCAACAAAATCTGAATAATCATAAACTTGTCCATGTTTCCCAGGGTATTGTAAAATCGCTCCGAAAAACTGCTCAGAAAAATCAAATTCTTCATGGTTTCCAATAACCAATTCAATTCCGATTGGTGTAGAACGTGTTTGTAAAACTGATAAAGTTTGTGGTAAAATTTCTTCCGAAACAAAGAACTTAGAAATTCCAGCTTTCTTTTGTGCTCTTTCTCTAACATCAAATAACAATGCCATTGCTTCTGCAGCTGCAGTTCCTTCATCCAACAAAGAAGCATTTGCTAATTCCATTCCTGTTAAATCACAAACCATTGTTTGGTAATTTAATAACGCTTCTAAACGTCCTTGTGCAATTTCTGCTTGATACGGCGTGTACGCAGTGTACCAACCCGGGTTCTCTAAAATATTTCGTTGAATTACACTTGGTACAATCGCTTCATGATATCCTAAACCGATATAACTTTTAAAGACTTTATTTTTTGAAGCTAACTCATTAATATGATTTAAGTACTCATATTCGCTCATAGCTGCCTCTAGATCTAACTCTTTTTCTAAACGAATATCATCAGGAATTGTTTCTGAAATCAATTGATTTAAGGTGTCAGCTTTAATTGCTGATAACATTTCTTTTTGTTCAGAAGAATCTGGACCAATATGTCTTATTTGAAATGAATTTGTGTTCATTGTTCGTTGTTTTATGTTGTCTTTTGCACATCAAAAGTAATTAAAATTCGAGAATATTTTATAATCCAAATTAATTAAAAACAACATTTTATGAACCAAATAATTAGGTTGTTAACATAAATGCTATTTTTGTAATATGACTTTTTTGAAAAAGCTTTTCGATTTTTATTTAAACGCTAGCATTCACGTTGCTTTTGCGGTTTTTTCTTTTGTGAAAATAACCGGAATTTATTTTGAACTCGAAAGCAATAACGCTTTTAGTTTTTTCATTTTTTTTGCAACAATTACAGGATATAATTTTGTAAAGTATTTCGGAATTGCAAAATTTCATCACAGAAGTTTAGCCGACGATTTAAAAATTATTCAAATTTTCTCTTTATTGAGTTTTTTGTTGATGTGTTATTTCGGATTTCAATTGTCGATAAAAACACTTTTTTTGTTAGTAGGTTTTGGTTTGTTAACCATTTTATATGCGATTCCTTTTTTAAGCGGATTCCAAAAAAATTTACGAAACATAAGTTACTTAAAAATTATTGTTGTTGCGTTGGTTTGGGCAGGAGTTACCGTTGTTGTGCCAATTTTTGATGCACACGATATTGTAGATTATCAAAAAGTATCATTGCTTTTTTTACAAAGATTTTTATTAGTTTGTGTATTGATTTTACCTTTTGATATTAGAGATATTAAATACGATGTAATTTCGTTGCAAACCATTCCGAGAAAAATCGGAATTCAAAACACTAAGAAACTCGGATTTGTATTATTGCTTTTTGCATTAGTTATTGAGTTTTTAATTTCTGCTCAAACAACATCAAAAAATATTTTCTTAGGATTTTCTTTGCTACCAATGCTATTTTTAATGCGTGCAAAAGAAAATCAATCTAAGTATTATAGTTCGTTTTGGGTAGAGTCTTTACCAATTTTTTGGTGGATATTATTAATGATTACAATTTAAATTTTTGATGCAAAGAAATTACGTTTTCGATTTTGATAGTACGTTAACTAGAGTAGAAGCTTTAGATATTTTGGCTGAAATTACGTTGGCTAAAAACCCAAATAAAGATGCGGTTATTCAAGAAATCATAGACATAACCAATTTAGGAATTGACGGCGAAATTTCGTTTACAGAGTCTTTAGAAAAACGTATCAAATTATTACAAGCAACCAAATCTGACTTACCAAAATTGATAAAAGAATTACGTAAAAAAGTTTCTTTGTCAATTGAAAGAAATAAAGAGTTTTTTGAGAAATATTCAAAAGATATTTATGTAATTTCTGCTGGGTTTAAAGAATTCATCATTCCGATTGTTGCTAAATATAATATTCCAGCAAATCGTGTTTATGCAAACACTTTTGAGTATGATAAAAATGATGTAATTGTAGGTTTTGATACAGAAAATCCGCTTTCTAAACACAACGGAAAAATAGAATGTTTACGCAATTTAAAATTAAAAGGAGAAATTCAAGTTATTGGCGATGGTTATAGTGATTATGTTACTCGAGAAGCTGGAATTGCACACAAGTTTTTTGCGTACACAGAAAATGTTTCTAGAGATAAAACTACAGAAAATGCCGATTTTATTGCACCAAATTTAGATGAATTTTTATTTGTAAATAAGTTACCAAGAAGTATTTCATATCCTAAAAATCGAATTCATATTTTACTCTTTGATGATGTTGATTCTGCGGTTGCAAAACAATTTTCTGAAGAAGGGTTTTCAGTAGAGACGATTTCTAAAAATAGTTCTGAACAAGAAATAATTGATAAACTAGAAAATGTTCATGTGCTAGGAACATATTCAGTAGAAATTACGATTGGAATGATACATGCTTCAGATAAGTTATTAGCAATTGGAGACTTTAGTTCTGCGAAAGTAAACATTGATTCTGCTCTTTATAAAGAAAAAGGAATCGTGGTTTTTAAGTTGAAGAAATCCATCAAGAAAACTACAAAATCAATATTGAATTTCATCAACTCTGGAGATACTATTGGTGCAATTGATTTTCCGAATATTAAATTACCTGAATATAAAAACACACATCGTTTTTTACATATTCATCAAAACAAACCTGGTGTTATGGCAGAAATAAATAAGATTTTAGCAAAATCAAAAAGTAATATTACAGCACAATATTTATCGACAGATACAAGCATTGGTTATGTAATGACAGATATTGACAAAGCATACAATCCAACGTTAATTCAAAAATTAAAAAGCGTAGATGGAACGATAAAATTTAGAGTATTGTATTAAGGTTTCACAATCAAAGACTCTTTCAAATCTATAATCATATCATCTTTAACCCCTAAATAACGTCTACTTCCTAAATATCTATTGGTATTAAACTTGTCGTAATGTTTTTCATTTTCGTTTACAGAACTTAAATGCACATTACTTGCAGAATGAATAAACTCTCCTTTGTTGTTCCCAAGCCAAATTCCAACATGTGTAACACGCATTTTTTTACCATTTTTTGCTGGCGTTCCAAAAAACATTAAATCGCCTTTTTCTAAACCTTCAAATTTTAAATTTTCGTCTACAATTTTTCCAGCAGTAATTTGTTGTGAAGCATCACGCGGAATTACAAATCCGTTCATTAAATACACCGTTTTTGTAAAGCCACTACAATCGTTTCCTTTTGGTGAAGTTCCTCCCCACAAATAAGGAACGCCTAACATTGTTTTTGCAGATTCTTCTATGAAATTTGCATTTGATGGGTTGTTTTTTAACCAAGAATTATATAAAACAGCTTCTTCTTTTTTTACAAAACCAATTCTTCCATCAGGATATTCTGCTTCATAAAAAGTATCATGTTCTTTTTTAATGGCTAAAATTCCGCCAAAAGAAATGTCAGAAACACGCATCGATTTTGTGTTTTTCTCTTCGTACACAAAACCAAAGTTTTCTGTATAAATCAGTTTGTTTTTTTGGTTCCAAGACTGTAATTCTACCGCTGTTATTCTTTCAATTCCACCACCATCTACCCAAGAAATATAATTGTCAGGAGTTTGCACTCTGTACCAACTTCCTTTTTTATCCAATACTTTTAATTCCATTCCTAATAAACCTTGTGTTCCTAGTTCAGCAGAATGTCTTGGATTTGATCTAATGTTAATTACAGAATTATTTCCTAATGCAAATTTTCTGTCTCCAACTGCAGAATCAGGTAAGATTCTCACTTCGTTTTTAAATGAAATGTTTTTCTTTTCAAGATTCTCAATCAAAATATCAAAAGCTTTTTTTGTCGTTGTTTCCCCTTTTAACACCACTTGATTATTGATGTTGTCAAATTTTATATCGAATAATTCTACACGTTTGTCTGGTGCAAATTGTTGTTTTAAATCTGAATGAATAGTTTCTAATTCTGAAATTGAATTAGATACATCTTTACATGAAACTAATACAGTTAAAAGAAGTACAAAAGTGATTTTAAAAGATTTCATTTGATATGTTTTTTGCTAATGTACAAAATCGTAAAAATATTCAAATTGATTTCTCGAATAATCTTATATTTGAGGATAACCATTTTTTAGATGACTTACCAAAATAATCTACAATACGCACAACAACAAGATAAAGAAGATTCGCTTTCTCACTTACGAGATCAATTTCATATCCCGAAAGATAAAAACGGAAACGATTGGTTGTATTTTACAGGGAACTCATTAGGGTTGCAGCCAAAAAACACACAGAAATACATTCAGCAAGAATTAGATGATTGGGCAAATTATGGTGTAGAAGGTCATTTTGAAGCCAAAAATCCTTGGATGCCTTATCACGAATTTTTAACAGAATCGATGGCGAAAATTGTGGGTGCAAAACCCTTAGAAGTTGTGGTGATGAATACACTAACGACAAATTTGCATTTGTTAATGGTGTCATTTTATCAACCAACAAAAAAGAAACATAAAATTGTCATTGAATCAGATGCTTTTCCTTCGGATAGATATGCGGTGCAATCGCAATTAAAGTTTCATGGTTTTGATGTAGAAGAAGGATTGATTGAATGGAAACCAAGAAAAGGAGAAGTATTATTAAATATTGAAGATTTAGAAAACATTGTTTCTGAACAAGGTGATGAAATTGCATTGTTGTTAATTGGCGGCGTAAATTATTATACGGGTCAGTATTTAGATTTGAAAAGAATTGCAGAAATCGGGCATTCGAAAGAGTGTTTTGTTGGAATTGATTTAGCGCATGGCGCAGGAAATATTTCGCCAGATTTGCATAATTCTGGAGTAGATTTTGCCGCTTGGTGTACATACAAATATTTAAATTCTGGGCCAGGAAGTTTAGGCGGGTTATTTGTGCACGAAAAACACGCTCATAATAAAGATTTACCACGTTTTTCTGGTTGGTGGAATCACAATAAAGAAACACGTTTTAATATGCGTCAACCATTTGATGTTATGCCAGGTGCAGAAGGTTGGCAATTGTCAAATCCACCCATATTATCAATGGCAGCAATTAAAGCGTCGTTGGATATGTTTGCTGAAGTTGGAATGGAAAACTTACGTGCTAAATCAGAAAAACTAACAGGATATTTTGAGTTTTTAATCAATCAAATTGATGCTGATGATATAAAAATTATCACCCCAAGTAATCCAAACGAGCGCGGTTGTCAATTATCAATTCAAGTAAAAAATGCTGATAAAAGGCTACATCAAAAATTAACAGAAAACAATATCATTACAGATTGGCGAGAACCCGATGTGATTCGTTGTGCGCCTGTGCCGATGTATAATAGTTTTGAAGATGTTTTTAAAATGGTGTCAATTTTAAAAGGATTATTGTAGTGAATAAAAAAATGAAGTTTAGTTTCCTTTTTCTATTGGTTTTTGCCAGTGGTCTCTGGTTGTATAATTTCAATGAAAACAATTCTTCAGAACAAAATTCTAACGAATTCATAATAGAAGATGAAGATTTTAAAAACTTGATAAACTCTAAAGAAACAAGAGCTGAATTGATTTTTTACTTAAAGAACAATGAAGTTGAGTTTGAAGATTATTATAAAGACGAACATTATGTAGTGAATTTCAACTCTTTTACTGTTGAGTATGATAAATATGGAATGAAAATAAAATGAAAGAACAAGAAAATATATTAATAATTGGTGCTGGACTTTGCGGTTCATTGTTAGCACTAAGATTAGCACAAAGAGGTTTTAAAGTGGAGGTTTATGAAAGTAGACCCGATTTAAGAGTTACAGATATTTCTGCAGGAAGATCTATCAATTTAGCATTGTCAGACCGTGGGTTTAAAGCGTTACGATTAGCTGGAGTAGAAGAGAAAGCAAGAGAAATTTGCATTCCGATGTACGGTAGATTAATGCATGACACCAAAGGAAATACATTTGCCTCTAATTATTCTGGTCGAGAAAAAGAATATATCAATTCGATTTCTCGAGGAGATTTAAATGGAATTCTTTTAACGGAAGCCGAAAAGCACGAAAATGTAAGTATCCATTTTAATAAAAAATGTATTGCTATTGATATTGAAAACACCACTGCAACTTTTGAAGATTACAAAACGAAAGAAGCACTAACTATAAATTCTGATGTGGTCTTTGGAACAGATGGTGCAGGTTCTGTATTAAGAAAAAGCTATTATTTAGAGCGTAAATTTTTGTTTAGCTATTCGCAAAATTATTTAACTCATGGATATAAAGAATTGGAAATTCCAGCTGATAAAAACGGAAAGCATCAAATAAGTGATGGGCATTTACACATTTGGCCACGTGGCGATTATATGCTAATTGCGCTACCAAATATGGACGGAAGCTTTACAGTAACCTTGTTTTTAAGTTTTGATGAAGGCGAGTATAATTTCAATAACTTAACATCCGAAGAAAATATTTCAACCTTTTTTGAAAATGAATTCCCAGATGCGTTGGCGTTAATTCCCAATATAAAAGACGAATTTTTTAGCAATCCAACAGGCGCTTTAGGAACTGTAAAATGTTCACCTTGGAGTTATAAAAATAATACGATTTTAATGGGTGATGCTGCACATGCAATTGTTCCGTTTTACGGACAAGGAATGAATGCTTCGTTTGAAGATGTGGTCGTTTTTGATGATATATTAAATCAAAATTTAGAAGATTGGGATTCAGTTTTTAAAACCTACGAAAAAGCCAGAAAAGAAGATACAGACGCCATTGCAGATTTAGCAATTGATAATTTTCATGAGATGAAAGATCATGTTGCGAATCCATTATTCAAACAAAAGCGAAAAATAGAAATGGATTTGGAAAAGAATTTTCCGACAGAGTATTTTTCAAAATACTCGATGGTGACATTCAATGCAAATATTGGATATCATGAAGCGATGACAATTGGAAGAGCACAAGACAAAGCATTGTTGAATCTAATTGCTGATAAAGACATTTCTACTTCAATGGAAATGACAACAACTGAATTAGAAGTCGTTTTGCAAAAAGTAAAAGAAGAAACAAACGAGATTTTAGCAGAAGATAAAATTGCAGGATTATA
>JAQXEU010000028.1 GCA_029250685.1 Polaribacter sp.
ATAGAATATTTAAAACAAAAACTTCAGGGAATTGATTTTTTAGGTGTCATAAAATTAACAAAAGATAAGACATCTAATGAGGTTAAATCAATACAATATGAACTTATGAAAAGAATTTATCATAATATTAATATGATAATTCCTAAATCCAAAAATGGATTGTCAATCATGGTTACATCATGTATTAAAGATGAAGGGAAAACATATACTGCCTATAATTTTTCAAATTTCTTAGCAAAAACGGGCAATAAGGTACTTCTTATTGGAACTGATTTAGGAAATCCTGATTTATCAAAATTATTTGACAATAAAAATACCAAATTAAACGCAAAAGGGCTCACAGATATTATTTATGATAATGAAAATGATTTTAAAGAGCTTTTTGAACAATATAAAATAAATGAAAATCAACTAGACACTCTTTTTGTTGGAACAAATAATTTAGGGCACAATGTTTTTGAGCATAATAAATTTGATGAAATAATATCTTATTTAAAGGAAAAATATGATTACATAGTTTTTGATACTGCGCCAGTGATGATGATGGTTGATACTTTAAAATTATTAGAAAAATCAGACTTTATTATTCATGTTTTTAGAAAGTATTTCTCATCAAAAAAGTTAGTGAATTTTCTAATAGAATATAATGAAAAATTTAAGCCAAAAAACATAGGCTATGTTATTACTGATGACACCAAACCGGATAAATTTATTGATAAATACGGATACGGGTATGGGTATGGGTATGGGTATGGATACGGAACCACATAAATCAACTCTATTTACTCTAAAACATTGTGCCCTAAATTATTGTCATCTCACACTTCAATGAAGATATTAGAAAACCACTACATCAATCCACTTTTATTAAACGTAGAAGAAGAAAAATTAATGAAGATTAAAATATTTGGATAGTCGAATTTTATCTAACACAAGAGTGTAGCACGTATAACGCAAAAAGGATTATATATTTGTAACTACTTGAAAATGAACCGATAAAAATATGTGAATTTAGGCAGTAAGGAGTGTTATGAGCCCGACGAGCTACTTACTGCTCTATCCCGCGATTTGGAATGCAAAGATACAACGATTTTATTCTTCTTTGCAAGAAAAATTAAAGTTTATTTTAAAAAATATTTTAAAATACTCAACTACAATATCCTATCTTTTAAAGGCGCAAAATCAAAAAACAAACTATCTTTGCAGCATGACACATAAAGCTGGTTTTGTAAATATTATTGGGAACCCTAATGTTGGTAAATCAACATTAATGAATGCTCTTGTTGGCGAGAAATTATCTATCATAACTTCTAAAGCACAAACAACAAGACATAGAATTCTAGGAATTGTAAATGATGATGATTATCAGATCATTTTTTCGGATACGCCAGGAATTATTCAACCTGCATATCAATTACAAGAATCTATGATGGATTTTGTAAAGTCTGCTTTTGAAGATGCTGATGTGTTAATCTATATGGTAGAAATGGGCGAAAAAGAGTTAAAAAACGAAGCCTTTTTCAATAAAATTATCAATTTAAAAATTCCTGTTATTTTATTGTTGAATAAAATTGACACTTCAAATCAAGATGATGTAGAAGAGAAACTTGCTTATTGGACAGAAAAAGTACCAAATGCATCTGTCTTTATCATTTCTGCTTTAGCAAAATTTAATATTGATGTTGTTTTAAATAAAATTATTGAATGCTTACCAGAAAGCCCAGCATTTTATCCGAAGGACCAATTAACCGATAAACCAGAACGTTTTTTTGTGAATGAAAAGATTAGAGAAAAAATTCTAATGCATTACAAAAAAGAAATTCCGTATTCTGTAGAAGTAGAAACTGAGGAATTTGTTGAGGAAGAAAAAATTATTAGAATTCGCTCTGTTATTATGGTAGAACGAGAAACTCAAAAAGGAATTATTATTGGTCATAAAGGAACTGCAATAAAACGTGTTGGAACTGAAGCTAGAAAAGATTTAGAACAATTTTTCGAGAAAAAGGTTTTTATGGAACTATATGTTAAAGTGAATAAAAATTGGCGAAACGATAAAACGCAATTAAAACGTTTTGGGTATAAAGATTAGTTTATTTCTCGATAATTGAAATCATTAACTCATGTAAATCATTCATTTGTTTATGACCTGTACTTTTACCAATTCTTCCCAAAAAATATAGCAAAATCCATAATAATGGTAAAAATATAACCATCATTAATGGAAAAATAAACCCTTCATCTAAACTCCAATTTACGTATAACATTACGCTAAAGATCAAAAAAGAAATTCCAACAACAAAATGGATAAACATAAACAATGTCCAAACTTGTGGTTTTGGTCCAAATAGCCCTTTTAAAACACCTTTGTTATCTTCCGATTTTTCAATTTCTAAATTCAATTGTGGAGACCAGAAATGTTCTTCCTTTTTTGGAACATCAATAATAATATGTCCATCAGAAAAACGAAATGGAAAACTGTTTTCTTTTAATTCGTTTTTAAATTTTTCAATTACTTTTTCGTGATTTTCATCCAGGTCAATTGTAAATCTTGGTCTTAAAAAAACTTCACTGCTTGTTGTTTCTTTCATCATAATTAATCTGCTTTATAAGTAAGTTTCATTGTAATGGAGGCCGTTTTTAATTTTGAAGCCGTATTAAAAGTTCCACCCCAAGAATACGTTTCTTTAGAGTTCTGACCCGTAATTTGAAAAATCCCCATTTTGGCAGAAATAAGATTCCCTAATTTTCCACCAGAATTTGAAGCAATATTATCTGCTCTTAATTTTGCATCAGATGTTGCTTTAGAAATCATTTCTAATTTTAAATCTGCCAATTTAGTATAATAATATCTTGGAGGTTGAGAGTAAAACTCAATTCCTTTATTTAATAGCTCTGTAATTTTTCTAGATATTTTCTCAACCTTTTCTACATCTTTAGAATCTACTTGCAACGATTGTGTTAAAATATAACCTAAAAACTGTTCACCAATATATTTTCCTTCGCTGTTGTAATTTCCTTTGGTGTTTTTTCTACTTGCAACGGCTTTAAAAACCAATTCATTCTGCTTAACTCCTTTAGAAAACAAATAATCAGAAATTATTTTCTTTGCTTTTTCTAAATTATTGTATGCTGTTTTTAAATTTTTGCTTTCACTATAAAAAGAACCTTCCCAAACAATTAAATCTGAAGTGAAATTTGCGTTTCCCAATCCTGTAACAGAGATAATTCCATCTGAATTATTCCTATTTATGATAGAGTTTCCTAATAAAAATGCTGCAATTACAATTGCAATTGAAAAAATGATGGCTGTTAAATTATTTTTCATAGTAGTAAGATTTATAACTCTTTAAAATTAAACAAATATCATTCCCTAATTAGTATCTTTGCAAAAATATTTTTTGATGAATAATAGTATTGTTGCCATTGTAGGGAGACCAAATGTAGGAAAATCGACTTTATTTAATCGATTGGTTCAACGAAGAGAAGCAATTGTAGATTCTGTAAGTGGTGTAACTAGAGATAGACACTATGGAAAATCGGATTGGAACGGGAAAGAATTTTCTGTGATTGACACTGGTGGATATGTGGTGGGTTCTGATGATATTTTTGAAGATGAAATCCGTAAGCAAGTGCAATTAGCTTTAGACGAAACAGATATTATTGTTTTTGTGGTTGATGTTGAGCAAGGAATTACACCGATGGATTCTGAAGTTGCTAAATTGCTTAGAAAAGTAAAAAAACCAATATTTATTGCAGTGAATAAAGTTGACAACGCAATGCGTGATGCGGATGCTGTTGAATTTTACAACTTAGGATTAGGAGATTATCATACAATTTCATCAATTAACGGAAGTGGGACTGGAGAATTATTAGATGCTTTAGCGGAAATAATGCCAGAACCGGAAGAAGTTGATTTAGAAAAAGAAGAATTACCAAGATTTGCTGTTGTTGGAAGACCAAACGCAGGAAAATCATCCTTTATTAACGCATTAATTGGAGAAGACAGAAATATTGTAACCGATATCGCTGGAACAACAAGAGATTCTATTGACACAAAATACAATCGTTTTGGATTTGATTTTAATTTGGTTGATACAGCCGGAATTAGAAAAAAATCAAAAGTAAAAGAAGATTTAGAGTTTTACTCAGTAATGAGAGCTGTTAGAACTATTGAATATTCTGACGTTATTATTTTAATGATCGATGCAACTCGTGGTTTTGAAGGTCAAGATCAAAATATTTTTTGGTTGGCAGAAAAGAACAAAAAAGGAGTTGTAATTTTAGTTAATAAATGGGATTTAGTTGATAAAGAAACGAATACTGTTAGAGATTACGAAGCAGCTATTAGAAAAGAAATTGCACCATTTACTGATGTGCCAATTATCTTTATTTCAGTTTTAACAAAGCAACGTATTTTTAAAGCAATAGAATCTGCTGTAACTGTTTTTCAAAATAGAAAGAATAGAATTACTACAAGCAAATTAAACGAAACAATGCTAGAGATTATTAAAAGTTATCCACCTCCAGCAATTAAAGGAAAGTTTGTGAAAATTAAATATTGCATGCAATTGCCTACACCAACGCCGCAATTTGCATTTTTTGCGAATTTACCTCAATACGTAAAAGATTCTTACAAAAGATTTTTGGAAAATAAAATGAGAGAGATCTACGATTTTTCTGGTGTTCCTATTATCATCTATTTTAGACAAAAGTAAATTCCTTTTTATTTAAAGACAAAAGCAATTATTGAGAGGATAATCCCGCCAAAAAAAACCACATAAGTATATTTTAATATTTTTCTTTTAAAGTTGATTTGCTGATTCAATACATCTTTGTTTGTTGCTTGTTTAACTTTTAAAGGTCCAGCAATGATAAGTGCTAAAACAGCAGAAATCACATTAAAAAAGAGTAACACAAGTACTGGAATGAATACTTCTTGGTTTTTTATTGTAGTATTCAATATATAGTAACCAACTAACAACCCAAAAAGCATCAACGAATTTACAGCTAGAATAATTGTTGCTTTTATTGTTAATGTGTTATGAGTTTGAAAAGAAGATTCAAAATTGTTTTGATTGGTTTTATCGTTTAAAAGTTTCTTTTCAATTTTTACCAATTTTGCTAAGTTTTTATCTTTTCCATTTTGCCAATTTTCTTGCGCATGATTCGTGTAAAATCGATGCTCTTTTACAAAGGTGTTGATGTTCTTCTGAATCCATTCTAATTCAGAATAATCAGAATTAAAAAGCAACTTTAACTCTTGTTTTAATAGCTCATTTTTATCAACAAAGCTAGTTTCAGCATAGTAAAATGAAACAGCATCTTTCATTATTTTTTCTAAAAGATCTTTTGCTTCTAATTCGGTTTTAGTAACTCTAATCAACCTAACAACATCGTCTATAATCGTATTATCGATGTTATATTCTTCTAAAAATGTAGTTGCAATATTTACACTTGCTTCTGTATGGTTTTCTTTTCTATTGATAAATCCAACATTATGGAACCAGGCTGCAAACAACAAAATATTAGCGTCTACTTCAGAGATTTTTTCGCCCTTAATTAATTCTTTAATAGAATTTACAACTTGCTGAGTTTTTGCCACATTATGAAACAAATAATCCTTATTTAACTTTTTAGTTAATAAAGACACTGTGTAATTCTCGGTGTTCAGCAAAAATTTCTTCATAAAAGAATTATTTCTACTAAGATAAAAATTTGAAATGAAATAGTAACTGCAAGTGTATTACAATTAAAAAATTAGTGTCCTTTTTGGATTACCAACCTCCAGAAGATCCTCCGCCGCCGAATCCGCCGCCGCCGAATCCACCACCAAAGCCACCGCCACCAAAACTACCTCCTGATGAACCGCCACCAAAGCTTCCGCCACCACCAAAACCTCTTCCGGCATTGCTTAAAATGATTGCATCTAAAATAGAAAACCCACTTCTTCGTTTTCCACCACCTCGTCCACCTCGGTTATTTTTGTTGGAAAGAATAATGAATAAAATGATAAAAAAGATAATGGGTATTATTCTGAAAAAACTAGAATCGGTGTTCTTTTTTCGTTTTCTCGTTTCTTTAAATTCCCCTTTTAAGGCTTTAAAAATTGCATCAGAACCTTTGTCTAACCCAGTATAATAATCGCCTTTTTTAAACTCAGGAGTTATAATATTGACTCTAATATCTGTAGAAATATAGTCGGTTAATAGGTGCTCTACACCATACCCTGTTTGCAAACTAAGTCTTCTATCATCTTTAGCCACTAAGATAAAAACTCCATTGTCTTTTCCTTTTTGACCAATACCCCATTTTTGTGCCCAATTGGCTGCCAAAAACCCAACATCTTCCCCTTCTGTTCTTGAAATAATAGCAATTACTATTTGAGTTGAAGTTGAATCTGAATAGCGAATTAATTTTTTTTCAAGATTGGTTTTTTGATTTGTAGAGAGTAACCCAATATAATCGTAAACACTGGTTTGTACTTTGGGTAGTTCCGGAATTTTATATTGCCCAACAATGGTTTGAACAGCAAAAAAACTGAATAAAACAAGTATTAATTTGAAGCTATTTTTTAAACGCATTATCCTTTAGAAATTTCGTTAGACAATTCGTTTTCATCATCAGTTTGCCAAGGAAAAAATTGTTTCAATTGTATTCCTGCATTTAAGATTCCTGAGACAATACCATCTTTAAAATTTCCTTTCTTAAAATCTTCAGCAATAGTATCTCTTGTACAATCCCAAAAATCTTCAGCAACAACATTATTGATGCCTTCATCACCACAAATGACAAACTTCCTGTCTTCCGCAGCCACATAAATTAAAACTCCATTTCTTTGCTCTGTTTGGTACATTTTTAATTCATTAAAAACATCCAATGCTCTTTCGTAAGCATCTTTATTTGCTTTCCCTTCAATATGGATTCTAATTTCACCAGAAGTATTCAATTCGGCTTTTTGAATTGCTTCAATTACTTCTTGTTCATCAGCTTTAGATAAAAATTCGTTTGTTTTTGGCATTATTCTTTTTTGTTGAAATCAAAATTTACATCTGGTGCTTTATCTGCTCCTTTATCTGAGGCGTATAAGCTCATTTTTTCAAAACCAGCCAAACTTGCAATAAAGTTTTTTGGGATTTTTTGAATGTAAATATTATAATCTCCTGCAGAAGTATTAAATCTGTTTCTTTCAACATTAATTCTGTTTTCAGTTCCTTCTAATTGATTTTGCAATTGCAAAAAGTTTTGATTTGCTTTTAAATCAGGATAACGCTCTACAACTACCATCAACTTAGACAAAGCACTTGTCAGCCCTGCTTGTGCCTGTTGAAAAGCTGCCATTTTTTGTGGTGTTAAATTACCTGCATCAATTGTGGTAGAAGTTGCTTTTGCTCTTGCATTAATCACTTCTGTTAAAGTGTTTTTTTCAAAATCTGCCGCACCTTGAACAGTTTTAACAAGGTTCCCTATCAGGTCATTTCTACGTTGATAAGAACTCTCAACATTTGCCCAAGATTTTTCTGCTTGCCCCTTCATATCAACCATTGTATTGTTGATACTAATTCCCCATCTTACTAAAGCAAAAATTAAAACTCCAATAATTATAAGTGGTAACCATTTTTTCATAATTGTGTTCTTTTAAATATTTATAATTGACTTTTTATATTGTTTAATTCAGCTTTTACTTTTTCTAATCTGCTGATAATTTCGTGATTGTTAATGGTACTTTCAGGATTTTTTTTCAATTTTTTCTTTGCACCATCCAATGTAAAACCGCGTTCTTTTACAAGATTGAAAATCAATTTAAAGTTGGCAATATCATCTTGTGTAAATAAACGAGTTCCTTTCGCATTTTTTTTCGGTTTGATAACATCAAACTCTTTTTCCCAAAAGCGAATTAAAGATGTGTTTACACTAAAAGCTTTAGCAACCTCTCCTATTTTGTAATACCTTTTTTCTGGTAAATCGACGTGCATTAATCTAAAGATTGATTTTCTCTTGATGCTAACTCTAACATTCTATCGTATTCTTCTGGAGATAAATCGTTAAAGTAATAATAAACAGGATTCATTTTTCTGTTGTCTTTATGCACTTCGTAATGTAAATGCGGTGCAGTTGAAGTCCCAGAAGTACCAATATATCCTATTAAGTCTCCTCTTTTTACTTTTTGATTTTTACGAACAATATATCTTTCCATATGTCCGTAAACAGTTACATAACCATAACCGTGATCAATTTTTACATAATTCCCTAAACCTTTTCTGGTTCTAATTGCCTTGCTAACAACACCGTTTCCAGTTGCATAAACTGGCGTTCCTTTTGGCGCAGAGAAATCCATTCCCCAGTGATATTTTCTAGTTTTATAAATTGGATGAACTCTATATCCATAACCAGAAGCCATTCTTTTTAATTCTTTATTTGCAACAGGTTGAATTGCTGGAATTGACGCCAACATTTCTTCTTTATTTTTTGCCAACTCTACAATTTCATCTAACGATTTTGATTGCACAACTAGTTGTTTAGATAAAATATCGATGTCCTTTGTCGCTTTTTTAATCATTGAAGAATTGTCAAATCCTTCTAAATATTGATATCTATTAACGCCACCAAAACCTGCTTTACGTTGCTCTTCTGGAATTGGATTTGTTTCAAAATAAACTCTATAAATTGTATTGTCTCTTTCTTGTAAATCTGTTAAAACCTTTCCGCTTTCATCAATACGTTTACTTAATAGTTCGTAATGTAATGTTAAGTTATCTAGTTCTCTTTTTTGAGCACGCTCGTTCGGAGACATTAAAAACTGACTAAAACCAATAAAACCGAAGAATGCGACCAAAACAACTGCCAACATTATAAAACTAATCTTTTTATAAATGCTTTTTTTGTTTCGTTCAATCTTTCTGTACGATAAAGTATCTGCGTCGTAATAATATTTTACCTTTGCCATAATCTTAAATGTACTATTTTTGTATTCTCTTTTGTTTAATTAATAGTTAGAAAACACGCAAATTTACAAAATGTTTTACAACTACCTTTTTTAGATGAATTATTTAAAGGTAAATTAACTTTTAAGAGCAAAAACATATTGTAATAGCTAACTATAAGTAGCTGAATTTTACAAAATGTTACAAATTATTATTGATTGAAAATATTACAGATGAAATCGCAAGACGTTAGAGCTACTTTTTTAAACTTTTTTAAAGAAAAACAACATAGCATTGTGCCTTCTGCACCAATGGTTTTAAAGAATGATCCAACATTGATGTTTACCAATTCTGGTATGGCACCATTTAAAGAATATTTCTTAGGGAATGCTGCTCCAAAGAACAATCGTATTTCAGATTCTCAAAAATGTTTACGTGTTTCTGGTAAACATAACGATTTAGAAGAAGTTGGCTACGATACGTATCATCATACGATGTTTGAAATGCTAGGAAACTGGTCTTTTGGAGATTATTTTAAGAAAGAAGCAATTGCTTGGGCTTGGGAATTACTAACTGAAGTTTACAAGATTGATAAAGACATTTTATACGTAACCGTTTTTGAAGGAAGTGATGATAAAGACAACTTATCTTTAGATCAAGAAGCTTACGATTATTGGAAAGAAATTATCCCAGAAGATAGAATCTTGATGGGAAATAAAAAAGATAATTTCTGGGAAATGGGCGAACAAGGTCCTTGTGGTCCTTGCTCAGAAATCCATGTTGACATAAGAACTCCAGAAGAAAAAGCTGCTGTAGACGGAAAAACATTGGTCAATGAAGATCATCCACAAGTTGTAGAAATCTGGAACTTAGTTTTTATGCAATTCAATAGAAAAGCAAACGGAACTTTAGAAGATTTACCTTCAAAGCATATTGATACCGGAATGGGTTTTGAACGTTTATGTATGGTAATGCAAAATGTAAAATCTAATTACGATACAGATGTATTTACGCCATTAATTAGAGAAGTTGAAACAATTACAAACACTAATTATGGTAAAGATGAAAAAACAGACATTGCAATTCGTGTAATTATAGACCACGTAAGAGCAGTTGCTTTTTCTATTGCAGACGGGCAGCTACCAAGTAATACCGGAGCGGGTTATGTAATACGTAGAATTTTAAGAAGAGCTATTCGTTACGGATTTACTTTTTTAGACAAAAAAGAGCCATTTATTTATCGTTTAGTTGATGTATTGAGCAAAAGAATGGGAATAGCATTTCCTGAATTAAAAGCTCAAAAACAATTGATAGAAAACGTAATTAAAGAAGAAGAAGCTTCTTTTTTAAGAACACTAGACCAAGGTTTAGTTTTATTAGATAAAATAATTACAAATTCACCAGAAAAGGAAATCTCGGGTGAAAAAGTTTTTGAATTATATGACACTTTCGGATTCCCTGTAGATTTAACTGCTTTAATTTTATCTGAAAAGGGATATACCTTAGATGAAAAAGGGTTTAACGAAGAACTACAAAAGCAAAAAAATCGTTCTCGTGCTGCTAGTGAAATGAGCACAGATGATTGGACAATTATTTCAGAAAATTCTGCCGAAGAATTTGTTGGTTACGATTCTTTAGAAGCATCTGTAAAACTAACTAGATACAGAAAAGTTGTTTCAAAAAAAGATGGAGAAATGTTTCAATTAGTTTTTGATAAAACTCCTTTTTATCCTGAAGGCGGTGGACAAGTTGGTGACAAGGGGTATTTGGAAGTTCCGAATGGTGATGTTGTTTATATTTTAGACACAAAGAAAGAAAGTAATGTAATCATACATTTTTCTAAAAATTTACCAAAACATTTAAGCAAAACATTGAAAGCTGTAGTAGATAAAAAGCAGCGCTATAGAACAGAATGTAATCATACTGCAACTCATTTATTACACCAAGCTTTAAGAGAGATTTTAGGAACTCACGTAGAACAAAAGGGTTCTGCAGTGCATTCTAAATATTTACGCTTTGATTTTTCTCATTTTTCTAAATTAACCGTAGATCAATTACGCGATGTAGAAAGTTTCGTAAACAGAAGAATTGCTGGAAAGTTACCCTTAGAAGAAAAAAGAAACATACCAATGCAACAAGCAATTGACGAAGGTGCAATGGCGTTGTTTGGAGAAAAATATGGTGATGAGGTTAGAGCTATTCGTTTTGGGCAATCTATTGAACTTTGTGGTGGAACTCACGTGAAAAACACATCAGATATTTGGCATTTTAAAATTAAATCTGAAGGCGCAGTTGCAGCCGGAATTAGAAGAATTGAAGGGATTACAAGTGATGCTGTAAAAGGTTTTTATTCTGAAAATAATAAAGCTTATTTTGAAATGAAAGACTTATTAAATAACGCTAAAGAACCTATAAAAGCATTACAAAATTTACAAGAAGAAAACACTCAGTTAAAGAAGGAAATTGAACAATTGCTAAAAGACAAAGCAAAAAACTTAATTGGCGATTTAAGAAATCAACTAGAGGAAATAAACGGAATACAATTCTTAGCAACTAAAGTAGATTTAGATGCAAATGGAATTAAAAACCTTGCTTTTGATTTAGGCAAAGAACACAAGAATTTATTTTTAGTTTTTGGTTCGGCAATAAAAGACAAAGCATTATTAACTTGTTCTATTTCTAAAGAATTGGTTGAAGAAAAAGGTTTAGATGCTGGAAAAGTAGTTCGCGAGTTAGGAAAATTCATTAACGGTGGCGGTGGTGGACAAAAATTCTACGCAACTGCTGGGGGTAAAAACCCTGGAGGAATCAAAGAAGCCTTAAAAAACGCAAAAAATTATATTTCTTAGTTTTTAAAAAATTTAAAATACACAAAGGTTCAAAGTATCATTTTACTTTGAACCTTTCTTTTTTATATATTTATCCATTGAATTAAATTTCCATGAAACTACAAACACAAATGCCCGTTAAAAAAGAAATCCATAATTCATTAAATTATGATTCAAAAATTCTTTTATTAGGTTCTTGTTTTTCAGAAAATATTGGCAATAAGTTGACGCTCTATAAACTTCAATCAAATCAAAATCCATTCGGTATTTTATTTCATCCAAAAGCAATAGAAAATTTAATTACAAACGCTATAAATAAGAAAACATACACAGAAAAAGATATTTTCTTTTTAAACGAACGCTGGCATTGTTTTGATGCGCATTCAAGTTTAAGTAATCCAAATAAAACCCTTTTGTTGCAAAATTTAAATACAACTATTGAGCAAACAAATAAACAAATAAACGAATCAACTCATATCATAATTACTTTAGGAACCTCGTGGGTGTATCGTTTTATAGAAACAGATTCAATTGTTGCAAATTGCCATAAAGTTCCGCAGAAAAAATTCTTAAAAGAGTTATTATCATTTGATGAGGTTGCAGAAAGTTTAGAAGCAATAATTGCTTTAATTAAATCGGTTAACCCAACAATAAATATACTTTTTACAGTTTCTCCTGTTCGTCATTTAAAAGACGGTTTTGTAGAAAATCAACAAAGTAAATCGCATTTAATTTCGGCAATTCATAATGTTGTTGAACCAAGAAACAACACGCATTATTTTCCGAGTTATGAAATTATGATGGATGAGTTACGCGATTATCGTTTTTATGCCGAAGACATGATTCACCCAAATCAAACAGCCATTAATTATATTTGGGAAAAGTTTACAGATTCGTGGTTTTCTGATAAATCTAAAGAAACAATGGAAGAAGTTTCTACAATTCAAAACGGGATTAACCACAAACCTTTTAATCCAAATTCTGATCGACACCAACAATTTTTAGAAGGATTGAAAAATAAAATTGCACGTTTACAAGAAGAACACTCATTTATCAATTTTTTTAGTAAAAAAGAACAAGACAACAACTAAAGAGACAAAAACTGAAGAAATAAAATTAAGCAAAAGAGAAACAGAAATTCTAGAGCATTTAAGTAAAGGTTTAAAATACAGCGATATTGCAAATAATTTAATCATTTCTCCAGCAACAGTGCGTAAGCATATCGAAAATATTTACAAAAAACTACATGTTCATAATAAAATGGAAGCTGTAATTAAAGCACGACAGCATAAATTAATTTAAATTATTTAAATTATTTTTAGTAAATTTATAGTGTAATATTTTCCCGATTTAAAAAAATGATTAAAAAAACACTTATAGGCATTATTATTGGAACTCTTATCGGGTTATTCACAACATCTTTCTTCATGCCAAAAGGAATTCATCTTTTCGCCTTGTTTTGGACTAAAATCACTGCAACTTCGATGATTACTGGAATGTTTTGTGGTTTTTACGCATCATTCTCTAATTCTAAGCTTCAAATATTTTTAGTTTCTATTATAATTGGTATGATTGTGTTTTTTACAAAATACTTAATCACTGGCCATGATTTTGACCCATTAACGATGGGTGCTTTTAATGGAGCTCTTATTGGAGGAGCTTTATCTATATTTAAAAAAATCGAAACTACTAGACAAGTAATGAGGCGTTTAAAAAGACATCGGAAAAGTGGATTTAATAATTATGGTTATTAAAGATGTAAATCTACATTTTGCCAAGGTCCACCATTAATAACATCAATCCCATTACTTTTTAAAAATTGAGTTGCTTGCCCGCTTCTTCCACCACTTAAGCAAACTGCAATTACAGGTTTATTCCAAGATTTAATTTCATCAATTTGCAACGGAATTAAATTTAAAACAATATGTTTTGCTTCTTTACTATGACCAGAATCCCATTCACCTTTGGTTCTAACATCTAATACAATAGCTCCTTTATTTAAATATTCTTTAATCTCGTTACTCATATCTTTTCTCTTAAACATGTCAAAAATACCCATGTTGCTTTATTTTTTTTAATAATTAAACTTAATTTTCGCACAAAGCTATACCTTTTTCAATAAGTATCGTGTAACTTTTATTACACTTCAACTCTTCTAGCCTTCTCAATAGTTCTTTTTTAATTGAAAAATTATTTCTTACAGATAGTTCATACAGTTCCAATAACAACAACCAATCACTTGAAAACTTCATTATTAATTTATTATTGATGTCTTCTATATCAATTTCTGAAATATTTTTTTTCTCTCTAAAATTTCTAACCTTTTGATATAAACCATAGAGTTCTTTATCAACATCAGAATATTTAATTTTATGTGTTTTTGTTTCTGAAACTTTATTGACATCTTCAAATGAATGTAAAGAAGCGGGACCAGAATAAGCAGACACAATTTCCTCACCAACTGCCATATCATAAACACCCCAGGAAGGATCAAACAAAATAGTATCTTTGTAAGTTACTGTACAGTCTTTAAAAGAAATAATTTGAATTTTCCCTCTTAAATCTCTAGTTCCTGTAATTGCTGTTCCTTCAACTTTTACACCACCAACAAATTCTAAAACAACCTGTTTTCCTTCGTAAATACCGTATGCTTCCAAATCTCTTGGACTCATGTTTTCAATAGAAATATTTATTCCTTTTAACTTTCCAATCGGGCTTCCAAAACCTTCTCCATGATAAGCAACCCCATGACCAATTAACTCTTTATCTCTATTAGCTAATGCCGTTTCACCAATTGTTTGAATATAAATTGGTTTATTATCTAATTCAATTACATTAGAGAATCTACCAGAAATTTGCAAACCAGTACTTAATTCAATAGTTCCCAAATTTTTAGAGTTGATTAATTTTTTTACACCACTTAGGCCCCCTTTTCTAATTGCCATTGTATTTGCAAATTGCTCTAAAACGAAGCTTAATTCCGCAAAATTTGGCGTTACAAATAATTGTGGCTGAGGTTTTGTAATATCAAAACTAACATTTGCAGCTTCTAATGAATATGGAATCTTTTTCACTTTATCAGTTAAACACCAAGCACTTTCTCCTATTGACGACAACAATCCCGCTCCATATATTTGTGGT
This sequence comes from Polaribacter sp., assembly GCA_029250685.1. Classification (GTDB taxonomy): domain Bacteria; phylum Bacteroidota; class Bacteroidia; order Flavobacteriales; family Flavobacteriaceae; genus Polaribacter. The sequence continues at coordinate 14,891 of JAQXEU010000028.1, forward strand.
TGACTAATTTCACCTATTAAACCATATTCAACTGTCCACCAATGCAAATTTCTAATTTGTGCCATTTCAGATAATTCGCCCATATTTTTTTGCAATTCTTCTACCGCATTTTGAGCAGCTGTAATTTCTTTTTCAGAACTACTAGGGTCTTCTTTTAAAATGGACAATAACCTTATTGCCTCATACATTTCATAATCTTTTGATGATGAAATTGCTTTGCTTCCTATTTCTCCAAATCTTCTTAAATATTCTGCATATTCTGGATTTGCAATTATAGGAGCATGTCCAGCTGCTTCATGTATAATATCTGGTGCTGGAGTGTATTCAATATGATCTATGGTTCTCATGTCAGAAGCAATTACAAGCACATTATATGCTTGAAATTCCATAAAAGCGTTTGGAGGAATAAATCCATCAACCGAAACTGCAGCCCAACCTATTTCTTTTAAAATTCTGTTCATTCCTTCCATATGTGGAATTGAATCAACAGAAATCCCAGTTTTCTCTAAACCTTCCATGTAAGATTCGTGCGCAACACGTTTTAAATAATCTACATTTAACCGCATTACATAACGCCAAACTGCTTGATTTTGTGCTGTATATTCTTCATACGGTTGCTTTACAATAAACTTATGTAAATGTTTTGGTAAGTTTTTGGTAACTTCATTTAATTCAAAATGATTTTCCATGCAGCTGTTTATTTTAAGAAATAAGAACTCTTTTTATTGTTGTAAAGTTACATATTTTGCGATTGATTTTCAAGAATTCTTTTTGAAAAGAGCTATTTCACTATCTTAGCGTAAATCAAATATTCAATCGATTGAAAAACATATTTATATTTCTATTTTCTTGTATAATCTTCATCAGTTGTAATGATCAAAAATTAACAAAAACAGATGTTAAAAATGATATCGTCAATCCAAAAACATATGTTGTTTATAAAACTACAAGTTCATTAATTATTGATGGAAAAGCAGATGATTTAGATTGGAAAAACACAAGTTTTACAGAGAACTTCATTGATATTGAAGGTGTAAAAACTCCGAAGCAAATTACAAAAATAAAGATGCTTTGGGATGTGAATTACTTATATATCTACGCAAAATTAGAAGAAAAACACATTTGGGGAGACATCACAAAACGGGATGCAGTCATTTTTTACAACAACGATTTTGAAGTTTTTATAAGTCCGTCAAATGACACTCATAATTATGGAGAGATTGAAGTAAATGCATTAAATACTATTTGGGATTTAGTATTAAATAAGCCTTATAATGTTGGTGGAAAACCAAAAAACAACTGGAATTTAAAAGATTTAAAATCTGAAGTTTTTATCAAAGGAACATTAAACTACCCTGATGATGAAGATGAGTATTGGTCAGTTGAAATGGCGATTCCTTTAAATGCCTTTGCTGAATTAAAAAATCGCCCAAAAGTAAAACCAAAAGAGGGCGAACAATGGCGGATTAATTTTTCTAGAGTTCAGTGGGATCACGATATTATTGACGGAAAATATTCAAGAAAAAAGAAAGATGGTAAGTTTTTAAGAGAATATAATTGGGTTTGGTCTAATCAAGGAGCAATTAATATGCATTTACCTGAAAATTGGGGGTATGTTCAGTTTTCTGATAATGATGCAACTTCTCAAATCGAATTTAAACATCAAACAGATGTCTTAACCGAACAAATAACATATGCTTTGTATAGAAATATTGCATTTAAAGAATTGAAATATCTCAAACAAGAAAAAGTTGGATTTCAAACAGAATTTGAACCCATAAAAATTGAAAACGAAACTATCAATGCTTCGTTTTTAAAAACGCATACTGGTTTTACGCTACAAACTCAAAACAGTAAAAAAGACATTCTATATTCAATCAACGAAACCGGATTGATTCAACGAAAAAAAACCAACAACATTAAAAAATAAATCCTTTGAAAAAATTTCTTCTACTTTTAATATTGATGCTAGTAATTTCTTGTAATCAGAAAGAGAAAGCATCAAAAAACGATTCAAAATTCACCTTTAGTTCTTGGACAAATGCTGGAAATAATTTTAAAGAAGAAGCCTGGGTTAAACGTTTAAATTATTACGATTCATTAGGAATTAGCGAATTATTAATTGGAGGATCACCAGAAGTTTTAGAACAAATCATTCCGTTAGCAAATAAGAAAAACATTAAAATTCATGGCTGGATGTGGACGTTAAATCGACCTGGAGATACAATCACTCAGAAACATCCAGAATGGTATGCAGTAAACAGAAATGGACAAAATTCGCTCGAGTATAAAGCATACGTTAATTATTATCAATGGCTAAGTCCTTTTCATCCAGAAGCAAGAAAACACATTATAAATAATGCAAAAAAACTAATGAAAGTAAAAGGTTTAGCTTCTGTTCATCTAGATTACGTGCGCTATCCTGATGTAATTTTGGGCGCCGATTTACAACCGAAATACAATTTGGTCCAGGAAACTGAAATGCCTGAATATGATTACGATTATCATCCATTAGCGAGAAAAGGCTTTAAAGATATTTTTGAAAAAGACCCAATGGATTTTAAACACCCTGAGTTATCTACAGAATGGAGACAATTTCGATTAAATGCGGTTACCCGTTTGGTCAATGAAATTATTGACATCGCACATTCAAAAGGTAAAAAAGTTACTGCTGCTGTTTTTCCTTTTCCAGAAATGTCCAGGCAAATGGTTAGGCAAGCTTGGAACGATTGGAATTTAGATACTGCGTATCCGATGCTGTATCAAAATTTTTATAGAGAAAATATAAATTGGATTGGTTTTGCAACAAAACAAGGCGTTTCTGATGTAGATTTTCCAATTATTTCTGGATTATACGCTCCAGCTTTAAGAGATCCAAAAGATTTAGAAAAAGCAATTAACATCGCTAAAGAAAATGGAGCAAAAGGAATTTCTATTTTCACTGCAGACAACTTAACAAAAAAACAAAAAGCCGTGTTTGTTAAATTGAAAAAATTAACTTCTAAAAAATAACTAAAATCTAATTGTTTCTTACTTTTACACTTTACAGTTACTATGAATAAAAAAGTAATCTTATTAATTTTAGATGGTTGGGGAATTACGCAAGACCCAAAAGTTTCTGCAATCTACAATGCAAAAACACCTTTTATAAATTCGTTATATAATAAATTTCCACACGCAAGTCTAAGAACTGACGGAGAGCATGTTGGTTTGCCAGAAGGACAAATGGGAAATTCTGAAGTTGGCCATATGAATTTAGGAGCTGGAAGAATTGTATATCAAAATTTAGCAAAAATTAATAAAGCCATAGAAGAAGGTACTTTAGCCAAAGAAAAAACACTAATTAATGCTTTTGACTACGCTAAAAAAAACAATAAAAAAGTGCATTTTTTAGGATTGGTTTCAAATGGAGGAATTCATTCTCACATCAATCATTTAAAAGGATTATTAAAAGCAGCAAAAGAAAATAATGTAGAGAATGTATTCTTACACGCTTTTACAGATGGACGGGATTGTGACCCAAAATCCGGAAAATACTTCATCAATGACATTGAAAAAGTCATGCAAGAAACTACTGGAGAATTGGCTTCAATTACGGGCAGATATTTTGCAATGGACAGAGATAATCGTTGGGAGAGAGTGCATTTAACTTATGACGCATTGGTAAATGGAAATGGAGAAATATCTACAAATGCAACCGAAAGTATTCATAAAAATTATGATGAAAATGTAACGGATGAATTTATCAAACCAATTATTATGGTTGATAAAAATGAGAACCCAAAAGCTACGATTCAAAAAGATGATGTAGTTATTTTCTTCAATTATAGAACAGATCGAGGAAGGCAGTTAACGAATGCTTTAAGTCAGAACGATTTTTCAGAATTTAATATGAAAAAGATTCCGTTGTATTATGTTACGATGACAAGCTACGATGAAACTTTTAAAAACATAAATATTGTTTACAAATCAAATAATATTAAAAACACGCTTGGTGAAGTTTTAGAAACAGCTGGTAAAAAACAAATCAGAATTGCTGAAACAGAAAAATATCCACATGTAACATTTTTCTTTTCTGGTGGAAGGGAAAAAGAGTTTACTGGAGAAAAAAGATTGTTATGTCAGTCGCCAAAAGTTGCAACGTATGATTTAAAGCCAGAAATGAGTGCATACGAAATCACAGATTTAATCGTTCCTGAATTAGAAAATGGTGATGTTGATTTTGTTTGTTTAAATTTTGCTAACGGTGATATGGTTGGTCATACAGGAGATTTTGAAGCTGCAATAAAAGCTTGTGAAGCTGTAGATATTTGCACTAAAAATGTCATTTCTTCTGCTTTAGAAAATAATTATACAACAATCTTAATTGCAGATCATGGAAATTGTGAAACAATGATGAACCCAGATGGAACTCCACATACTGCTCACACAACAAACCCAGTACCAATGATTTTAATTGACAAGGATTTGAAATCGATAAAAAATGGCATCTTGGGCGATATTGCTCCTACAATATTACATTTAATGGGTATTGAAAAACCAATAGAAATGACACAAAAATCTTTAGTTTAGTTTTGAAAATGAAAAAAATAATACTTGTATTTACGCTAATTTTATCAGTACATAGTTACGCTCAAAAAATAACAGCAACTAGAAATGCTTCTGGAGATTTAGTTGGAATCGCACATAAAGAAGATTTTAAACAATTACCATACTCTAAATGGTTTGATAAAAACTATGAAGCATACCAACCTGATTCAAAGAGTATTAATAAGCTTAAAAAAAAGCTAAAAAATATTACAATAAAAGCATTTGTCGCTTCATGGTGTCATTTAAGCAAAAAAGATATTCCACGTACCTATAAAATTTTACAGCAAGCAGGGTTTGATTTTAATAATATAGACTACATCACATTAAATAGAGGAAAAAGCACTAAAGATAATTTACAGAAAGGTTATGATATTAAAAGTGTTCCAACTTTTATTTTTTATAAAAAAGGAAAAGAAATTGGAAGGTATATAGAGTATCCTCTACAAAATTTAGAAAAAGATTTTTTAACAATTGTAAGCGGTAAAGAATACAAGCAAAACAAAATAAAATAGATTATGCTACCAAATAATCATTTAATAATTGCAGTAGATTTTGATGGCACTATTGTTAAAGATACGTATCCTAAGATTGGAAAACCTATGATTTTCGCTTTTGAAACTTTATTAAAAACTTCAAAAAGAAGGTCATCGAATTATTCTTTGGACGTATAGAAACGGAAGAGCTTTAAGAGAAGCTGTTAAGTTTTGTGAAGAAAACGGTATTGAATTTTATGCAATCAATAAAAGTTATCCAGAAGAAGAACTTGATGGAAAAATAAGTCGAAAAATTCATGCAGATTTATTTATTGATGATAGAAATGCTGGTGGATTTATAGGTTGGACAGAAGTTTATAAACTTGTTTTTAATTACACACCTGAAGTTCCAAAAAAGAAAGGTTTTTTCTCTATATTTAAATAATTTAAAAGTTTTGTAAACAGTTATTTTATCCCCTCAAAATAGCTTTTCTCTATACTTTCTCTAAAATTTGGATGCGCAATATTTACTAACTCTTTAATTCGTTGTTTAATTGTTTTTCCATATAAATTTGCAACTCCATATTCTGTAACAATATATTGCACATGAGCTCTTGTTGTTACAACTCCAGCACCTTGTTTTAAAAAAGGAACAATTCTACTAATTCCTTTATTTGTAATTGATGGAAGTGCAATAATTGCTTTCCCTCCTTCACTTAAAGAGGCACCTCTAATAAAATCCATTTGACCACCAACCCCAGAATACATGTTTTTACCAATAGAGTCTGCACAGACTTGACCAGTAACATCTACTTCTATTGCAGAATTAATAGCAACCATTTTAGGGTTTTGACTAATGACACCAACATCATTTGTGTAATTTGAAGCTCTCATTTCTATAAAAGGATTATCATCAACATAATCATACAAACGTTGAGAACCTATTAAAAATGTTGCCAAGGCTCTTCCTCTATTTACTTTTTTATAATTGCCATTTATCACATCTTTTAAAATCAAATCAATCACTCCATCAGAAAACATTTCGGTATGCAACCCTAGATCTTTATGATTTCCTAATCGGGATAAAACAGCGTTCGGTATACTTCCAATACCCATTTGCAACGTACTTCTATCTTCTATTAAGTTTGCAACATGATTACCTATTTTATTTTCTATTTCTGAAGGTGGAGCAATTTCATGTCCTGGTAATTTATCATTACAATCTACAAATGCATTAATTTCAGAAACATGTATAATTCCTGCACCAAAAGTCCTTGGCATATTTTTATTTACTTGAGCAATAACAAAATTTGCGTTTTCAATAGCTGCTAATGTTGCTTCTACTGAAACTCCTAAAGAACAATAACCATGTTTATCTGGAACAGAAACATGAATTAAAGCTACATCAACATCAACAATATTTCTTCTAAACAAAGTTGGTAATTCACTCAAAAAAACTGGTGTATAAGAACCGTTTCCTGCTTTTAATGTATGGCGTACATTTTTACCAATAAAAAATGAATTTACATGAAAACTATTTTTTAATTCTGGGTTTGCATAAGGTGCTTCTCCTTCGGTATGTAAATGACAAACCTCAACATTTCTCAATTCTTCATGTCTTGCAGACATTGCGTTAATTAATTGTTGTGGAGCTGCAGCAGCAGCTTGAATATATACTCTATCATTTGATTTTATTACTTTTACTGCTTCTTCTGCAGATACGGATTTGTACATTCTATTCTCTTTATCGTTTCTAAGTAGCAAATCTAAATACTACAACGTATTAAAAAGCTATCAAAAGTCATGTTTTTTAAAAAAAATCTATTTTTTATTAGTTGATTTTTAAAGTATCTTTGCGCATTAATTTTACCTTAATGATTCAAATAAAAACCTTAGAAGAAATAGAAATCATGCGAGAAAGCGCATTGGTTGTTTCTAAAACTTTAGGAATGCTTGCCAAAGAAGTAAAACCTGGTGTAACTACATTACAACTAGATAAATTGGCAGAAGACTTCATTCGTTCTGAAGGTGCAATTCCTGGTTTTTTAGGATTATATGATTTTCCAAATACATTATGCATGAGTCCAAACGCACAAGTTGTGCATGGATTTCCTACTGATGAACCATTAATTGAAGGTGATATTATCTCAATTGATTGTGGTGCTTTTAAAAATGATTTTTATGGTGATCATGCTTATACTTTTGAAGTTGGAGAAGTTGCTCCAGAAACAAAGAAATTACTAGACGTAACTAAGCAAAGTTTATACGAAGGAATTAGAGAATTAAAAGCGGGTAATAGAGTTGGTGATGTTGGTTTTGCAATTCAACATTATGCAGAAAAGCATGGATATGGAGTTGTAAGAGAATTGGTTGGACATGGCTTAGGTAGAAAAATGCATGAAGACCCAGAAATGCCAAATTACGGAAAACGTGGTAGAGGAAAGAAATTTGTAAACGGAATGGTGGTAGCAATTGAGCCAATGATTAATATGGGAACTCACCAAATAAATCAACTTAAAGATGGCTGGACTATTTTAACTAGAGATGGAAAACCTTCGGCACATTTTGAGCACGATGTAGCCATTGTAAACGGAAAACCTGAGTTGCTTTCTACATTTCAATATATTTATGAAGCATTAGGAATCATTTCTAATGAAGAAGATGAGTTTAGAGCTAAATAAATTTGTCTGTATTTAAAATCATACTAAACACAATTCCAAGACCAATTCTTATTAAATTAAGTTATTTGGCAAAGCCTTTTATTGCTTTTTCTTTAAAAGGAAATAATTATACAGATCCAATTGACGGAAAAAGTTTTCGTAAGTTTTTACCTTACGGATATGAAAAACAACGTGAGAACGCCCTATCTCCAAGTACTCTTTCGTTAGAAAGGCATCGATTAATGTGGCTGTATTTACGAGATGAAACAGATTTTTTTTCAGCAGAAAAAAAAGTGCTTCATATGGCACCAGAACAATGCTTTTTACCGCTTTTTAGTAAGCAAAAAAATTTAGATTATACCACTGCAGATTTATATTCTCCGATAGCAGATGTAAAAGCAGATATCTGTGACTTGCCTTTTGAAGAGAATTCTTTTGATGTTATTTTTTGTAATCATGTATTAGAACACATTACAGATGACACAAAAGCAATGCAAGAATTATATCGAGTTTTAAAACCTGGCGGAATGGGAATTTTTCAAATTCCACAAGATGTATCAAGAGCAACAACTTTTGAAGACGATTCTATAACAAATCAAAAAGAACGTGCTAAAATATTTGGACAATATGACCATGTAAGAGTTTATGGAAGAGATTACTTTGACAAGTTACGTACTATTGGTTTTAAAGTTAACGAAGTAGATTATACAAAAAAAATCGCTCCTGAATTAGTGGAACGATTTTGTTTATCTAAAGGCGAAATTTTGCCTGTATGTTTTAAATAATTTTAAGGATTATTTCTAATAAATGTTTCTAAAGTTTCTAACTTCTCATCACCTAAAATAATAAATTTTTCTCCATCAATTTCTTGTTGAATTTGATAACCTCCATTTTCTAATCTTACCAATTCAGACTTACCAGTATATTTACCAGCTTCATTAGTTGCGTCATCAACCTTTGTTCCATTTTGATTTACCCAAAAAGAATCTGATCCTTTTGCAACATGTGCTTTACCGTTATAAAAAGCTCCTAAATTATTGAATTCGCTTGCTTGTAAAACTGTACCATCAATTCCACATAAAAACCCAAACAATGTATAATCAGGTAAGTATAAAGGATGAATTCCTCCGCCTATATGACCACCGAAATTATACCAAACTTTATTGACTCTTACCTGGCCATCTTTATTGAATTTTTCAATTTTCTTTGTCTTCCTTAAATCCTTAATTACATTCACATAAGAATTACTATCAAACTCTTTAGTAGCAATGTCGAACACTACCGCTTTTAAAGAATTGTTTGGATAGGTAATTATTTTTCCATCTCCTCTAGGCAACATTACGTTACCATAATGTGTAGAAAGTGTATTAAAATCAGAAATTTTTGGCAACATAAAACCTTCTTTAGTTTTACTATTAAAAGAATAAATTTGAGTTGGATTCTCTTCTTGATTCAACAATAAGATATAACCGTCAAAGCTTTTAATACTTTTATAAGTGTCTGCCTCCACTAGCACCGCTCCTGAATCATCCATTATACCAACAAATTCATCTTTTTCAAAAACAGAAATTCCTTGCTTGTTAAATGCTTGAATTGATTGAAACTGAAATGTTAAGGCATCTGATTTATTTTGCCAAACTGTTTTTAACGAATCTATTCTTCTTGTTTCTTTTTCTTTAGCAAGTTTTATTTTTTCTAATTTTGCTTTTTCAAGATTAACCTTCTCAAGTTCCTCATCAATAGTCACATATAAATCAAGTAATTGAGTATACGATTCTGTTTTTTTGTTTTTTACTAAAGCAAAATATTGTTTCGCATAATTTTTAGCTTCTGTAAACTTGTTTAATTTAAAATGTATTAGACTACCTAATCTTGCAACATTTGCCTCTGTAATAGTGTCTAAAAGTTTTACTGCTCTTTCAAAGTTTTTTGAAGCTTCATCAAGTTTTAAACTTGAATAATTAGCTTGAGCTTTACGAATATAAACTCCAGCAATTTCTTTATTTGTTTGTCCATAAGTAGACAAACTCAAAAAAAACAATTGATAGTGTAAAAAATATTTTCTTCAAAGTTAAAGTATTAATTATCCCTTAAAATAATTGTAGTGCGCAAGATAGTAAAATTAAAAAAACTCAGCAATTTAAAAGCCTTTTATCAAAAATTTCTATATTCTTTAAAAGAATTGTATTTGTCTAAATAAATCAAAACAACTTTAATACTACTGCTCCTTTTTAAAAACGCTATTGTTTTTTCGAAACCCATGGCCATAAAAGCGGTTGCATATGCATCTACATCAGCACAATCTGAATTTGAAATTACAGATACACTTAACAAATCACTTTCGGTTGCGAAGCCTGTTTTTGGGTTTACAGTATGTACATACTTTTTGCCATCTTTAGTAATTCTAAATTTTCTATAATTACCAGAAGTTGCCATTGACTCATTTTCTAGTTGAATTGCAGACTGAAAAGATTGCGTTCCGTCAGTATTAGGCTTTTCAATTGCTACTTTCCAAAAATTCCCTTCTTTATTTTTTCCTTTTGCTCTAATTTCCCCTCCGATTTCAATCAAATAATTTTTGACATTCTTACTTTCTAAAAATCGACCAATAACATCAATTCCAAAACCTTTTGCAATAGAATTAAAGTCTAAAAAAGTTTCTTTAAAGTCTTTTTGAATTTTACCATCTTTCAATTGTACTTTATCTAAACCTACAAACTGCATCATTCTTTCAACTTCTTCATCAGCAATTTCTTTTTTTCTTTCTTTTGGGCCAAAACCCCAAGCGTTTACCAAATCACCAACTGTTGGATCAAAATAACCATTTGTTTCTTTAAAAATTTGTTTTGATTTTTTAAAAACTTCTTTAAAGATATCATCAACAATAATGGTAGAGTCTCCTAAATTAATTTTTGAAATGTCTGAAGTTGGAATATATGTTGAAGTAGACTTATTTACTAAAAAGAATAAACTATCTATTGATTTTTGATAATCAAATTCTAAATCGGTTTGTAAAGTAATGTGATAGGTTGTTCCGAAAACAAATCCCTCAAAATTAATAGTTTGCATTTCTTTTTTTGGAGAACACGCAACTAAAAGCACTGTAAAAAACAGTAAAAAATACTTTTTCATTCTTATAAAATTAAATAAAATCAAAGATAATTATAAAATACTCATAAAGTCGTCATAAAAACAAGTGAAGTGCTCTGTATATTAGAATCATTTTTATAAATTTGTTGAACGAATAATTTTAAGAAAAATGAAAAAAATACTACTTTCTTTAGCCGTTGTTTTACTACTGGCTTCTTGTGTGTCTAAAAAAGATTATGTTGCTCTAGAAGCTGCAAATCAAAAAGCAACAGATGAATTGCTCGCTGTAAGGGCCAATTTAACGAAATGTTTAATTGAAACAGAAAAAAATCAAACTTTAGCTTCTTCTTATAAGTCTAAAATTTCTGATTTAGAAGTTACTGTAAAAGATTTACAGAAAGACAAAAGAAAAACTTTAGAGTTTGTAGACAACTTAACAGTTCTTACAAAAGGTGCAAATGACAACATCAAAGAAACGTTGATTCAGTTAAGCAAAAAAGACCAATACATTAAGTATATCCAAAGAGCAATGACAAAGAAAGATTCATTGAATTTAGCTGTTGCTTTTCACTTAAAGAAAGAATTGAAAGAAGGTTTAGATGATGAAGATATTGAAATTAATGTTGAAAAAACAGTAGTTTTCATTTCTATTTCTGACAAGTTATTGTTTAAAAGCGGAAGTTACAATGTAACTGAAAAAGCATACAAAGTATTAGAAAAAGTTGCAACTGTTATAAACGGACAACCTAATATGGATGTGATGATTGAAGGTCATACAGATTCTAAATCTATAAAAACAGAATTCTTACAAGACAACTGGGATTTATCTGCAAAAAGAGCGACCTCGATTGCTAGAATTTTACAGAACAGGTTTGAAGTAACTCCAGGTAGATTAATTGCTGCAGGTAGATCTAGTTATGTGCCTTTAGCACCAAATGATTCTGAGGCAAATATGGCGAAAAACAGAAGAACAAAAATTATCATCATGCCAAGACTAGATCAATTCTTTGAATTGTTAGAAGAAAAAGCTGAGTAATTTTTTACTACATATTTTAAAAGCCTGTTTCGTTTGAGACAGGCTTTTTTGTTGTTCTTATTTTTTATTGATTCTTAATCTATAAAAAACTAACTTAGCTCAACACTTATTTTAGTCATTAAAAATGGGATTCCATCCAATAAACTTAGTTTTTAGATTTATTTTAGAAGTTTGTGCTTTCATTTCGGCTGGACTTTGGAGCTTCAATCAAACAGATGGATTGCTAAAATTTTTATTTGGGTTTGGGTTTCCAATTTTTCTGGCAATAATTTGGGGTGTTTTTACAGTTCCGAATGATAAAAGTCGTTCTGGGAATGCACCAATTCCAACAAATGGGATTATACGTTTAGCAATCGAATTAGGAATATTCGCTATGGCAACTTGGTCTTTGTACAGTTTGGGATATAATAACCTTTATCTTATTTTTGGAATAGCTGTGGTGATTCATTATGTTCTATCATATGATAGAATTTCATGGCTTATCTCAAAATAATACTACTCCAAAATCTTAATAAAATCTTCGAAAGCGACGTAATAAGGTTGATCTTTAAAAACAGGATTTTCAGTACTTTCTGCATTTGCAATTCCGATACCGGCAAACCAAACCTTGGCATTTTGCTTTTTTGCGTGTGCTTTAAAGGTTTCCATCCATAAGACATCGTAGTCTTCAGGAGTTTGAATATTATTAGAGGTTTTTACCAACACAAAAATGGTTGGCTCTCCTTTTTTAAACAATACAAACTGTGGATGTTTCTTTAACTCGCTATTAACTGCAACAAACTCATAGCCCATTTTTTGGAGTTTTTTTCCAATTAAGTTCATTCCTAAATTATGCAATTCTTGAGCTGTTAAAACTTGCATTATTATTTCTTTTTATTGTGCTTGTTGTAATTTTTATCGCCACGAGTTTTTGGCTTTTTGTATTTCTTAGCAATCTCTCTTCTGTAAGAACCACCTTGGTTTGTTTGGCTATTCTTTTCGCTCTTTTCATGAAATGCCGGACCAGGAACATATTCTAAACCTGTTCTGTTTTTAGAACGTTCCCTGTCTTCTCTTGGTCTTTCATCTTCAGTTAAGATTTCAGAAATTTCGATTTCAGTTGGCAATGTCATTTTCTGGATTGAGATTCCCATCAAATCCTCTATTGCAGCTTTATGTTCTTGCTCTTTTGGTGTTGAAAACAACATGGTTTGCCCTTCTTTTTCTGCTCTACCAGTTCTACCAATTCTGTGCATGTAGTTTTCTGGAAACATCGGTGTGTCAAAATTGATTACATGACTTACGCCATCAAAATCTAAACCACGCGCCATTACATCTGTTGCAACTAAGATTCGATTCATTCCTTCGTCAAACTGACGGATAGATCGAATTCTATAATTTTGTGTTTTGTTAGAATGAATCAAACAAATTTCATCAGCAAAAGATTCGTCTAAAGAATTAAACAATAAATCTGCAGTTCTTTTAAAACCAACAAAAACCAATACTTTCGTATACGTTTTTTTGTCTCTTAAAAAATGATTCAATAAATTAACTTTAGTGAAAAAGTTAGGAACATCGTAACATTGTTGTGCAATATTATCTAAAGGAGTTCCACTTACTGCAATTGATATTTTTTCTGGTGATTTAAAAAAGTCTGTAATTAAGGCATCTACATCATCTGTCATTGTAGCAGAAAACATAATGTTTTGTCTTCGCTCCGGTAAAACATCAAAAATGTTTAGTAATTGAAATCTAAAACCTAAATCTAACATTACATCAACTTCATCAATTACCAATTTCTGAATCGATTTCATGTTTAATGCCTTACTCAACGCCAAATCGTACAATCTTCCAGGAGTTGCAACCACAATATCTTGACCTTGCATTATGGCTCTTTTTTGCACATTTATGTTTGCACCACCATAAACTCCTAACACACGAAGTGTAATATATTTTGCTAATTTTTCTACCTCTTCTACAACTTGCAATACCAACTCTCTTGTTGGCACTAGTACCAAAATTCTTGGATGTTGTTGTTTAGAAAATGCTAAATCTCTAAGAATCGGCATCATATACGCAAAGGTTTTTCCTGTACCAGTTTGTGCAATTCCAACAACATCTTTACCAGATCTTACTACAGAAAATGCTTTTTCTTGAATTGGTGTTGGATGTGTAAATCCTAAATCTTCTACAGCGTTTAAAAGCTGCGTAGATAAATTTAAATCTTGAAAAGTAGTTTGCATACAAAAAAATTATGCGGCAAAGATACCAATTCTAAAAATGCTAATTCGCTAAAATTGACTTTAATGCGTTGGTGTATTTTTCAAAATCTCTTACGTTATGATGTGTGCCATTTTCTAAAGAAATAAATTCTTTATTTGTTGAAGAACTCAATTCAAATAACAGTTTGGCTCCTTCAATTGGCGTGGTTTTATCAGCCGTTCCGTGAAAAATAGTCATCGGACTTTGAATTTTAGTAATGTATTCGTTGGATTTGAATTTAAAGTTTAAAATAAACTTCGGAATTACTTTGTATTTAAAATTTGCTGCGTGATGTAAATTATAAAAAGGCGCTTCTAAAATTACATGTTTCGGGTTGTTCTCTGAGCCTACTTTTGCAGCAAATGTAGTTCCTAAAGAACGACCGTAAACAATAATATTCTCTTCTGAAAAATATTCTTTCACATACTCATAACTCAACAATGCATCGTTGTACATATTTATTTCATTAAAATCTCCAGTGCTTTTTCCATAACCACGATAGTCAATGACAAAAACATCATAATTAAATTGTGTAAAATAAGAAGTGATGCTTCCCCAACGAATTAAATTCCCTTGATTTCCATGAAAATACAAGATAATTCCTTTTGGCTTTTTAGCTTTAATATGTAACGCATTTATAGTTTGATTATCTGCTGTTTTCAAGTTTACTTCTTCAAAATCAAACGGAAATTGATACACATGTGCTGCGTCAATTGGTTCTTGTAAAAAAATAACTCTCTCTTGAAATAAATGTAATAATCCCATAATTAAAATCCATAAAGCAAGTAAGGTTAAAACTACTTTTTGAAGCTTTTTCATTTTTTTGATTTTCGTTTAGATCTTATAAAATCTATACTTGTGTTTTCTCTATCAACTGATGCAATTCCTTTGGAATCTAAAATTTCCTTTAAAGCAATATGATAGTCATCAAAATTATGTAAATCTTTATGTCCACCATCAATAACAGGATACAATCTAGTTAAATTTGGTCGCATTTTAGACAATCGTAAACTCGATGTAAACTTAATCACTTTATCGCTTGTTCCATGAATAATATTAATTGGGCAATCTACATATTTAATCCATTTATACGTTGGCATTTGATAGCGCATTACCAATCCTAAAGGGATAAATGGCAAATATCTTTTTACATTTTTAGACATGCTAAAATACGGACACGCCAACACTAACATTCTTGGATTGTTCATCGATGCAACTTTGGTTGCCAAACCTGTTCCGAGAGATCGTCCATAAACAATAATATTTTTTTCATCAACAATTTCTTTTAGTTTATCATACACCAACAATGCGTCATCTTTCATAGATTGTTGACTCATTTTTCCTGTACTTTTTCCAAATCCGCGATAATCAATCATAATCACATCGTAACCATGTAATGTAAAATCTACCGCGAATTTCCCCCAACCTTTTATACTTTTAGAGTTCCCTTTTAAATAAAAAACGATGCCTTTAGAGTTCTCTGCTTGAAAATGTAATCCGTTTATAATTACACCTTTTTTAATCTCCAAATTGTATTCTTTTACTTTTTGGTTTTCATATTGAAATTGAAAATCTTCAGGTAATTTTTCTGGGTGAAATAAGAATCGTTCTTGAAAGAAATACAACACAACACTTACAAAAGCAATTACTGAAAGTATAATGATGATAAAGGAAGTATAACTCATTTATAAATATTGAATCACTAATCTACTGATTTTAAATTCAATAAAAAAATAGTAACTTTAACAACATCAATCAACTAAACAAAAACAATAACTATGGGAATTTTTTGGGACTTAATGCAACAAGACGAAATTCAAAAGCAAGAGGAAAAAGCCAACAGTATAGAAGAGCGTGTTGAGCAACTAGAAAAAGAATTAGGTAACACAAAAGAGTTACTCCGTAAAACGTTAATTGCTTTAGAAAAACACATTGTTCAAGATATTGATGGCGATGGAAAAATGGGATAAAAAAAGGTTGAAATTTTAAAAACAAATATCAAAATGAAACATTTATTAGCACTACTATTTATCAGTTTTCTTATGATAAGCTGTAATTCTGAAGAAAAGTCAAAAGAGGCTGAAACACAAACTTATAAAAGCAACAACTATGATGATTTAGTACTGCTTTTTAAAGAGTGGAGAAACTTTGAAAAGCCTCCATTGCTTGAAGGTGCTCCAGATTACACAAAAGCAACCTTTAACAAACGCTGGTCTAAGTTTAAAGAGCTGCAAGCAAGCTTAAAACAGATTGACACTGCAAATTGGGCAGTAGAACATCAGGTTGATTGGATGCTTGTTTGGGCAGAAATGAATGGATATGATTTTAACCATAATATTTTAATGCCTTGGGTACGTGATCCTGCATTTTATACAACGGTTTGGAGTCATAAAAGTGATGTTCCAGCTCATGAAGGTCCTACAAATCATGGTACAACAGAATTATGGACTTATAGTTTTCCGTTATCTCCAAAAGAACGAAAACGGTTTCTTAATGATTTAAAAATAATTCCGCCATTTTACAAGCAAGCTAAACAGAACTTAACCGGAAATGCCAAAGATTTATGGATTACTGGTGTAAGAGATATTAAAAGCCAAAGTGTGGTGTTAACCAATTTAAAATCAAAAACTGAAATTAAAAATGATACAGAAATCATATCGACAATTGATGCCGCTATTTCTGCAACAGACAATTTAGCGTCTTGGCTACTTAAAGAGGCTAGTTCTAAAACAGGATCATCAGGAATTGGCAAAGAAAATTATACCTGGTATTTACAAAATGTGCATTTGGTTCCATTAACTTGGGATGATGAAGTAATGATTTTAAAAAGAGAACTAGCCAGAGCATGGTCATCACTAAAACTAGAAGAGCATAGGAACAGAAACCTACCTAAACTTGTTGATGCTAGTTCTCCAAAAGCATATGATAAAATGGCTGATGAAGCCGCCAAAAGTTTGATGACTTTTTTAGACGAACAAGATATTGTTACTGTAAAGCCTTATTTCGAAACTGCCTTGCGTCAACATTTAGGTGAATATGTGCCAAAAGAGAAACGTAACTTTTTCTTAATTGGAGAACATTATGATCCACGACCATTATACTCACATTTTTACCATTGGTTTGAATTAGCAAGAATGGATATTGAACCTCATAAAAGTGAAATCAGAAAAGGTCCGTTATTGTACAATATTTTCGATTCTAGAAATGAAGGAACCGCAACTGCTGTTGAAGAAATGTTTATGCAAGCTGGCTTGTATGATGACAGTCCGCGTTCAAAAGAGATTGTATATATTATGATTGCACAACGTGCAGCAAGAGGCTTAGGTTCTTTATATGCACATGCCAACGAAATGACGATGGAAGAAGCTGGAGGAATTCATAGTGAATACACACCTCGTGGTTGGATGAAAACCGAAAAAGAACTGCTTATTTTCGAACAACATTTGTATTTACGTCAGCCTGGTTATGGAACTAGCTATATTACTGGAAAACATTTATTAGAAGCTGCTCTAGCAGATTATGCTCGAATTCAAGAATTAGAGGGGAAATCATTTATTACCAAAGACTTTTTTGATACGCTAAACAGTATTGGTAATATTCCAATTGCACTAGGACATTGGCAAATGACAGGAGAAAAAAAGCATTTAGAATCTATTATCAATGATTAAATTCTTTAGAAAAAGAATGGATCCATAGAGTTTAGTTTTTATAAAAATACTTTATTTTTTAACAAATAGAGAGTTCTTGAATTTTAATACATTGTTTTTATCAGTAATTCGTAATAAATACAATCCGCTTTTTAAAAAAGATATATCTAGTCGATAGTTTTTAGTTGTTGGTTTTAAATTTTCAAACAATAGTTTACCTTCAATAGAATAAACATTTATTTCAACATCTATATTTGAAAAATTAATATTCAGGTTGTCAATTACAGGGTTTGGAAAAAGTTGAATCTTTGATTTTTCTAACTCTTTAATAGATAGAGTTCCCTCTATAATTGTTTTAAGTACCTCAACAGATTTTCCGCATCTATTTACAGCTAACTTTACAATATATTTACCATCTGAAGCATATGTGTGTTTTGGATTTTTATCACTTGATGATGTTCCATCTCCAAAATCCCACAAATAACTATCTGCAAATTCAGTTTTATTTGTAAAAGTTACCTCTAAATTTGCTCCAATTTGAAAATCAAAGGACACATCTTCATCTTCTTTTATATTTTTCCAGTTAGATAAACCTTCAAATGAAACAGCTTTTACCGCATTTTTAATACGAACTATTTCATTTGCTGGAATACCTGCATCATAAGTTGATGCATTTGCATCTTTATCAAAAAGGATCGTATAAAAAGTCATAGTTCCAACAAAACTTCCTTTTAGTGATGGATGCGTTTTATCTGGGTCAAATAATTCAATTAATGGGTAATTACTCCTTAAGCTTCTCCAAACTGGTCCAACAGGAGCAATTATTGCATTAAATTTAGTTGCCATTTCTTTGAATCGATCTTGCAACTGATTATCCATACTCGTGTAATCACAAACATTTGGCCAAGTAGCACAAGAACTAGGAATTCCATCTTTATAACCCCAAGTATGATATAAAATAATTTTAGCACATGGATTTGTTTCTTCTATCAAATCTTTTAGTTGTTGTAAGTATGGGTAAATATTATCCTCTACATGAGTATCCCATAAAGCCGGCCAAGCGCTTCTTTCTTGAAGAATCACATAATCCCAGCCTCCTTTTCTGATTTTATTCCTTGTTTCTGAATTGTTAATGTGCTATCTTAAACTATAACTTGGAATTGTAGACTCTTCGTATGTCAAAACATCGCCTAAACAATTGGCAATATTCTGAGTCATTTTAGGCAAATCATTATAAAATGTTTGACTGTTTCCAATGAATAATACATTTTTAGTTTCTTGAGCGAATCCAATTTGAATAAATGAAAAGCATAAAAACAATAAGCTTAATCGAATACTCGATTTAATTGAACTTAAACAAAAAATTTTATTTATCATTTTTAAAAAAGTCATTGAATTGGTAAGATAATAATAATGTTATTAAAAAGTAAAAACCGACACATTTCTGAATCGGTTTTTTAAATATATTATTTCAACTTGAAGTTTAACCTCCAAAGTCATCAAATCGGATGTGCTCATCTGGAATTCCAAAATCTTCTCCCATTTTTTGTACTGCTTGATTCATCAATGGTGGTCCACAGAAATACAATTCTAAGTCTTCTGGTGATTCATGATGATTTAAATAGTTTTCTATTACACAATTGTGAATAAACCCTACAAAACCATCTCCATCTGTATCATTAACATCTTTTTTCTTAGTCCAATTATCTGCTTCTGTAGGATCAGATAAGGCAATATAGAATTTGAAATTTGGGAAATCTTTTTCTAAAGCTCTAAAGTGTTCTATATAAAACAATTCTGCTTTAGAACGTCCTCCATACCAATATGTAACAGTTCTTCCTGTTTTCAATGTTCTGAATAAATGATATAAATGAGAACGCATTGGCGCCATTCCAGCTCCACCACCAACATAAAGCATTTCTGCTTCAGATTCGTTGATAAAGAATTCTCCGTAAGGACCTGAAATCACACATTTATCACCTTTCTTTAAGTTAAAGATATATGATGATGCAATTCCTGGGTTTACATCCATCCATCCGCCTTTCACTCTATCAAAAGGAGGCGTAGCAATACGAACATTTAACATAATCTCTCTTCCTTCTGCAGGAAAAGAAGCCATAGAATATGCTCTTTCTACAGTTTCTGCATTTTTCATCACTAATGGTCTTAAGTTAAACTTATCCCATTCAGCTTCAAATTTATCTGGTGTATCATGTTCTTCTGGATGCGCAGTAATATCCATATCAGAATATTTTACTTCACATTCTGGAATTTCAATTTGAATATATCCACCTGCTTTATAACCCATATCTTGTGGAATTTCTACTACAAATTCCTTACTAAAAGTGGCTACATTATAATTTCTAACAACAACTGCATCCCATTTCTTAATTCCGAAAATTTCTTCTGGAATAGAGATATCCATGTCTTGTTTTACTTTTACCTGGCAAGATAAACGCACACCATGCGCTAATTCTTTTCTTGTAAAGTGAGGTGTTTCTGTTGGTAAAGCTTCACCTCCACCAGAATTTACGTGACATTCACATTGAATACACGTTCCACCTCCACCACAAGCTGATGGTAAAAATATTTTTTCTGCCCCTAAAGTTGATAATAAAGTTCCTCCAGAACCAACTTCAATTGTTCTTTCTCCATTTATGGTAATTTTTACAGGACCAGACGGAGATAATTTTTGTTTTACAAATAATAACAATGCAACTAATAACAAAGTTATAACAAGGAATGCAGCTACTGTAGCTACGATAATTCCTAATGTACTTGCTGCTAAAATCATTATTCTTGAATTTCTTTAGTGTTATTCGCTAATTCTTTTTTCTTCATTTTAATAGCTTTTGCATCTTCAGTTTTAATCACTTTAACAACTTGTGTGTTAGGAGCTTCTTCTGCTTCTTCATCACCACCTGTTAACATTCCACCAAAACTCATAAATCCAATCGCCATTAAACCTGTTACAATAAATGTAATTCCCAATCCTCTTAATGGAGCTGGAATATTAGAGTATCTAATTTTTTCACGAATTGCTGCAATAGCCAAAATAGCTAAAAACCATCCAATTCCTGAACCAATTCCGTAATTTAACGCCAAGCCTAAAGTAGCTATTTCACGAGATTGCATAAATAAAGATCCTCCTAAAATCGCACAGTTTACTGCAATTAATGGTAAGAAAATACCTAATGAATTGTATAAAGAAGGTGAGAATTTCTCAACGATTATTTCTACTAATTGTACCATCGTTGCAATGGTTGCAATGAATAGGATAAATGATAAGAAACTTAAATCGTATTCAGCATATTCTGGACCTAACCATACTAATGCTCCAGGCTGTAATATATATTGATCTAACAACCAGTTTAAAGGAACGGTAACGGCTAATACAAAGATTACCGCAGCTCCTAAACCTACAGCTGTAGTTACTTTTTTAGATACAGCAAGGTAAGAACACATTCCTAAGAAGGTTGCAAATACCATGTTATCTATAAAAATCGACTTGAAAAATAATTCTAAATGTTCCATAATTATCTAGTTCTCTTCAATTAATGCTTCGTTTCTACTACGTTGAATCCAAATAATAATTCCAACAACAATTAACGCCATCGGTGCTAATAACATAAATCCGTTATTTTCATATCCAAAGGCATAAACTCCTGTTTTTTCAATTGGATCTCCCAATACTTTAAATCCTAATAAAGTACCAGAACCTAATAATTCTCTAAAGAATCCAACTAAAATTAAGATTACACCATAACCAACTGCATTTCCAATTCCGTCTAAGAAAGAACGCCAAGGTCCGTTCGCCAAAGCAAAAGCTTCAAAACGTCCCATAATGATACAGTTTGTAATTATCAGTCCAATAAAAGCTCCTAAGGTCTTACTCAATTCGTACTGAAAAGCTTTTAGTACTAAATCAACAATAATTACCAATGTTGCAACAACAATTAGCTGTACAACAATTCTAATTTTTGAAGGAATGATATTTCTCATTAAAGAGATGACTACATTTCCTACACCTAACACAAACAATACAGAAATTGCCATTACGATTGAAGCTTTTAACTCTGCTGTAATTGCCAATGCAGAACAAATTCCTAATACCTGAATGGTAATTGGATTATTATCCGCAAATGGATCTGTGATTAATGCTGCGTCTTTTTTTGATAAAAGTCCCATATTAATTTGTTTTTAAAGTGTTAAAGTAGGTTACGTATTTTCTCAACTCAGTTTTGATCATTGCTGATACTCCATCACCAGTTATTGTTGCTCCGGCAATTGCATCTACTTCGTTATCTATTTTATCTATATTCTTTGGATCGTTGTTCGATTTAGAAATTGTAATTCCTTTAAAACTACCATCCTTCTTTAAATGCTCTCCAATAAAATCATCCATAAAGAAACGCAGTTTAATGTTTGCACCTAATCCTGCTGTTTCTCCCTTATGATCAAAATAGGCTCCTTGAACAACCATGTTCGCATCCATTCCAACATACCCCCAAACGGCATCCCAAAGTCCTTTACCTCTAATTGGTGCGATATAAAATGTTTTACCATCTTTCTCACCAACAAACAAAGGCAATCTTCTTTCTTTTCCCTCTTTGGCTGCTGTTTGTTCTTTTTTAATATCAATTAAATACGCTTTCTGATCTTCAGTTACTTTACCTCCTTGAATAACCAATTGTTTTGTGATGTATTTTGAAAACTCACTAGCGACATTCTCTTTAGAAACAAAGATTGCACTGCTTTCGTCGTTTTCATTAACACCCATTGCGTATAAAATATTCTGCTGCTTTTCAATACGTTTGTTCTCATCAATTGTCGGTTTTAATGACGATGCTAAAAACGCTAATATTGTTCCTACAACTAACACCATTCCTATGGCGAATAACATTGTATATAAATTACTATCTGTTCTCTTACTCATAACTAGGCAGTTTTAACTTTAGCACGTTTTAATCTTCTTTTTACGTTTCCTTGAACCACATAATGGTCAATAGTTGGAGCAAACACATTCATTAAAAGAATTGCTAAAAACACTCCTTCTGGATAAGCTGGATTGAATACACGTATCATAATTGAGATAAACCCAATTAAGAAACCATAGATCCATTTTCCTTTATTTGTTTGTGATGCTGTTACAGGATCTGTTGCCATAAATACGGCTCCAAATGCTAAACCACCAATGATTAAATGTTCATACCAAACCGTGTTCATTAATCCGTAGAATTTGCTTGAACTTGTAATAATATCTGCTGCTACAATTTGATTAAAGATGAATCCCATTACTGCAGCTCCTAAGAATGTAGAAACTATTATTCTCCAACTTCCAATCTTGGTAAAGATTAAAAAGGCAGCTCCTAATAAAATTAAGAAAGCAGAAGTTTCACCAACTGAACCGGGAATAAATCCGAAGAACATATCCCATAGATCATATTTCGGTGTTAAGTTTTGCGCATAGCTTCCTAAAATAGTTTCACCAGAAATAGCATCTGCAGTTCCTACTCTATTTACTGCATCGTGCACCCAAACTTTATCTCCAGACATCCACGTTGGATATGCAAAGAATAAAAATGCTCTAATGGTTAACGCTGGATTTAAGATATTCATTCCTGTTCCTCCAAAAACTTCTTTTCCGATAACAACACCGAAAATTACAGCTACTGATAACATCCATAATGGAGTATCAATTGGCACAATTAATGGCACTAACATTCCTGTTACTAAGTATCCTTCTTCTACTTCATGTCCTTTAATTACAGCGAAAATAAATTCCACTAACAAACCAACTCCGTAAGAAACGATTACTAATGGTAATACTTTTACAATTCCAATCCAGAAATTATCCATTGTTAAAAAAGAACCCAATACAGAAAACTCTGAAGTGATTCCTTTTGCAGCATCTATTGCTGAATAATGTTGATACCCTGCATTAAACATACCGAAAATTAAACATGGAATTAATGCCATGATTACAATATTCATTGTACGTTTTAAATCGTCTGCCGCTTTAATATGAGTTCCTCCGTGAGTTGTCTCATTCGGCAAATATAAAAAGGTATGGATTGCGTTAAACGCAGGAGCCATTTTTGTCCCTTTATATTTTTCTTTTAAATTATGTAAATTTTGTTTTAAGCCCATAATCTTATCCTAATTCTTCTCTCATTAAATCTAATCCTTCACGAATTATCTTTTGATGTGGTTGTTTTGATACACAAATAAATTCTGTCAAAGCAAAATCTTCTGGCGCTACTTCATAAGCACCTAAAGCTTCCATTTCATCTAAATCTTTATACATACAAGATTTTAACAATTGCATTGGATAAATATCTAATGGGAATACTTCTTCGTAAGAACCTGTAACAACGAATGCTCTGTGTTCTCCGTTCGTATTTGTGTTTAAATCGTATTTTTTCTTTGGATTCATCCAAGAAAAAGTGAATGCTCTAGAAGTAGAAACTTTATCAAAAACTGGCTTGTTCCATCCAAATAATTCATAATCGTCTCCTTCTGGAATTGCCGTAATTTGATTGTCATAATACCCTAAAGCTCCGTCTAAAGAAACTTGAGTTCCAGACAATACATTACCACTAATAATTCTTGTATTTTCTGCATTTAAATTGTCTGTAACCACATTTGAAATTGTTGCTCCAGGATATGCAGTTACATATTTAGGTTTCGAAAACTGAGAACCTGTTAAAGCAATTGTTCTTTTTGCATTGAACTTTCCTGTTAACAATAACTCACCAATTACAACCAAATCTTGTGCAGTAACAACCCAAACAAATTCTCCTTTATTAATAGGATCTACTTGTGAAATTTGTGTACTAACATTTCCAACTGGATGTGGACCAACTAAACCGTAAAGTTCAGCGCCTTTTATTCCGTTAAATGGAGATAAATTTGCACCTTTAGAAACAGAAACATGTACTTTTCCATTAGTTAATTTACCTAAGGCAGTAACTGCTTCTTGCAATTCTACTTCTTTTCCTTTTAAGGCATAATCTAAATCTGCTGCTAATGGCGCGCTATTATATCCTGAGATAAAAATTGCTTTTGGCGCATGATTTGGATTTGCAACAACATCATACGGACGTTGTTTTACAAATGGCCAACAACCTGAAGAAAGCAAATGAGTTTTCACTTCTTCTCCAGACATTTTAGCTGCCTCTTTTATACCAAAATCTGCAAACTGCTGTGTAGCTTCTGCTTGGATTTTAATTTCTAATACTTTTCTTCTTTCTCCACGAATAATCTCTTCTACTTTTCCGCTAACTGGCGATGGAAATAAAATACGCTCATCACTTTTTGAATAAAATAGTGATTCACCTGCTTTTACTTCTGCTCCAATTTTAACGCTAAGTTTAGGTGTTATTCCGTGAAAATTTTCTGGCTTTATAGCATAAACACCAGCAGTATTAGTAACTGCTGTAGTTTGTTCTGCTTCGCCAATAAGTTTGATATTCAAACCTTTCTTTATACGGATGTCTTTTGACATAAAAATATGACTTTAATTATCTTAAAAAAACACGCAAATTTATGAATTTTGCAAGCTTCCTAAAGACTAAAACGAAGTTTATCTTATTTAAAATATACTATTTATATTTATTCTAAATAACGATTGTTTTCACTAATATATATTTTAGTACGTTTGTACAAATACAATCATCAATTTCTAGAAATAAAGCAATGAGAAAAAAGAAACTTTTAACAATACTACTTTTCTTTATTTGGATATTTTCTTTCTCTCAAAAAAACATTAAAAGCATACAGTTGAAACCCTTAGGTCAGAATAATTTTTCTACGATTGTTCCTTTAGGAAACACTTTGCAACTTACTTTTGACGATTTAGATGCTGATCAAAAAGAATATTCTTACATGGTTGAGCACATGGATTCTGATTGGAAACCAAGTAATATTTCAACCAGTCTTTATATTACCGGCTTTAATCAAAACAGTATTTTAGAATACGAAAATTCTTTTAATACATTTAAAAATTATACAAATTACAGAGTTCAAATACCAAATTCAAATACCCGAATAACTAAAAGTGGAAATTATTTGATTTCTATTTTAGATGAATACGAAAATATTGTTTTTACTAGAAGGTTCACATATTACGAAAGCAAAGCTTTGGTTGGAGTTCGTGTGATAAGAGGGCGAAATACTACCGCAGAAAATCAGCAACAAACTGTACAGTTTACTGTAAATTACAATGCAAATGAAATCCGAAACCCATCGCAAGAAATAAAAACGATTATCTTGCAAAATAACAATTGGGAAACTGCAATTTTTGATTTAAATCCTCAATTTTTCAAAAACAATCAATTGGTTTATAAATATTACGACAAGTCTAATTTCTGGAGCGGAAATGAGTATTTAAACTTTGACAACAAGCAAATCAGAAATAGTACCGTTCAAATTGCTCGTGTAGAAAAAAAAGACATTTATCAGACCTATTTATATCCTCAAGAGCCCAGAAAAAACAAACCATACACCTACTTTCCAGACATCAATGGCCAATTTGTGATTAGAACAATTGAAGCAAATAACCCCGATACAGAAGCAGATTATGCAATGGTTCATTTCTCATTAAATACTGATGAAATCAGCAACAAAGAAATTTATGTTTATGGCGCTTTTAATGATTTTCAAACAACATCAGAAAACAAAATGGAATTCAATTCTGAAACAAAAAAATACGAAATTTCAATTTTACTAAAACAAGGATTTTACAATTATACGTTTGTCACAAAAGGCGAAAATGAACTTGTAAACCCGACAGAAATTAACGGTTCTTTTTATCAAACAGAAAATGAATATACCGTTTTGGTTTATTATAAAGCTTTTGGAGAAAATTTTCAACGCGTACTCGGAGTTGGAACTGGATTTATCAATCAACAATAATAAAACGCACTTATATTTTCGTATTTACTTAAAGTTCTTATATTTGGTAAGCTAACTTTTTTTAAAACCGAATGGTACAGCAAATTACAAACGGCATAAAAATATCTGTTAAAACCAAATTTAATGGAACAATTGAACGAAACCAAAACATATTTAATGCGTTTAGTTATTTTATCACGATTCAAAATGAATCAGATGATGCTGTACAATTATTAGAGCGTTTTTGGGAAATATCTGACGCTTTAAACGATAAAGAATTTGTAGTTGGCGAAGGCGTTGTTGGACAAAAACCAACGTTAAATCCAAACGAGCAGTATACATATAGATCTAATTGTTTCTTATTGGGCGATTCTGGCTCAATGAAAGGAACTTTTAAGATGATTAACAAAAGAACAAGTCACCTTTTTCAAGTAATTATACCAACCTTTCAACTAACAACCATTCCGTTCCTTAACTAATGAAACTTAAACTTAGAACGAAAAAGAATAAACTTGTAAAGGCGAAACCTTTAGAATGCTTTAATTGCTGACATCCTTTTTTTGGGAATGAAAAATTTTGTCCAGAATGCGGACAAATAAACAAAAACCCAAAAATAACTTTCGGAAGTTTTGTCCATGAAGTTTTTAACGGATTTATATCTTGGGATTCAAAATTTTGGACAACCATTATTCCGCTTTTAACAAAGCCAGGTAAAGTTTCAAGAGATTATATTGATGGTAAAAGAATGCGTTATGCAAACCCGTTTCGTTTTTACTTAACCATTTCTGTACTATTCTTTTTAATTATAGGAGCAACAGAAAGTTATGACAAATTTGAGGAATATAGAAAAGGGAAAGTTAAAACTGACGCTACACCTTCAATCAATTCACAAATCGACATAGCAGCATCAACCTTAGACCCTAATTCTCCAAATTTCAACACTAATATAAATGAAGCATTAAAAAAGATAGACTCTACAGATAGGAAAGAATTACTAAAAATAACACCTAGCGTAAAACTTGACTCTATAAAAAAAGACACAATAACTAATAAAAACCAAAATGTTATTAGCTTTCTGCCAAACTGGAGTAAATTCTCTAAGTTTCAAAGGAAATACCCAAAAGTAGAAATTGAAGACGCCCTGGACAGTTTAAGTGTTGAGCATACTTTTTTCAACCGTTTTTTATACAGCAGAGTAAAGGCTGCATATGAAATAGGAGATAATGACAATGATAAACTTACACAACTAAAAAAGCAATTTATTTCTTATGTTTCTATTTCTCTCTTTGTTTTCTTACCGCTATTTACATTGTTTTTAAAATTATTTTATGTCAGAAGAAAATATACATACGTAGAACATCTAGTATTTGTTTTTCATACACAAACGGTCTTTTTTCTACTTTCGATAATCTTTTACCTAGTCTATTATTTTAAAACAAATGATTATATGATTGGTATTTTCCTATTACTCTTTGTTATTTACTTGTACTTGGCCATGAGAAAATTTTACCAACAAAGGCGTTTTAAAACCTTTTTAAAATTCGTGCTGATCAATTTTTCTTTTTTTATAATTTCAACCATAGGAGCTATAACCATTGCATTGATTACTTTTATGATGTATTAAAGTAAACTAATGTAGTTCATTATCGTGTTTTTATCACTTTTCCTTACTGAAGTAATGCTTACTGTCTCAACATAACTGCGCTTCATTTTGATAGAATTCTCTGTCGTACCGGTTTCTGAATTGTGATGAAATTTTAAAATTTCTTGTTGACTATATTCAGAGTGATTTATCAACCAATCTGCAAACCAAGTTTTTCGTAATTGTTTTTCTTGTTTTGTATATAAAGTTGATGAAGACCAAATTTTAGGTTCTTGTTTTAGCTTTGAAAAATATTTTTGTGTTCCGTCCCAAACCAATTCGTAGGTTTTTAAAGTTGAAAACCAATCTACCAAAACAATTGTAAAAGGCTCAATTCCTATAAAATCAAAATCATTTATATAGTTTTCAAAATCGTCCGACTTTAAAATTGCTTTTACAATAACTCCACGACTCATTTTATATGAAGGCTCTCTTTGATAAGATTCAAATCCGCCATTTAACAAACAAACCAATCTTTTTTTATCGCTTAAACCTATCCAGGTTCCACCAGCTAATTCATCTTTCGGATAGGTTAATTTTACGTTATCTTCAACATATTCTTTTGGTTCAATAGTTTTTCGTGAAGGTTGTTCATCTCTATTAGAAGTCAAAATAAAATCAGCATCGCCAATTGGTAAATAGGTAACTGTACACATAAATAGTATTTGTTTTTGATAATTTACAACGTAAAATCAAGTTCATAAAACTAAAAATAAATTGTAACTTTGCACTTCAAAATTAGTAGATTAAAACTTAAAATCATATAAAATGGCACGAGGATTTTTTAAAGTTCCAACGGCAGTAAATGAACCTGTTAAAGGTTATGCTCCAGGATCTCCAGAGAGAGAAGAATTATTAGCAACTTACAAAGAAATGTTCAACAGCAACATTGATGTACCAATGCATATTAATGGTGAAGTTAGAACAGGAAACACCAAAAATATTACTCCGCCACACGATCACCAACATGTTGTTGGTCAATATCACGTAGCAGAAAAATCGCACGTTGATACTGCAATTGCTACAGCGTTGGCTGCAAGAGAAGCTTGGTCTTCTGTTTCTTGGATGGAAAGAGCTTCAATTTTCTTAAAAGCTGCTGAATTATTAGCAGGGCCTTATAGAGCAAGAATGAATGCTGCAACAATGATTGCACAATCTAAAAATGTACATCAAGCAGAAATTGATGCGGCTTGTGAAATGATTGATTTCTTCCGTTTCAATGTACAATACATGACTGATATTTTTAAAGATCAGCCAGATTCTGCTCCTGGAATATGGAACAGAGTTGAGTACAGACCTTTAGAAGGATTTGTATACGCAATTACACCGTTTAACTTTACATCTATTGCTGCAAATTTAGTTGCTGCACCAGCTTTAATGGGGAACGTTATTGTATGGAAACCATCTGATCATCAAGCATATTCTGCACAAGTAATTGTAGATTTATTTAAAGAGGCAGGTTTACCTGATGGCGTAATTAACGTTGTTTATGGGGATCCAGTAATGATTACTGACACTGTGTTAGCTTCTCCAGATTTCGCTGGATTACACTTTACAGGATCTACAAATGTTTTCAAAAACTTATGGAAACAAATTGGAAACAACATTCATAATTACAGAACATATCCAAGAATTGTTGGAGAAACTGGTGGAAAAGATTTCATTTGGGTTCACAACTCTTCAAACCCTTTACAAGTTGCAACAGCAATTACAAGAGGTACTTTTGAATATCAAGGACAAAAATGTTCTGCTGCTTCAAGAGCTTACATACCTGCTTCATTATGGGAAGAAGTTAAAGGACATTTAATAGCACAAGCAAGTGAATTAAAAATGGGATCTACTGAAGATCCGAGCAACTATATCAATGCAGTAATTCATGAAGGATCTTTTGATAAAATTGCAAGTTTCTTAGATGCTGCAAAAACGGATGCGGATGCTGAAATTATAATTGGTGGAGGTCACGATAAATCTGTTGGATACTTTATTGAACCAACTGTTATTCTAGCAAAAACTCCAAAGTACACAACAATGTGTACAGAGTTATTTGGGCCTGTAATGACTATTTACGTGTACGAAGATGCTGAATGGGAAGCTTCATTAAAATTAGTTGATGAAACATCTGAATACGCATTAACAGGGGCAATTTTTTCTACGGATAGATACATTGTTGAAAAAGCTTCAAAAGCATTAGAAAACGCTGCTGGAAACTTTTATATCAATGACAAACCAACTGGGGCAGTTGTTGGTCAGCAACCATTTGGAGGAGCAAGAGCTTCTGGAACAAATGACAAAGCTGGTTCTGCACAAAACTTATTACGTTGGACATCTGTTAGATTGATAAAAGAAACATTTGTAACTCCACAAGATTATAAATACCCTTATTTAGGGTAAAAATAAATCTTAACTTATTTAAAACCTCATCCTTATGCTGAATTTATTTCAGTAACTGATGAGGTTTTTTGGCTTCTAAATAATCCTACTAATTCTTTAACAGTATTGAAACTGAAGATTTTGTATATTTATCGTCATTTAAAAAAAATACTCACAAACAACCAAAATAATGACTAAAAAAATTCTCCTTTTTGCATTTGCAATTATTTTAATTGCCTGCAATACAGAAAAAAAAGAAACAACTTCTTTAAATGTTCCTTTTGAAAAATTTGAATTAGAAAACGGCTTACAAGTTGTAATGCATATAGATAAATCTGATCCTGTTGTTGCGGTCGAATTAATGGCACATGTTGGTTCTGCAAGAGAAATTGCAGGAAGAACTGGTTTTGCGCATTTATTTGAACATTTATTATTCTTAGAATCAGAAAACTTAGGGAAAGGTGGATTGGATAAAATGAGCGCAAGAATTGGCGGTTCTGGTGCAAACGGTTCTACATCTAGAGACAGAACGAATTATTTACAAACGGTACCAAATGATGCCTTAGAAAAAATGATTTGGGCAGAAGCAGATAAATTAGGTTGGTTTATAAATACCGTAACTGATCCTGTTTTAGCAAAAGAAAAACAAGTTGTAAAAAACGAAAAGCGTCAGAGTTATGACAATCGTCCATATGGATTTAATCAACAAATAATTGATAGAAACTTATATCCGAAAGATCATCCTTATAATTGGCAAGTAATTGGTTCTTTAGAAGATTTACAAAATGCGACTTTAGAAGATGTAAAAACATTTTTTAGAAAATGGTATGTTCCTAACAATTCAACATTAGTGTTGTCTGGAGATTTTGATCCTGCGCAAGCAAAAAAATGGGTTGAAAAATATTTCAATGAGATCCCGAGAGGAGATGAAATCATTCCTCAAAAGAAAAGACCTGGAACTGTAAATGAATCTAAGTTATTATACTTCGAAGACAACTTTGCAAGATTACCTATGTTAACAATGGCTTGGCTAGCAGTTGAACTTTACAACAAAGATTCTTACGCAATAAATATCTTAACGCAATACTTATCTCAAGGAAAAAACGCTCCTTTAAATCAAGTTCTAGTTGATGATTTAAAATTGACTTCTTTTACTTCAATGGGAACTTACACTTCTGAATTAGCAGGCCAAATTCAATTAAGTGTTCGCGGGTTTAACAATGTTGATTTGAATAAAATTAATGATGGAATTCAAAAAGCTTTTGAAAATTTTGAAAAAAATGGTATCCCAGAAAAAGACTTAAATAGAATTAAAGCAGGTTTAGAGACTCGTTTTTATAACAGTTTATCAAGTGTTTTAGGAAAAGGAACAAACTTGGCGTCGTTTAATACGTATGCTGGTGATCCCAGTTACATCAACAAAGAAATCGGTTACACATTGAATGTTACTGAAGATGATGTAATGCGTGTTTTTAACAAATACATTAAAGGAAAAAACTTTATCGCGACGAGTTTTGTACCAAAAGGAATGAGCAAATTAGCGCTTAAAAATTCTAAAGAAGCAATTATAAAAGAAGAAAAAATTGTTCAAGGAGCTGAAGAAAATTTTGATCCAAAAATTGCTGCGAAATACACAAAAACGCCATCAAAAATAAATCGTTCTGTTGAACCTCCTTATGGAAAATCTCCAGCTTTAAGTGTTCCAAATGTTTGGAAAGAGGAATTATCAAACGGAATAAAAGTTTTCGGAATTGAAAATAGCGAAGTTCCTTTAGTGCGTTTTAACTTAGTAATTGATGGTGGTCAATTATTGGAAAAAATGGACAAATTAGGTGTTGCAAATTTAACAGCTAGCTTAATGAATAGAGGAACAAAAAACAAAACGGTTGCTGAATTACAAGAAGCTGTTCAAGGTTTAGGAGCATCAATTAGAGTTTCTGCTTCAAAAGAAAACATTACAATTAGCGGAACAACATTAGCAAAAAACTACACAAAAACATTAGCATTGGTTGAAGAAGTTTTATTAGAGCCACGTTGGGACGAAACAGAATTTGAATTATTAAAAAGATCTGTTGTTGGTAATTTACGTCAGCAAGAAGCAAGTCCGACAACTATTGCAGGCAACGTCTTTAATGGTTTAATTTATGGTAAAAATAATATCCGTTCTAAAAACACTTTAGGAACTATTGAATCTGTTGGAAAAATCACTTTAGAGGATTTAAAAGCATTTTACACGAATTACGTTTCTCCTTCCGTTGCTAAAATGCATATTGTAGGTGATATCAATCAAGATAACGTATTAGCATCTTTACAAAATTTAGCATCTAATTGGGTAGCGAAAGAAGTAACTATTCCTGTTTATAAAACACCAGATGCACCGAATAAACCAACTGTTTATTTTTACGATGTGCCAAAAGCAAAACAATCTGTAATTAATTTTGGAGCTCCTGCTTTAGCGGTAACTGACAAAGATTATTATCCTGCAACGGTTATGAATTACATTCTTGGTGGCGGTGGATTTGCTTCTCAATTAACACAAGAACTAAGAGAAGGAAAAGGGTATACTTACGGAATTGGTTCTCGTTTTTCTGGAACAAAAGCAGCTGGAGCATTTTCAATTTCGAGTAGAGTTAGAACCAACGTCACCTTAGAATCTGCACAATTAGTTAAGAAAATAATTACCGATTATCCTAAGAATTATTCTGAAAAAGATTTAGCAACTACTAAAGGGTTCTTAATAAAAAGTAATGCGCGTAGATTTGAAACTATGGGCGCAAAATTAAACATGTTGCAAAGCATGAGTGCTTACGGATTTAGTTCTGACTACATTAAAGACAGAGAGAAAATTGTAAACGAAATGACGATTGAGGAAATTCAAAAATTATCTAGAAAATATGTAAATCCAAATAAGATGATTTGGTTATTTGTAGGTGATGCAGAATCTCAATTAGATCGTTTAAATGAATTAGGTTTTGGAAAACCAATTCTATTAAACAAAACCAAAGAAAAAATTAAAAATTAAGAAATATGAAACTACTAAACAAAAGCATTATTGTTATTGCATTGTTCTTTTCAACAATTGTTTTAGCACAAGAAACACGATTATTACGCCAACCAACAATGCATGGAAATAATGTTGCATTTGCGTACGGTGGAGATATTTGGACAACCAATTTAACAAACAATAGCACCACAAGATTAACAAGTACATCAGCAGTAGAAAGCACTCCACATTTTTCTCCAGATGGAAAATGGGTTGCGTTTACATCTAACAGATCTGGTTCTTCGTCAGTATATATAGTTTCTGTAAACGGAGGCGAAGCAAAAAGATTAACATGGCACACAAGTGGGAATATTGCTAGAGGATGGACTAATGATGGAAAAAATGTATTGTTTGCTTCTAATAGAGATGCAGCACCATCAAGATTTGACAGATTGTATACCGTTTCTGTTAACGGCGGACCTGTTTCAAAATTAATGGAACAAATGGCAACTTCTGGTTCGTATTCGCCAAATGGAAAACAACTAGTTTTTGATAGAGTGAGTCGTTGGGATATTGAATGGAGAGATTATCGTGGAGGGCAAAACACACCGCTTATCATTGTTGATTTAAAAACATTAAACGAAACTTTACTGCCAAATAATAAAACGACAGACAGACATCCTGTTTGGTTAAATGATATGGTTTATTTTGTTTCAGATAGAACGCACACAGCAAATGTTTGGTCTTACAACACAAAAACGAAAGCAGTAAAACAAATCACAAAATTTAAAGGAACTGCAGTAAAATCGTTAAGCGGAACTAAAAACACTTTGGTTTTTGAACAAGATGGTTATTTGCATACGTTAGATGTAAAAAGCAATAGGTCTAAAAGATTAAAAATTTCTATAAAAGGAGATTTTCCTTGGACAGCAACAAAGTGGGAAAATGTAAATAGCCGTGTAGATTTCGCAAGTATTTCTCCGAACGGAAAAAGAGTTGTCATGGCTTCTCGTGGAGATATTTTCACAACTCCTGTTGAATTTGGTGACTCTAGAAACATTACACAAACTTCTGGAACTGCAGACAGAGCTCCGATTTGGTCTCCAAAAGGAGATAAAATCGCATGGTTTTCTGATGCAAATGGAAAAAATTATGCGTTGCATATTACCAATCAAGACGGAACCGCAAAAACTGAAATTATTTCAATTGGTGTTTCTAAAATGGCTTGGGAACCAACTTGGTCTCCAGACGGAAAGCACATTGCTTTTGTAGATGATGATACTAGAATAAGAATCATTAACATAGAAAAGAAATCTATTAAAACCATAGACAATGCAGGCACTAATTTAGAACGTGGTAGAATGGGGATAACTTGGTCTCCAGATTCTAATTGGCTAGCCTATGCAAAAGCAGGTGATAACGGAATGAAACAAATTAAAGTTTGGTCATCAGGAACAAATAGAGTTACTGCAATAACAGATCCTTTTGCAGATTCTTTTTCTCCAGCTTGGGATTTAGACCATAAACATTTATACTTTTTAGCAAGTACAGATGTAGCATTACGTTCTGGTTGGGCAAATACAAGCTCTATGACGGCTAGACCAAATTACGCTGCCTATGTAATTAATCTTGCAAAGAAAGACGCTTCTCCTTTTAAACCAAAAAGTGATGAAGAAGCTGTTAAAAAAGACAAGTCTTCTGATAAAAAGGATGACAAAAAGAAAGATGCAAAGAAAAAACCTACCGCTAAAAAAGATAAAAAAGTAATCATCGATTTTGATGGAATTTCTCGTAGAATTATGGCATTGCCCTTAAGAGGAAATTACAGAAGCATTATTGCTGGACCAGCTGGATTTGCTTTTATCAATGAAGGAAGCACAGTTCATAAATTCGATTTAAAAAAATTAAAAGCTAAAGAATTCGGGAAAGGTTTAAACATCTATGCGGTTTCTGCAAACGGAAAACACATGGTTGTTAGAGCTGGTAGAAATTGGAAAGTAGCAAAAACTGCTGGACCAAATGCTAAAAGTGCAAAAACGTTAAAGCTAGATTTCAACATGAAACTGAATCGTTTGAAAGAATGGAAACAAATGTTTGAAGAAGCTTGGCGTTACGAACGTGATTATTTTTACGATCCAGGAATGCATGGAAGAGACTGGAACAAGGTATACAAACGTTATGCTCCATTAGTTAAATTTGTAAAACATAGAGCAGATTTAACCTACATTTTAGACCAAGTAAACGGAGAATTATCTGTTGGGCATAGTTTTGTTGGCGGTGGAGATTATCCAACTAATGACAGAGCAAAAGGCGGATTGTTAGGTGCAGATTTTACAGCGAGACAAGGAAAATGGCAAATCAAAAGAATTTATACTTCAGAAAGTTGGAACCCAGGATTGAATGGTCCTTTAGATCAACCTGGAGTGAACATAAAACAAGGTCATTATTTAGTAGGAATTAACAATCAAGAAATTACTGATAAAGACAATATTTACAAATATTTAGACGGAACTTCTGGAAAACAAACTACGTTACACATCAATACAAAACCAACTTTTGAAGGTTCTTGGAAAGAAATTGTAAAACCAATTAGAAGCGAAAATTCTTTACGCCAAAGAACTTGGGTCGAAGATAATAGAAGAATGGTTGATAAATTATCTGGTGGAAGATTGGCGTACATCTGGGTTCCAAATACTGGTGGGCCAGGATTTACATCATTTAACAGATACTTTTTTGCACAGCAAGACAAAGAAGGCGCAGTAATTGACGAGCGTTTTAATGGCGGTGGATTGTTAGATGATTATATGGTAGATTTAATGACACGTAAACCAAGAGCAGCACTTACAAATGAAGTTCCGAACGGAAAACCAATGCGTTTGCCAGCAGGAATTATGGGGCCAAAAGTATTGTTGATCAATGAGCTTGCAGGTTCTGGTGGAGATTTTTTCCCTTGGGTTTTTAGACAACAAAAAGCAGGTTTATTAATTGGCGCTACAACTTGGGGCGGATTGGTAAAATCTTCGACACATTACAGATTAATTGATGGTGGTTCTTTAACAGCACCAGACAATGCTGTTTTTGACCCAGTAACAAATACTTGGGTTGCAGAGAACAAAGGAGTTGCGCCAGATATTGCTGTAAGACAAGATGCTAAATCATTAGAACAAGGTGTAGATCCTCAGCTAAAAAGAGGAGTAACAGAATTATTAAAACAATTAAAAGGGAGAAAAAAAATAACGCCTCCGGCATTTCCGAGACCAACTAAAGAGAATTAAAAAATCAAAACCCCTGTAACTAATTGTTGCAGGGATTTTTTATATTTAAGAATCATGAAAAATAGAATATTCCAACTCGTTATTTTGTTACTTGTTATTCAGCTTATAGGCTGTAAAACTGAGCCTAAAATCACCTCTGTTGATATTGCAATCATCAATGGTAATATTATTGATGGAACTGGAGCAAAAGACTATAAATCTAACATCTATATTAAGGGTGATAGTATTGTCTATATTGGTAAAATAGAAAGTCCTGATTTAAAAATTGGTAAAATAATTGATGCAAAAGGGAAATTTGTGAGTCCAGGTTT
This sequence comes from Polaribacter sp., assembly GCA_029250685.1. GTDB lineage: Bacteria > Bacteroidota > Bacteroidia > Flavobacteriales > Flavobacteriaceae > Polaribacter. The sequence goes on from JAQXEU010000028.1 coordinate 52,104, forward strand.
TATAGATTTACATGCACACGGAAATCCGTTAAGAACTCCAGATTTTGAAAATTTTTTAGCAATGGGAGTTACAAGTATTGTTTTAGGACAAGATGGCTCAAGTCCGAAAGTTCAAGACTTAAAAACCTATTTAAACTCTGTAAATCAACAAAATTTAGGTGTAAATATTATTGAGTTTGTTGGACATGGAACATTACGAAATCTTGCCGGAATTGGAATCAAAAGTAAAATTTCCGCCACCGAGTTAGAATCTCTAAAAAGTATTTTACAAGAACAATTAAAATTCAGTTTTGGTTTATCAACAGGATTAGAATATGCTCCTGGGTTATATGCTGAAGAAAGTGAATTGATAGAATTAGCAAAAATAGTAGGCGAACAAGATAAAATCATCATGAGTCATATGCGAAATGAAGACGATGATGAGCTTAAAAAATCTATCGACGAATTAGCAAAGCAAGGGAAATATACACGCGTACATATTGCACATTTAAAATCAGTGTTTGGAAAAGGCGCACAACGAGCAAACCAAATCTTAGACAATATAAAACAGATAAGAAAATCTGGAGTACAACTAACTGCGGATGTGTATCCATACATGGCAAGTTATACAGGAATTTCGATTGTTTTTCCTGATTGGTCTAAAACAACAAAGCAATTTACTGTTGCAAAAAGAAACCGAAAAACTGAGCTTGAAACCTTTATTAGAAATAAAGTGAATTTACGCAATGGACCAGAAGCAACATTATTAGCATCAGCTCCATATACTGGAAAAACCTTAGCAGAAGCAGCTGCTTCAAAAAACAAACCTTTCGAAAAGTTCTTAGTAGAAGATGTTGGCCCTCAAGGAACTTCTGCTGCTTATTTTGTAATGAATAAAGAACTACAAGAAACATTGTTGCAAGATGATTTAGTTGGCATTTGTTCTGATGGAAGTAAAACTGGTTTTCATCCGAGAGGTCATGGAACATTTGCTAAAATTATTGAAAACTATGTTATAAAGGGTAGCCTTTTAAGCCTTGAAAAAGCAGTTCAAAAAATGACTTCATACCCAGCTGAAATTCTCCAATTAAAAGATAGAGGTCTTTTAAAAATTGGCAAAAAGGCTGACATTATTATTTTTAATCCAATAAATGTAAAAGCAACGGCAACTTATGTAAATCCACATCAGTTAGCAACAGGTTTTGATATGGTTTTGGTAAACGGTAAATTGGTTAGAGAAAACGAGCAATTAAAAACATCGTTAAGCGGAAAAGTATTATTGCCCGAATAATTTTAATCTTTCATTTTTAGCTACCACATTTAACTTGATTCTAATCTAATTTAGATAACTTCGCTAACATTAAATTTAGTACAGTAAAATTATATTATAAGTTAAGATAAATGAATAAATTCGGTACAAAATATCTTCCTTACTTCCCGATAATAGGCTTGGGACTATATCTCATCGTATTTACAATTGCAGCTGCAGCATATCCTGGTGGGTCTGCTAATTATCCGCATGCAAATGGATATAGTTTTTATCACAATTTCTTGTGCGACACCATGAATCCTATCACTCAAAGTGGAATCATAAATGAAGCTCGGTTTATGGCTGTCATTTCACATTTGATTTTGAGTTTTACGATGATTTCATTCTTCTACATTTTACCAAAAATGTTCTCAGTAAAAAACCGTAATACAAAATTAATTGCTTTTTTTGGAATAGCATCGATGACTGCAATGGTTTTTATGTATACTGAGTATCATGACGTAGTTGTAACAATTACTGGAGTTTTGGGCGCAATTGCATTGATTCCATTTTTCATAGAACTTCGTCATTTCAAAAACAAAGGATTAAAACGATTAGCCTATTTATGTTATATCCTGAGTATAATCGTGTTTTTTATTTTTGAAACAAAAATCGGAATCTATTACCTTCCTTTTATTCAAAAAATAACTTTTGCTGCGGATGCTTTTTGGGTTACATGGTCTTGTATTATTGTGATCAATAAAAATAAAATCTCTTTAAACTTCACCTCGAAAATATAAAAGAAGGATAAAAATTACTTTACTTTAAATTTCATTGGTAAATGCACAACTTTTTTGGTTTCAAAAAAGTCTTCTTCAAAGTAGTTTGGTAAATCGTAAATAGTAGCAGAGGTGTATTTTGCTAATTCTTCAGACAAGTCACCGCCTTTTAAATATAAGATTCCGTTTTTTAAATCGTGATTTTGTTTTTTAGTAATCTTCCCTTTGTTCCAACGCACAAAAGTTTCCATTTGCGCAACGGCTCTACTTACAATAAAATCGTATTCTTCTTTTATTTCTTCAACTCTACCATGTGTCGTTTTTACGTTTTGTAATCCTAACCCTTCAGCAACTTCATTGACTACTTTTATCTTTTTTCCGATAGAGTCTACTAAATGAAATTTTGTTTCTGGAAATAAAATTGCCAACGGAATTCCAGGGAATCCTCCACCAGTTCCAACATCCATCACTTTAGACCCTGGTTTAAAAGAAATTATTTTTGCAATCCCTAACGAATGCAATACATGACGCAAGTACAATTCGTCAATATCTTTACGAGAAACCACATTGATTTTCAAGTTCCAATCTTGATATAGTTCTTGCAATTTAGAAAATTGGGCAACTTGAATTTCAGTTAAATCTGTAAAGTATTTCTGTATAATTTCCATAAAAAAGTAATAAAGAGCAAAAATAGTGATTACTTAACAAACAATTAGTAACAAAAACTGACGTTTATCATACTTAGAAACTACAAAAAGCATATTTTTGTCACTTATAAATTCATAACTAAATGAAAACCATCAATTTTTCGAGAATAGATAAAGCTAAATTTTTTAGAACGTTGAACAAACGTGTCAATTCTTATTTTAAAGAAAACGATATAAAACGTACTGGAAACTGGAAGTTGTATTCAAAAGCAATTGTTATGTTTTCGCTATTCTTGGTTCCGTTTATTTTAATCTTAACCGTTTCTATGCCACAATGGCTAATGGCTATGCTAATGGTTGTTACAGGAGTTGGAATGGCTGGCGTTGGAATGAATGTAATGCATGATGCAAATCATGAATCCTTTTCAAAGAGAAAATGGGTAAACAAATTGATGGGGAGCAGTATTTATATTCTTGCCGGAAATGTGTATAATTGGAAAGTACAGCACAATGTGTTGCATCATACATTTACCAACGTAAAAGATCATGATGAAGATATTGATGCGGGAAGAATTATTCGTTTTTCTCAACATTCTAAATGGTTTAAAATTCATCAATTTCAAAAATATTATTCAATTTTTTTATATGGACTACTAACCATCAATTGGGCAATAACTACTGATATCAAACAAATGCGCAACTATTTAAAACGCAAATTATCTTATGGTAAATTTCCAAATCCAAAAGTAGAATGGACAAAATTAATTATCTCCAAAATTGCGTATTATGCACTGTGGATAGTCTTACCGCTTTTAGTTTTAGACATTGCTTGGTGGAAAGTTATTGTAGGATTTCTAGTAATGCATTATACTGCCGGTATGATTTTAAGTTTGGTTTTTCAGTTGGCACATATTGTACCAAATACAACCATGCCAATTCCTGATAAAGATGGGAATTTAGAACACACTTGGGCGGTTCATCAATTGTACACAACATCGAACTTTGCACCAAGTAATTGGATTGTAAACTTTTATACTGGTGGATTAAACCACCAAGTAGAACACCATATTTTCCCTCATATTTCTCATGTTCATTATCAGAAATTAGCGAAAATTGTAAAAGACACAGCAAAAGAATTTAATTTGCCATACAACGAATATCAAACTACAAGAAGAGCTATTATTGAGCATTTTAAGCATTTAGGAAATCTAGGCAAACACCCAGAAGTAGTAGCGTAAAAATCAACTTATAGAATTTCATTTCAATGTCACATCCTTTATCAGACAGAATAAACAGCTTACCAGTTTCTCAAACATTGGCAATGGCTGCAAAAGCAAGAGAATTAAAAACTGCAGGAAAAGATATTATTAGTTTAAGTTTGGGTGAACCAGATTTTAACACGCCAGATTTTATTAAAGACGCAGCAATTGAAGCAATCAATCAAGATTACAATTCTTACACGCCTGTTGATGGTTATGTAGAATTAAAAGAAGCGATTTGTGTAAAGTTTAAACGCGATAATAATTTGGATTACAATCCGAAGCAAATTGTGGTTTCTACAGGAGCAAAACAATCAATTGCAAATATTGCGCAGGTTTTATTAAATCCCGGTGATGATGTTTTATTACCAGCGCCATATTGGGTAAGTTATTCTGCAATTGCAACTTTATGTGAAGCTAATTATATTGAAATCCCTTCTACTATTGAAACGGATTTTAAAATTACTCCAGCACAATTAGAAGCGGCAATTACACCAAGAACAAAAATGATTTTCTTCAATTCGCCGAACAATCCTAGTGGGACCATTTATACAGAGGCAGAATACAAAGCATTGGCTGTAGTTTTAGAAAAACATCCTCAGATATTTATTTTATCTGATGAGATTTATGAACACATCAATTACGGGACAAAACCTTTTAGTTTTGCCGCTATTGAAAATATGTACGACAGAACAATTACCGTAAACGGGTTGGCAAAAGCATTTGCAATGACAGGTTGGAGAGTTGGTTATATTGGCGCTCCAGAATGGATTGCAAAAGCATGTACAAAAATGCAAGGTCAAATTACTTCTGGCACAAATTGTATTGCGCAAAGAGCTGCAATTACTGCTGTTTTAGCAAATCCAAGTAAAGTGAAATTTATGGTAGATGAATTTAAAAACCGTAGAGAAATGGTATTGAATTTACTTGGAGAAATAGACGGATTTAAATTAAATATTCCTGACGGAGCTTTTTATGTTTTTCCAGATATTTCTGCATTTTTCGGGAAAATAATCAAAGGAAAGTCAATCAACAACGCAAACGATTTTTCGATGTTATTATTAGAAGAAGCAAATGTTGCAACAGTAACTGGTGAAGCATTTGGTGCACCAAATTGCGTACGATTGTCTTATGCTGCATCTGTAGAACAATTACAAGAAGCAATTAAAAGAATAAAAAAACTACTAAGTTAACTTTTAACTTATTTTAAAAAATTAAAATCTCATTTACACTGAATTTCTTTCAGTTCCTAAATGAGATTTTTTTATTCTCTAAAAAAGGATGATTACCAAGAAAATGGCAAAAAGTGATACTCGTAAAACAGTTCCGGTTTGACTTTGAAGTTTGTCATGACTGTTTAAAATTGAAGATTTAATGCGAGACAAAGACTTTTTCTTCATTTCACTAATGTTCTGTCTTATTTCTTGTTTATAAGCAGAAGTTAAAATTCCTCTTTCAATGACTCGTGAATGTGATGCTAATTTCATGATATTTAATTTTAATGTTATACTAAAAAGACGAGGATAAAGTTAAAATGTTACAGTACTGAATGTAAAACAACATAAAAAAGCAAATTCAAAGCCACTGCTTATCAATAAACTAAAGGCTTTGAAATGTGTTTTTGAAATGTGAAAAATTAAAAAGGAATTTCGTTTTTATCTTCTTTAAAAAGTGACTCTTTTTTTAAATACAAAACCAAAGTATTATAATCTATAATTGCTTTTCCTTTTTCTAAAATATCTGCGCCAATAATTCCATGAACTTCGTTTGCATTGTGTTGTGTTAATGCAGTGTTAACATGTGTCATATCAAACAAAACTAAGTGACTCTCATTGGTTTTCCATTTCCCAATTTGCAGCCTATTATCTGTAGATTTTTGAGTTTCCATATCTGTTGCTCCAGCGCCTGCAGCTTTGGTTTCAGATTCTTCAGCGTCCAATTTAAAATAATCAATTAAATCTAAACCCACACAAGAGTTTGATGCGCCGGTATCCAATATAAATCGCCCCTTAACTCCATTTATTTTGGCTTTTAATTCCAGATGATTTGTTGCAATTTTTGTGAGCTTAATTTTTATATATTTCTTTTTATGTAATACTTTTTTAAGACTTGGCATTTAACTGTATTTTTGTGTTGCTAAAATACATTTTTAATGATTACCGATACACATACACATTTATATTCAGAACAATTTGATCAAGACAGAAACGAAATGATTCAACGTGCAAAAGACGCTGGTGTTTCTCGTTTTTTTATTCCTGCTATCGACAGTTCTTACACAATAAGTATGCTAGAATTAGAATCAAATTTTAAAGATGATGTGTTTTTAATGATGGGTTTGCATCCAACTTCTGTAAAAGAAAATTACAAGGAAGAATTAGCGCATGTTAGAGAATGGATTGACAAACGAAGTTTTTATGCAATTGGTGAAATCGGGATTGATTTGTATTGGGACAAAAGTTTTTTAGCACAACAGCAAGAAGCGTTTAGAACTCAAATACAATGGGCAAAAGAAAAGAAACTACCCATTATAATTCATTGTAGAGATGCTTTTGACGAGATTTTTGAAGTCTTAGAAACCGAAAAAAGTGATGATTTATTCGGAATTTTTCATTGTTTTACAGGGACTAAAGAACAAGCCAAAAAAGCAATTTCGTATAATATGAAACTAGGAATTGGTGGCGTTGCGACTTTTAAAAACGGAAAAATTGATACGTTTTTAAATGAAATCGATATCAAACATATTGTACTAGAAACAGATTCGCCTTATTTAGCGCCAACGCCTTTTAGAGGGAAAAGAAATGAAAGTAGTTACATTACCAAAGTTGTAGAGAAATTAGCCATAATTTATAGTTTAACTTTCGAAGAAATTGCCGAAATTACTACTCAAAATTCAAAAGATATTTTTGGAATCTAACGAAACTACATACTATAAAACACCCATCGGAACTGCAAAAATTATTGGAGATAAAAATGGCATTCAATCTATTTCTGTATTGGATGATGACATTGAAACTTCAAAAAAAATTCCTACTTATTTTAATGATTGTATTACACAATTAGATGAATATTTTTCTGGAGCTAGAACTGAATTCGATTTAAAACTAAATCCAAAAGGAACATCATTTCAACAAATAGTTTGGAAAGAATTGTTAACTATTCCATTTAATAAAACCAGAACGTACTTAGAACAGTCAAAAGCACTTGGAGATGTTAAAGCAATAAGAGCTGTAGCTTCTGCAAACGGGAAAAATCCTATTTGGATTGTAATTCCATGTCATCGCGTAATTGGTTCTGACGGGTCTTTAACGGGTTATGCTGGCGGAATTTGGCGTAAAAAATGGTTGTTAGATCATGAGAATCCTGTAAAGCAACAATCATTATTTTAAACTATTTTTACATTTAGAACGTTTAATTTACATGATTAAAAAAGGTACTTTTTTTATTCTCTTCTTTATAGGTTTTTCAGCTTATTCCCAAATTGGTTCTTCTGATTTTAGATCAAAGAATTTCAAACTGGTAAAAGATACCATTCTAATTGATTCTGTAAATATCAATTCACAATTATTTAAAGTTTTTGATGCTTCTAAAGCCATAATTCCACCTTCAGAGTATACAATCGATTTTATTAAAGCAATCCTTATTATTAATTCAAAAAAGTATCCAATAATTACCGTTGAGTATTTTCGATTTCCAGAATTTGTAACAAAAACATATCAAAAATATGATGAAAGCATCATTGTTCCGAATACCAACAATACACAAAAACTCTATAGTTTAACAACAAATAAAGTCGAACAGAAAAAAGAGTTGTTCAACAACTTAGAAACTTCTGGAAATATTACAAGAGGATTAACCATTGGAAACAATCAAAACTCGGTTGTAAATTCATCTTTAGATTTAACAATTAAAGGGAATTTATCTAAAGACGTTCGCATAAAAGCAAACATTTTTGACACAAACATTCCTTTACAAAACAACGGATATTCTCAAAGTATCACAGATTTTGATCGAATATTTATTGAATTTGAACATAAAAAATGGCGTGTAAAAGCAGGTGATTTAGATTTATCTAATAGTGATAGTTATTTTATGCCTTTTACTAAAAAAGTATCGGGAATTGAAGTTGAAGCTAGCTTAAGTAGCAATCTAAAAGCACTTGCGTCTGGAGCAGTCGTTAGAGGAAAGTTTACCAGTTATTTATTTGTTGGTAAAGAAGGAAATCAAGGGCCCTATAAAATTATCGGTCCAAATAACGAAGCGTTTATTACAATTGTAGCCGGTAGTGATGCTTTATATGCAAATGGAATTTTATTAAACAGAGGAGAAAACAAAGACTATACCATAGATTATGTCAATTCAGAAATTAGATTTAACACAACATTCCCTGTTACAAATGACATCCGTTTTCACTTAGACTATCAGTACTCTAACAGGAATTACACTCGTTTTGTAACGTATGAAAAAGCAAGTTACAAAGGAGAAAATTTCACTATAAATGGTATTTTTTATAACGAAAATGACGCAAAAAATCAGCCAATTCAACAAAACTTAACTGATGTTCAAAAACAGATTTTAACTAATGCTGGTAATGATGATTCTAAAATGTTTGCAAATAGTGCGTATAAAGATGTCTATTCTGAGAACAGAATTTTGTACAAAAAAATTGTCAATGGCACTAATGAAAGCTTTGAATATTCAACAAATTCTACTGATGAATTATACAACGTAACATTTACTTTTATTGGCCCTAACAAAGGTGATTATGTTTTAGATAAAACTATTGCAATTGGAAATATTTACAAGTATGTAGGAACCAACTTAGGAAGTTATCAACCAAAAATAAGATTGGCTGCTCCATCAATATCTCAAGTTGCAATTATTAACACAATATATAACCCTACAAAAAAAACTAACATTTTTGGAGAACTTGCTTTAAGTAATAATGATGCAAATTTATTTTCATCAATAGATGATTCTCAAAATAAAGGATTAGCTGCAAAATTACAATGGGAGCAAATTTTTATTGATAAAAAATGGAAATTTTCTACGAACATAGCTTATGAATATTTCCATCAAAATTTTGCTACAGAACAAGGTTATGAGGATATAAATTTTGAACGTGATTGGAATATTTTAAACCCTGTAGGTAACAGACAAATAATAAATACACTTTTTATTTTTGACAACAAGCAAAACTCAAAATATGTTTATGGTTTTAACCTAATAAACTATACTGATAACTATAACGGAATTAGACATAACTTCAACAGTCAAACGAAAATAAAAAACACAAAATTAAGTTCGTTTGTTAGTTTACTAAATAGTGCTTCAACTTTAGAAGAAAAGAAATTCTTAAAGGCTAAAGGAAAAATAGAACATTCTTTTTCTAATGCTTGGATAGGCGGGTTTTTTAATACAGAAACCAATAGAATTGAATCAAAATCAAATCAACTGTTAAATAACTTAAGTCACCAATTTAAAGAATACGGAACCTATATAGGCCTAGGAGATTCTGCAAAAGTTTATACGAAAATCGGATTTAATTATAGGCAAAACGATAGTATTAGAAACAATGCTTTTATAAAAATAAACTCACGTAAAACCTATTATGTAAAAAGTAGAGTTCTACAAAGTAACACAAGTAATTTATCGCTTTTTGCAAATTATAGAACTACTGATAATGCATTTTCAAACAATGAAAAAGCATTGAATTCTAAAATTGTTTACGGTCAAAAACTCTTTAATAATTTTATCAATTTTAATACGGTTTATGAAACTTCTTCCGGGAATATTCCGCAGCAAGAGTATGTATATATTAAAACAGAGCCTGGACAAGGTTTTTACACTTGGATTGATTATAATAACAACGGTGTTAAAGAATTTAATGAGTTCGAAATTGCTATTTACAAAGATCAAGCAGAATATTTACGTGTTGCGTTACCAAACATTACTTTTATAAGTACGCAACGAGCAAAATGGCAACAAGTTTTCACGATAAATCCGTCTCAATGGTCTAATAAAACTGGATTTAAAAAAATACTTTCTCATTTTTATAATCAAACAAATCTTCTGATTGACAATGAACAAAAAAGAACTAATGATTCTTTTAATTTAAATCCGTTTGATATTGATGAAACCAAATTATCGGGTTTAAATTTTAGTCTTAGAAACAGCTTATACTTAAACAAAAATCAAGATAACTATAGTATTATTTTTACATATGGAACTTCTAAAAATAAGCGCTTGTATAATATCGGAAATCAAGAAAATAACACCAAATTACATCAGTTAGAGTTTTCTCATAAATTGTCTACTTTTTGGCTTTTTGACTTTAAATCAAACACAACTAAAGATGAAATAATTACTGAGAATTTTACGAATCAGAATTATAAAATTGACGCGTATGAATTAGCTCCAAGATTCACTTTTGAATACAGTAAAAACCATCAGTTTTCTTTCTTCTACAATTATAAGAATAAAGAAAATAACGTTACAAATTTAGAAGCGTTGCAACAACAAAAAATTGGTAGTTCTTATTATTACAAATCAACCAAGAACACCATAATCAGAGCCGAATTTAATTTGTTTCATAACGATTTTACTGGGAGTCAAAATAGTCCGGTTGCATATCAAATGTTAGAAGGTTTACAAGCAGGAAGAAATTATACCTGGTCTTTAGTATATCAGCAAAAAATAAATTCTTTTATCAATTTAAACTTTAATTATCTTGGGAGAAAAGGAGAAAACGCTACTGTAATTCATACAGGTTCTGTTCAATTACGTGCAGATTTTTAACTTTTTATACTTTCTAAATCTTAAAAAATAACAGTAGATTTGTAATCGCATATAATTGTTGCAAATTATTTGCGTTATACTGTAAACAATATTAATATTAAACATAAAAAATGAAAAAGCTATTTATCGTTATTGCTATATTAACCGCCTCATTTACACAAGCGCAGCAAGAAATTAAATTAGATATTTTTGATGCTCTGGTATTAAAAACAATTGAAGTTTCTTACGAGAAATACATTGATGACACTTCTTCTTTTGGTATTTCTGCATTGATTAATTCCGAGAAAAATAGTGCTGATTTGAGATACAACGAACAAAGAGTGTTAACGCCATTCTTTCGTCATTATTTTACTTCTGATAGCAATTGGAATTTCTTCGGAGAAGGTTTTTTTGCATTTAATTTTGGAGAAAAGAAAGTAATAAATGGAGCTACAAGCACATATGAAGATTATACAGATGGCGCTTTAGGTGTTGCCGTAGGAATGAAATATGTTACTGAAGGAGGTTTTACTGTTGATCTTTATGGTGGTGCTGGACGTAATTTATTTAGTAATAATTCTTATCCTGTTATTCCAAGAGTTGGTGTAAATGTTGGTTGGAGATTTTAAAAATTTGGAACTATAAAATATTAAAAAACCACATCTTTATGCTGAATTTATTTCAGTAACAGATGTGGTTTTTTTATTCCTTAACGAGACATAGTGTCTACATTTTTTGCAACCATGTTTTCACGGCAACTTCTGCTTTAATAATATCTTTCAATTCAGCAATAGCAACACGCTTTTGTTCCATGGTATCTCTATGACGAATCGTTACTGTTTTATCTTCTAAAGTTTGATGATCTACAGTAATACAAAACGGTGTTCCGTTTGCATCTTGTCTTCTATAACGTTTTCCAACCGCATCTTTCTCATCGTAAAAAACGTTAAAATCCCATTTTAAATCGTTTAAAATTTCACGAGCAACTTCTGGCAAACCATCTTTTTTAACCAAAGGTAAAACTGCTGCTTTAAAAGGTGCTAATACTCCTGGTAATTTTAAAACCGTTCTTGTTGTACCGTTTTCTAGTTCTTCTTCTTTTAAAGAATTTGAGAAAACTGCTAAAAACATTCTATCTAAACCAATCGATGTTTCTACAACAAATGGCGTGTAACTTTTATTTTCTTCGTGATCAAAGTATTGTAATTTCTTTCCAGAATGTTCTTCGTGTGCTTTTAAATCAAAATCTGTTCTTGAGTGAATTCCTTCTAATTCTTTAAATCCAAACGGAAATTTAAATTCAATATCTGAAGCTGCATCTGCATAATGTGCTAATTTTTCATGATCGTGAAAACGATAATTATCAGCGCCCATTCCTAAAGATAAATGCCATTTCATTCTGGTTTCTTTCCAGTTTGTATACCATTCTTTTTGAGTTCCTGGCTTTACAAAAAATTGCATTTCCATTTGTTCAAACTCACGCATTCTAAAAATAAATTGTCTTGCAACAATTTCATTTCTAAACGCTTTTCCTGTTTGTGCAATTCCAAACGGAATTTTCATTCGTCCAGTTTTTTGAACGTTTAAGAAATTTACAAAAATTCCTTGCGCAGTTTCTGGTCTTAAATATACTTGTGTAGAACTTTCTGCTGACGCACCAATTTGTGTTCCAAACATCAAATTAAATTGCTTTACTTCTGTCCAGTTTTTAGAACCTGTTAAAGGATCAGCAATCCCTAACTCTTCAATCAACAATTTAACATCTGCTAAATCTTCTTTCTCTAAAGATGATGCCATTCTAGATAAAATCGAATTGATTTTCTCTTGATAACCAACTACTCTTCCGTTTGTAGAAACAAATTCTTCTTTATTAAAAGCATCTCCAAAACGTTTTGCTGCTTTGGCAACTTCTTTGTCTATTTTTCCTTCTATTTTGGCACAATAATCTTCTACTAAAACATCAGCTCTGTAACGTTTTTTTGAATCTTTATTATCAATTAAAGGATCGTTAAAAGCATCTACATGGCCAGAAGCTTTCCAGGTTGTTGGATGCATTAAAATTGATGCGTCAATTCCCACAATGTTTTCGTGCATTTGCACCATTGCTTTCCACCAATAATCTCTAATGTTTTTCTTTAATTCTACTCCGTTTTGAGCATAATCATACACTGCACTTAATCCATCATAAATTTCTGATGATTGAAATACATAACCGTATTCTTTTGCGTGCGATAAAACTTTCTTAAACTGATCTTCTTGTTTTGCCATAATGGCGACAAAGATACATCAATCTAAAAAGTTAACAAGAAAAAATTAATGCTCTTTTTTGCATCGATAAACAAATGCTGGCGGGAAATTTAACAGTTCAAAATCTAAAGAAATCTTTTCTTTAAAAACTGCTTTTAGTTTTTTGTAATACGTTAAACTATATTGATATTGAATGAACGTTCCGTTTTTAATGAGTGTTTTTAATGAGTTTTCTAAAATAGCACTCGAAATAGGTTTTGGGATAATGGCTAAAGGTAAACTCGAAACAATATGACATGCCTTTGAAAAACCTAATTTTTCCATTTCGGGCTGAATTTCTTCTGCAGACGCTTTCAAAACTGTTAATTGGGGATGGTTTATTTTTCTTAGGCTTTCGTAAAAAACATCATTTACTTCAAAGCAAATTAAATGAGAATCTGGCTGTATTTTTTTTAAGATTTGATTGGTAATAACACCGTTTCCAGGACCTAATTCAACCAACACCTTACATGAGGAAAAGTCAATTTCTTTTAACATTTTTTGAGCTAAAAATCTAGAGCTTGGCGTAACTGTACCAGAGGTTTTTAAATTCTTAACGGCTACTTTAAAAAAATCAATTTTTTTTCCCAACAATTTGTTTTTTAGTATCTTAACAGTAAAAAGCTAAGAAAATGAATTTTTTACAAGATGTTTTGCATCTTTTTTTTCCGAAGATATGCATTACTTGTGATATTAAGTTATTACAACCTGAAAAAATAATCTGTACTCTATGTAGACATGATTTGCCTATAATTTGTTACACAAACTATGAGAATAATAAAATTACTAAAGCATTCTATGGGAGAATTCCGATTGAGAAAGCAACTTCGTTTTTATTTTATAGAAAAGAAGGAAAAACCAAGAAGTTGATTCATGCTTTAAAATATAAAGGAAATCAAGAGGTTGGTAATTTTATTGGTGATTGGTTTGGAGGAATTTTAAAAGATTCAAGTGAATTTAAAGATATCGATTGTATTATTCCTGTTCCGTTGCATCCAAAAAAACAGAGAAAACGCGGATATAATCAACTAACAACTTTTGGTTTACGCTTGTCAGAACATTTAACAAAACCATATTTAGAAGATGTTTTAATTAGAACCTCTGCATCAAAAACACAAACTTTTAAACAACGTTTCGAACGTTTTAGTAATAATAGCACAAAATTTAGTGTTCCAGATCCATCAATCATAAAAAACAAACACATCTTATTAGTTGACGATGTGATTACAACAGGGGCGACTTTAGAGTCTTGTTGTAAAGAATTATTAAATTCCGAAAGCATTAAAATTAGTATTGTCACAATGGCTTACACAGAATAATTTAACTAAAGAATGAGTCTTTTTAAAGTAAAAAAATCGTTATTTTGCGTGAAAATAAAACCGCTTGAAATTTTTTTCTAAACATATCATTTTCGTTTTTGCTGTTATTCTTTTAACTAGCAATTGTGCAAGGAAAGGAAGGCCAAATGGTGGGTTAAAAGACAGTTTAGCTCCAGTTATGGTAATTGCTAATCCACCATATAAAAGCATTAACTTTAACAGTAAAAAAATTAAGCTTTCGTTTGATGAATATGTTACTTTAGATAAGTTGAATCAACAATTAGTGATTTCTCCGCCTTTAAAGTATGCGCCAACTATTTCTCCTCAAGGATCTCCAAGTAAAGAAATTACTATAAAATTGACTGATACTTTAAAAGAAAACACAACTTATATTTTCAATTTTGGAAACAGCATTAAAGACAATAATGAAGGCAATACTTTAAAAAGCTTCAATTACGTTTTTTCAACCGGAAAATATGTTGACTCTTTAAAAACAAAAGGACTAATTAAAGACGCTTTTAACAATAAACATGATAAAGACATTAGTGTTTTACTTTACAAAGTAGACTCAAGTTATTCAGACTCTATCGTCTATAAACAAAAGCCAAATTATATTACAAATACTATTGATTCTTTATATAAGATTACAAATATTAAAGACGGAAAATATTTATTAATTGCTCTAAAAGATGTTTCTAGCAATTACCTTTTTAACCCGAAAGAAGATAAAATTGGCTTTTATAATAGGTTTATAGAACTGCCAAAAGACAGTCTAATTAATGAGCCTTTATCATTATTTAAAGAAGTTCCTAGTTTTAGAGTAATCTCTGCAAAAGAAATATCTAAAGGAAAAATATTATTTGGATTTGAAGGCGGTAAAGAAAATATAAATATTGAAATTCTGTCTAATTTACCAACTAATTTTAAAAGTGAATCTGTTTTGGATAAAAATACAGATAGTCTTTATTTATGGCATTCTGCAATCAAAAGGGATTCTTTAGTTTTTAAAATTAAGAAAGGTAATTATACAGCAACTAAAACCGTTTTTTTGAGAAGTAAAGTTGTTGATTCTTTAAAAATAAACTCGAATATTACTAATAATTTAGATCTAAAAGATACGTTAACGTTAATAAGTAACAACCCCATTAATAAAATTGATACAAGTAAAATTTTATTTTTTGATAAAGATTCCGTGCAAGTAAACTATCAACATGTATTAAAAAAATCTACAAATAAAATTCAGTTATTATTTGATAAAAAATATAATACAAATTATAAATTAACAATACTTCCTGAAGCATTAACTGACATTTTTGAAACAAAAAACGATACTTTAAAATATAATTTCAACACAAAAGAGCCTGAAGATTACGGAAGTATTTCTTTCTCTATTGATAAAAGTTCTTCTTCGCTTGTTATTTTCGAACTATTAACTGAAAAAGATAAAAAAGTGGTTCAACAAATTAAAGTAACAGATAGTAAAAAAATTAAATTTGAGTTAATACCACCAGGAAGATATATTGTTAGAGCAATTATTGACACTAACAAGAATAACAAATGGGATTCAGGAAATTACTTAAATAAAATACAACCAGAAAGAGTAATTTATCACCCTTCTGTTTTTAATATTAGATCTAATTGGGATTTACCTTTAGAAACTTTCACAATAAATTAATAATAATTGAGTTATTATTTATGTCCTCAATTTAATATATTTGTTTAATTCTAAAACTATTTCCTTGAGAAAGCCCCTAAACATACTTTTCTTTTTTATAATAGGTTTATCTGCAAATGCCCAACACTTAACTCATGATGTAGGTATCTTTGCAGGATTGGCCAATATGGAAACTGATTACGGAAAAGTATAGAGATTCCGGAGAACTTGAAGTTGGTAGCGGTAGTACATTTTCCTTTATTCTTGGAGCAGGGACAAGATATAAACTATCTGAAAAATTTGATTTAGCTGCAAACTTAAATTGGCAATACTTTTTTTCAGATACTTTAGATGGACTAAAATCAAATGATGTCTCGAATAAATATAATGAATGGCTGCTCAACTTCCAAGTTGGTATTATTTATCACTTGAATTTTTCTAAATGATTTTTCTGCAAGAAATAAAACTACAAATTATAAAACATAAAAAAATCCGAAGAAATTTTCTTCGGATTTTTTAGGCTCTTTATTTTAATTATTTAGATAACGCTTGTTCTAAATCTTCTAATAAATCATCAATATCTTCAATCCCTACACTTAAACGAATTAAAGAATCTGTAATCCCGATTTTTAACCGCTCTGGTTCAGGAATAGTTGCATGTGTCATTGTTGTAGGATGATTTACCAAACTTTCAACCCCTCCTAGTGATTCTGCTAACGTAAAAACTTTTGTGTTTTCTAAAAAAGTAAAAGCTGCTTTTTGACTTTCATCTTTTAATTTAAAAGAAACCATTCCTCCAAAATCTTTCATTTGTTTTTTAGCAACTTCATGATTTGGATGACTTTTCAATCCTGGGTAATATACTTCTTTAACTTTCGGGTGATTAACCAAATACGCAGCAACGGCTTTACCGTTTTCACAATGACGTTGCATTCTAATATGCAGCGTTTTTACCCCACGAAGCGCTAAAAAAGAGTCCATTGGGCTTGCAACAGCACCGGAAGCAAACTGAATAAAATGTAATTCTTTTGCTAATTTTTCATCTTTCACCATTAATGCACCCATCAACAAATCAGAATGCCCTCCTAAATATTTTGTTGCAGAATGCATTACAATATCTACTCCTAAATCTAACGGACGTTGTAAATAGGGAGTTGCGAAAGTATTATCAACCGACACTAGAATATCAGTGTTTATAGTTTTTACTGCTTTAGTAATTTCCTCTATGTCCGCAATTTTCATTAACGGATTTGTTGGTGTTTCTAACCAAATTAATTTCGTATTTTTATTAATTGAATTTGTAATGTTTTCTACAAAATTCATATCAACAAAATGGAATTTCAATCCATACTTTTGAAACATTTGTGTAAAAATTCTATACGTTCCGCCATACAAATCATCTCCAGCTATTACTTCATCTCCTGGGTTTAATTTTCTTAAAACACAATCAATAGCAGATAACCCAGATGAAAAAGCAAATCCATGCGTTCCATTTTCAATAGAAGCAAAAGCATTTTCTAACGCTGATCTTGTAGGGTTTGCTGCTCTAGAATATATGTACCCTTTATGTTGTCCAGGGCTTGTTTGTGCGTATGTTGATGTTTGATAAATTGGAGGCATAACTGCACCTGTAGAAGGATCATGTTGTTGACCACCGTGAATTATTTTTGTATTAAATTTCATTTTATAAATCTTTAACTATTTACACTATTTTTTTTATTGATCTGATAATTCCTAAATGCAAACCTTCATGATAATTATTAAAGGCAATTGCAGTATCTAAAGAGTTCAACACAAAACCTGTACTTGTTTGATACTCTTCATACTCTTCAAAAATACCTGCTTCGTAATCTTCTATTAAAGTTTCTGGTAAAGCAATAAATAAATCTTTTACCTCATCAAACTCTTCATCATTAAATTCTCTATCAGGATATGTTCCTTTTCTAAAATGAGTAATTAAATCTTCTGGAATTAAACAATTTACGTTAGACATTCTATAATGTAATAACTGTTGTGTAACAACCAAATGCGCTACATTCCAAGCAATATTATTTTTAAATCCTTTTGGAATTTCATTAACTTGTTCAATAGTTAAATCATCAATTACTTTTAAAACAAGCTCTCTTGATTTGATAAGTATTTCGAATTGTGTTTTCATTATTTATTTTTAAATTCGTTTCAAATATACAGCATAAAATGAAGAAAGTCTATTTTTTACAAACTTGTGATACATGTCGAAGAATCTTAAAAGAAGTGAATTTGGATGGATTTGAAAAACAAGAAATTAAAGCCAATCCTGTTACAGTAAATCAGCTTGAAGAGATGTATAAAATTTCTGATAGTTATGAAGCTTTGTTTAATAAACGTGCAAAATTATACAAGTCGATGGATTTAAAAAACCAAACAATTTCTGAAGCCGATTACAGACAATATATTTTAGACGAATACACGTTTTTAAAACGACCTGTTTTTATGATTGATGAAGAAATTTTTATTGGAAACAGTAAAAAAGAAATAGAACGATTGAAAGAGTTTTTAGGCTAATGATTTTTCAACCAGGTTTTTGTTCTTAACTCTGCATTTTCTTTAATGTCTTGCCAAAAAAGATTGATGTCGCCAACATGATAATTTTTCATAAATGACATGAAAAATCGCATTGGGAACTTCGGATTTGTAGACCAAACCATGCCGTCAGTAATTACAATTTTTAATGCTTTTGAATACATTTTTCCACTTGAATATAAAAACCCTTTGTGTTGTTCTAAAGTTGTTGCTTTAGAAGTATCCCAAGTAATTGGATTTGTAGTTACAGCACCATTATACACTGTTTTATTTTTTGGATATGTTCCTTTTTTTCGAGTATTCCAAGAAACAAAACCGCCAGTTTCATTTGGTTTTGTCATTGGTTTTAAGGCTTTAAACTCATTAGGTTTAATTCCCATTCCA
Source organism: Polaribacter sp. (assembly GCA_029250685.1). Classification (GTDB taxonomy): domain Bacteria; phylum Bacteroidota; class Bacteroidia; order Flavobacteriales; family Flavobacteriaceae; genus Polaribacter. The sequence continues at coordinate 70,999 of JAQXEU010000028.1, forward strand.
ACAATATACGCAGCTATTAATCTTTTTTGCAATGGTTTTTCATCAAAGAAATCTTTTAACAATTGCGTTGTATGATTTGTTCCTTGACTGTGACTAGCAATAATAATTGGACGATTATTATTGTAATTTTTTAAATAATATTCAAATGCTTTTTTTACATCTGCATACGCAATTTCAAATGCTTCCTTTCCTCCTTTTGCATATAAATCATACGATTTAATATGCGCTTGTCTGTATATAGGAACGTAAATTTTACCCGAAGTCGCAAATGGTGACGCTTGGTTTTCTACCGCTGTATATACAATAGAATTATTTTGAACTGTATCATCAATTGGCGCATTCCAACGCAAATCTTTTTTATCCATCATTAATGTTGGGTACACATAAAAAACATCAGCTTTTAAATTATCAATATCAGCAACTGAATACTTTTTTAAACCTTCTGAATATTTTGTTGGCAAAACTGCCCAAGAACTTTCATCAGCATAATTTGGCGCAGTTGGAATGTTTTGTTTTTCAAAATTAACAGTTTGATATGAACTTTTACATGCAACTAAAAAAACCAATAAAAAAAGTGTAACGATTTTAAATTTCATCAATAAAATTATTCTGATTTATAATCTTCATAAGATTTCTCTTCAACTAAATCAGAACCTGTATATGTATTGATTTCTTTCTTTACGTCAGAACGATCATCATTTACATAATAAACTGCGCGTGCTAAATCGATAAATGATTGACTAAAGTCATTTGCGCGTTCACATTCTCTAATATCATCTTCAATTTTCCATAATTTTTTGTTGACTTCTAACAAATCGTTCTGTAGTTTCTTCAAATGTGATTCGTCTTTTGCATCAGCATATATATTCTTTACAACTGGAGTTAACGAATTGTGTTCATTATGAATATTCACCAATTTTTTTTCATCTTTTATTTTAGAAATTTTGATCTCTAAAATTGTGTACTTATCTATAATTTCTCCGTTAGAAACTTCTATTTTCATATGGTCTGTTTTATATAAATTTACGTTCTATCAATGCAAAAAAGCGCTCTTCATATTCTTCTTGATTTGCCCAATTATAATCAGGTTTTACCATTTTATTAATAAATTTTTTGGCTTCTTTTTCTGTTTTAATTGTATTTAACTGAGAAACAACTCTATTAAACTCTTCTTGACTTCCATCAAAAAGGTTTTTTACAAAAGCAATTCTGTCATTTAATCCAATTTGAATATTTTGCTGCAATTGATCGTTTAATGATTTTTTAATTTCTGGTTTTTCAAATAAATCTGCAGCAACTTCAACCGAAATTGTATCATCTAATTCCTCTTCTAAAGTAATTGCTTTTTTATCTTTTATTACTTTCTCTTCAACAACTGTTTGAGCAGCAAATAAGGTTTGTTCTAATTCATCAAAAGGTTGTTCTATAATTTCATTAACTGCTGCTTCACCCTTTGTTACATCGAGCGTAGTCGAGAAGTCTTCAACAATTGTTTCTTTTACTTCAACCGCTACTGTTTCAACAACAACAACAACCTCTTTATCTATAAGCAACTCTTCTACTATTTTTTCATTTTTTTCGGTTATCGATTCAACCTCTGTAATTTCATCTTCTTGTTTTTCTTCAACAACTTCTAAAACAACATCATCAACTTTTTCTTTAGCAGCATTTTTGATTTTCTCAACAAGCTCTTCTTTTGATTCTGTTGCGTTTGGCGTATCTTTTAAATACTCATCAACATACGCTAAAACCGTTAGTTTTTCATAAACTTCGTACGCTTTTTCTTTTAACGCCAACACATCTTCTTTGTTTTTTAATTGCAAAATGTTGTGTGCAATACTCGTTAAATCGGCTGCTAATTTTTTGTGCATAAGTTGATAAATTAATTGATGCTCGGCATCTTTTTTTTAATAAATTTGTAAGACTTGAAGTAAAATAGAGTTTTAATCATATTTCAAGCATAAAAATACAAAATGTTTCTCGAAAATACGGTAAATCATACAGAACAATTTGGTTGGATTGAAGTTATTTGTGGCTCAATGTTTTCTGGTAAAACAGAAGAATTGATTCGCAGATTAAAAAGAGCGCAATTTGCAAAACAGCGTGTAGAAATTTTTAAACCTGCGGTTGATACAAGATACGACGAGGATGAAGTAGTTTCTCACAACGACAATCGCATTCGTTCAACGCCAGTTCCTTCATCAGCAAATATTAGATTATTAGCAAATAATGTTGATGTTGTTGGTATTGATGAAGCGCAGTTTTTTGACGAAGAAATTGTTGCTGTTTGTAATGATTTAGCAAACAGAGGCGTTCGTGTTATAGTTGCTGGTTTAGACATGGATTTCAAAGGAAAACCTTTTGGGCCCATGCCAGCGTTAATGGCAACTGCAGAGTATGTAACTAAAGTTCATGCGGTTTGTACTCATACAGGAAATTTAGCACATTACAGCTTTAGAAAAGCACAAAATGACAACCTTGTTTTATTAGGTGAAGTTGACGAATACGAGCCTCTAAGTAGAGCTGCTTATTACAAAGCTTTGCGATTACAACAAGAAAAAATTGCATCAGAAAAATTGGAATCTAATTTAAAAGATTCTGAAACAACTTCAGAATAAATGAATAATCACATAACTGTTTTAGAAATTGACGGAAATGCTTTAAAACATAATCTTCAATATTTTAAAAATAAACTAGAAAACGACACTAAAGTTTTAGTGGTTGTAAAAGCATTTGGTTATGGAAGTGAAGCTTCAGAAATTGCAAAGTATTTAGAAAATGATGTAGATTATTTTGCTGTTGCTTATACTGATGAGGGAATTGCTTTGCGAAACTCAGGAGTTACAAAACCAATTTTAGTTTTACATCCGCAAATACCAAACCTAGAACTGATTATTAAACATCAATTGGAACCAAATCTATATAATTTTACGATTCTAAATGCTTTTTTAGAATTAGCAGATTCAAAATTATTGTTGAATTACCCTATTCATATTAAGTTTAACACTGGTTTAAACAGAATCGGATTTTGGCATACTGATGTTCCGTTAATTTTATCAAATATTGCGGCAACAAATCATGTAAAAATCGAATCACTTTTTTCTCATTTAGCAGCAAGCGATGATGTCAATGAAAAAGAATTCACAACAAACCAAATCAATGATTTTGCTTTTATTGTAAAACAGTTTTACACACATTTAAATTACAAACCAATGGTTCATCTTTTAAATACTTCTGGAATTGTAAATTATCCGCAAGCGCAATTTGATATGGTTCGCTTAGGAATCGGTTTGTACGGTTTTGGAAATAATAAAAAAGAAACCAATCAACTTAAAAATGTCGTTTCTTTAAAGTCAATTATTTCTCAAATACATTTAATCAAACCTGGCGATTCTGTTGGATATAATAGAGCGTTTACTGCAAATAAACAGATGAAAATTGGAACAATTCCGGTTGGTCATGCAGATGGAATCTCAAGAAAACTAGGAAATAAAAAATATTCGGTTTCAGTAAATAATCAACCAGCAAAAATTATTGGAAATGTCTGCATGGACATGATTATGATTGATGTCACCAATATTGATTGTAAAGAAACTGATGAAGTCATCATCTTTAATTCTCAAGAAATGCTAGAAGAAATGGCAACTAATTCTGAGACAATTTCGTACGAAGTTTTAACCGCAATTTCTCAGCGTGTAAAAAGATTACTGAAATGTTAAAATTTTCTTAAATTCGCAGAACTATTAACTGTTAAAATTAATAAAACATGGGAATGCTTAAAGAATTTAAAGATTTTGCGGTAAAAGGAAACTTGGTAGACATTGCAGTTGGTTTTGTAATGGGTGCAGCTTTTAAACAAGTGGTAACTTCATTTACAGGAGGTATTGTTTCTCCACTAATTGGCTTAGTCTTTAAAGCTGATTTTAGAGATTTAAAATACGTAGTTACTGAAGGTGTCGCAGATGCAACTGGAAAAGTAACTGGAGAAGTTGCAATTTTATATGGTGATTTTTTAACCAACGTAATCGACTTTATTATTGTAGCATTTGTGATGTTTATGATCATAAAAGGAATTAATGCAACTAAGAAAAAAGAAGAAGCTGCAGCTCCTGCTCCTCCAGCCGGACCGAGTCAAGAAGATTTATTAGCTGAAATTAGAGATTTATTAGCTAAGAAATAAGGACCTTATTTTATATAAAATTAAAACCGAAGCAGATTGTGCTTCGGTTTTTTTATTTTACAAGAGTTAAAAAATTATCTTTTTTTAAATCTCTTTTGCAATTCTTTTTGCAACATACAAATCGGCAATTGTTGAATTTTCTGGACAACTGTTAATTTGCTCAAAGACATCGCCAGCTTTTACAAAACCAGTTTGTACAACTTTAAAATAAACGCCACAAAAAGTGGTATTCCAAAATTGTTTTACAATTTTCATGTCATCAAAACGAACTCCTAATTTCCAACAAGGATTTCTTTGAACCGTTGCTTCTAAAATTGTATCGCCAACTTTAAAAGTATCACCTTGATGAATGCTGGTTTCATCCAAATCATCAATCGTTAAATTTTCTCCGAAAATCCCCATTTCGAGATCTAAATCCGGATACAACTCTTTAAAGTAATCGTAGTGTTTTAAAGAATATCCATAAACAGCTTGTAAAATTCCACCATGATTTTCACGATTACAAATTACATCGCCTTTTACATCTTCAGTATCCAAAAAAATGGGAGCATCAACCGAATATTTAAAAATTCCTGTTGCAACCTGTTTTCCTTTCCAGTTGATTTCTTTTCTTTCCCCAATATTTGTTGAAATGATTTTCATAATTATTCTTTTAAAAAGTCTTGCAACACATCTGCAATTTTCCGATTATCAGACAATTGCGGGATTTTATTTTGTCCGCCAAATTTCCCAATCGACTTCATATACTCGTGAAATCCACCTTTTTTTACTTTTGTAATTACTAACGGACGCAAAACTTTACCGTCAATTAAATCTTGATAATAAATATTTTGTTCTTGCATAGAAGCATCAACTTTTGTAGCAAATTCTTCTAAGTTTTTAGGTTCATTTTCAAACTCAATGAACCATTCGTGAAACGGCAATCCACTTTCTGGATTCACTTGTGGCGCAACCGTAAACTCACTGATATTAATTCCTGTTTTTTTGATAGAATCGTTCAATGCTTTTTCAACTTCTTTACCAATCACGTGTTCTCCAAAAGCAGAAATAAAATGCTTAATTCTACCAGTAACTTTTATTCGATACGGTTTTGTTGATGTAAATTCAACAGTATCACCAATATTATACCCCCAAAGTCCGGCGTTTGTATTTAAAATGATTACGTAATTCACGGCCATTTTCACCTCTTTTATAGAAATCCTGGTTGGGTTTTCTTCATAAAATTCTGATGCTGGAATAAATTCATAGAAAATTCCAGAGTTTAATTGCAGCAATAATCCTGGTTCTGTTTGCGAATCTTGATATGCGATAAATCCTTCAGAAGCTGGATATAATTCTACATAATCAATTTTTTTACCGATTAAACTTTCGAACTTATTTTTATAAGGTTCAAAGTTAACACCACCATACACAAAGAAGTTGAAATTTGGAAAAATCTCAGCAATTGGTTTTCCTGTTTTCTCAATTAATTTCTCAAAATACATTTGTACCCAAGAGGGAATTCCGCTAATTACAGACATATTTTTATCAACCGTTTCTTCTACAATTGCGTTTACTTTGGTGTCCCAATCTTCAATACAGTTGGTCTCCCAACTTGGCAATCTATTTTTCAATAAATATTGCGGAACGTAATGCGCAACGATTCCACTCAATCGACCTAATTGAATTCCATTTTTGTTTTCTAAAACTGGGCTTCCTTGCAAGAAAATCATTTTTCCGTTAACAAAACTTGCGTCTTTTTTTTCTGCGATATAAAACAACAATGCATTTCTTGCTGCTTTAATGTGTGTTGGCATCGATTCTTTAGTAATCGGAATGTATTTTGCGCCAGAAGTTGTTCCAGAAGTTTTGGCAAAATAAAGCGGTTTTCCTTTCCACAAAACATCTTTTTCTCCAGCAACAATTCTATCAACATAAGAACGTAAACCTTCATAATCTTGAACTTTTACGCGCTTTTTAAAATCGGAATAGGACTTAATGTTTTTAAAATCATGATCTTTTCCAAATGCAGTATGTGCAGCTGTTTTAATCAGTTTTTTAAAAACTTTCTCTTGTGTTTTATGTGGATTGTTTGACCATTTGTAAACTTTTTTAATAGCTTGTTTGGCAAATGGAATTGCAAAAATAGATTTAAGACTCATTATTTAAAATCTATATAATTTGTAGGATTTACAGGGTAACTATTGTACCATAATTCGAAATGCAAATGCGGCCCCGTTGTTAATTCACCTGTTGAGCCAACAGTTGCAATTGCTTCGCCAGATTTCACAAAATCACCTTGTTCTTTTAACAATGCTCCGTTGTGTTTATACACAGAAATAAATCCAGTTCCGTGTTCAATAATCATCACATAACCCGTTTCTGTTGTCCATTCAGAGAAAATAACTCTTCCGTCTTCAATTGCTTTAACTGGCGTTCCTGTCTTTTGAGAAATATCTATTGCAAAATGTTTATTATCTGCATTAAATTCTTGCGTTATATTCCCAGTTATCGGTGCAAAAAACACCATATCAATTTTGTTTTCTGCTTTATCAAATAAAGGAAAACGGTCTTTACTTTCTATTTTTTCTCTAAACAAAGAATCTGCTTTTGTAGCATTTAACTTTTTTTCATCTACATCCGTTAAACTACTCTTTTTTAAAGAATCAAAATCTATTTCTGTAATTGGAGTATCTCCAGATAAAATTGGCAGTAAAACTTTGGTGTAATTTTCTATTAAACGCAATCTGTTTTTTATAGAATCTGTTTCGTATAACAACTTAGAAGCGTCTTTTTTTAATTGTGTAGAAGCATAACCTGGAATGTATTCTCTAATTGGCGTGTACGCAATTAAAACAGTTGTTAATGCCACTAAAATGATTGAAAAAACACCGCCATAAACAAAGATATTTAAGATGGTTAACTTAAAAGACAAACGTTCTTGAAATGTATCTTCGTTTAACACAACCAATCTGTATTTATTGGTTATTTTCTGTCTGAATTTACTTTTTTTTTGCTTCTTTTTTGCCACGGACATTTTTCTATGAATTACAAATATACAACGAAAAAATAGGGAAACTATTTTCTATAAAAATTCATCTCATCAATATAATTCCATACCGAATTAGACAACATAGGTTGAATGTTTTTTTCTTCTTGAATTCCCTTACGGATTTGTGTAGAAGAAATCTGAATTATTGGTGAATCTATTTTATGAATCTTTAGATGATTATCGAATTGTGTTTCTGTTTTTCCTTCAGAAATTCTTGGATACACATAAATATGATGATGCTCTAAAATGGTTTCATAGTTTTTCCATTTATGAAAACTTTTTAAATTGTCTTCGCCCATAATTAAACTAAAATTATGTTCTGGAAATTTATCTGAAATATGCGCCAGTGTATGAACCGTATAATTTGGTTGGGGTAAATCGAATTCTATTTTAGATGCTTTTATTTTAGGATAATTTTCAGTTGCTAAATCAACCAATTGCAAACGATGATAATTATCTAACAAAGAGCTTTTTTTCTTAAACGGATTTTGTGGTGTAACAACCATCCAAACTTCATCTAAATCAGAATTTTCTGACATGTGATTGGCAATGATTAAATGCCCAACATGAATTGGATTGAAAGTACCAAAGTATAAACCAATTTTCATTTTTACTTATTCTAGACCTAAATAATCTCCTACTAATTGTTCAGCTTCTTTTAATGCAACTTTTAAATCATAATTTTTTATGATGACATCAAACTGTGGTGCTGTTGCTAATTCTACAGATGCTTTTGCGATGCGCATATTTATTTTTTCGTCATTTTCTGTTTTACGCTTTTTCAAACGAATTTTTAGCTCATCAATACTAGGTGGCTTTACAAAAACGGCTAATGTATTGTCTGGAAATTTCTTTTTAATTCTTAATCCGCCAGCAACATCAATATCAAAAATAACATGTTTTCCTTGTGCCCAAATTCGCTCAACTTCACTTTTTAAAGTTCCGTAAAAATTATCTCTATATACTTCTTCCCATTCTAAAAAATCTTCACCTTTTATATGGTTTTTAAAATCTTTTAGAGAAATAAAATAATAATCTTTTTCGTGTACTTCTTCCCCTCTTGGTTCTCTAGAAGTAGCTGAAATAGAAAATTCTAAATTGAATTTTTCTTGTGCTAACAAATGACGAACAATGGTTGTTTTACCAGAACCTGATGGCGCAGAAAAAACAAATAATTTACCTACAAAATTATCCATAAAACTAAAGTACGTTTAAAATTTGCTCTTTAACTTTTTCTAATTCATTTTTCATTTGAATCACCGATTTTTGCATCGGTGCATAGTTTGCTTTTGATCCAGTTGTATTGATTTCTCTTCCAATTTCTTGAATGATAAAACCTAGTTTTTTACCGTTAGAATCTTTACTATCTAATTCTTGTAAAAAATATTCTAAATGATTTCCTAAACGAACTTTTTCTTCGTTAATATCTAGTTTTTCTAGATAATAAATCAATTCTTGCTCAAAACGATTCTGATCAATTTCTACTTTTAAATCGTCAATAGATTTTTGCAAACGCTCTCTAACATTCTCTAATCTTTCTTCATCCAACGCATTTACTTCTTCTAAATATTTTCTGATATTTAAAATTCTTAATTTAAAATCATCTTCTAAAGAAGCCGCTTCATCCGTTCTATATTGAATGGTTTCATTTAATGCCTCAACAATTGAAGCTTCAATTAAATTCCATTCATTTTCATCTAATTCTTCACGTTCAGTTTTTAAAGCATCTGGCATTTTTATGGCCATTTTCAACAACTCAACTTCATTATCATTCTCAGTAAACAAGACATTTTTTAATTGCTGTACATAATTATTTACAACCGTTTTATTAATTACAGTTGTAGTTTCATCTGCCGTCATTTCTACATAAATAGAAAAATCTATTTTACCTCTAACCAAACCAGCTGCTAGTTTTTTACGAACCGATAATTCTTTCTCTTTATAATAAGACGGAATACGAACATTTAAATCTAAATTTTTACTATTTAGTATTTTAATTTCTATCGTAACTTTTTTTGTTGGTAATTGTAAAACGGATTTCCCGTAACCTGTCATTGATTGAATCATTCAATACTTTTTTTAAATATAGCTGCAAAGATACAAAATTATTAAAGGATTTTTTATTGCAGAAAAACGAAAAACCCAAAGAGAATTTCAGGAAAAACTACAGAACTTATTTTGTTTTCGTTATTTTTACAATTCACAATTTATAGACATAAAGTTTGCAAACAAATACACATATTTTAGTGATCAGATTATCTGCAATGGGCGATGTTGCGATGACAATTCCTATTATTAGAGCTTTGATTGAAAAGCACCCAGAAATTAAAATCACATTTTTATCTAAAGCCTTTTTAAAGCCACTTTTTGATGACATTCCGAATGTAACTTTTTATGCAGCGGATGTTAAAAACAAACACAAAGGTGTTTTAGGTTTGCACAAACTTTCTAAGGAATTAAAACAATTAAGAATTACACATATTGCCGATTTACACAATGTATTACGATCTAAAATTTTACGTAGCTTTTTTAAATTTTCAACGAAAAACATTGCTGTTATTGACAAAGGAAGAAGCGAAAAAAAAGCTTTAACAAGAAAAGAGAATAAAGTTTTTAAACAGTTAAAAACATCGCACGAACGTTATGCTGATGTTTTTAGAAAATTAGGTTTTTCTGTTGATATTACAAATCCAACCAAACTAGAAAAACCGAGTTTAGCAACTTCTGTTTTAAGTTTAATTGGAGAAAAGAAAAATAATTGGATTGGAATTGCGCCTTTTGCTGCTTTTGACTCTAAAATGTACCCATTAGATTTAATGGAAAAAGTGATTGATATTTTATCTAACAAATACACTGTTTTACTTTTTGGTGGTGGTGAAAAAGAAATTGCATTATTATCAAAAATTGAACAAAAAAATGAAGCAGTTATTTCTGTTGCGGGCAAATTAAACTTGCGTGAAGAATTAAATTTAATTGCACATTTAGAGTGTATGTTGGCTATGGATTCTGGAAACGCACATTTTGCTGCAATGTTACAAATACCTACAATTACAACTTGGGGAGCAACGCACCCGTTTGCAGGTTTTGTGCCTTTTAATCAACCAAAAGAAAATAGTTTATTACCCGATTTAGAGAAATACCCAAACATTCCGTGTTCTATTTATGGAAATAAAATTTGTGACGGATATGAAGATGTTATGAGAACAATTTCGCCAGAAAGAGTCATTAAAAAAGTAGAAGAAATACTAAATTAAAAAAGCAATTATGATTATCCATCACTTAGAAGAAACCAATTCGATTCTTAATAAATTTATTGCAGAAATTAGAGATATTTCCATTCAAAAAGATGCGATGCGTTTTAGAAGAAATATCGAAAGAATTGGAGAGATTTTAGGCTACGAATTAAGTAAAAACTTAAATTATTCTTCAGAAAAAACCACAACTCCTTTAGGAGTAAAAGAAAGCTTTCAACTATTAAATAAAATAGTTTTAGGTTCAATTTTAAGAGCTGGTTTACCTTTACATCAAGGTTTATTAAATTATTTTGATGATGCGGAAAACGCTTTTATTTCTGCATATAGAAATCATCCAAATAATGATACAGAATTTGAAATTGTTGTAGAATATTTTGCTGCACCATCAATCGATAATAAAACATTGATTTTAGCAGATCCAATGTTGGCAACAGGACAGTCTTTAGTTTCGGTTTTTGAAGCAATTAAAAAATATGGAAGCCCTAAAGAATTACATATAGCTTGTGTGATTGCATCTGCTGAAGGAATTGAATTTATCAAAAATCATTTTCCTGAAAACACACATTTATGGATTGCTGCAATTGATAACGAATTGAATGAAAAAGGATATATTGTACCTGGTTTAGGCGATGCAGGAGATTTAGCTTTTGGTGCTAAACTATAAAATGTATTGCAAAAGAAAGCAGTAAAAAAACCATCAAGACAATATTTATTATCAACTTTTTTTGCAGTGTGCAAATCCAATTTGCAATAATAATTGTAGTCGGAATTAAGAATGAAATCAATTCTATTCCGTTCTTTTTATCAACGAAAGCTATAAACACAATTGCAATTACTAAATGTAGCAATAACAAAACCCAACTCTTTTTAAATCGATTACTTACAGACATTATATTTCCTGTTCTTAACAAAATTGAAACGGCTGTAAAAACTAGAAAAAGCATTAAAAATATTGCGTAATAACTCGTCAAATAAAAACTGATATCAATCATAAGAACAACATCAAAAAGTTGATTGAAAGTTGCTAAATCATCATTCCAAAAAAGATACGTAAAATATAAGAAGAATGGCGTTACTAAACCAATAATCGGAATCAAAACTGTTCTGATTGTGATTTTTGCAAATAAATAAATCGCAGCATACAACAAGATTAAATACAATACATAGGAAGGAGAAATTAACACTAAAACCCCGAGCCATAATCCGGCATCAAATAATTTTTGATACACTATTTTTAAGGTCCTTAAACTATATAGTCTTCTAAAAAACAAGAACAACAATAAATATGTCAATACAATTTCATAATCTAAAACAACGGTTTCTAAAAAACCCAATCCAATTACAAAAAGTAAAAATCCGTAAGAATCATCTCTAGTTAAATTGTTTTTAGAAATCACAAAATTAAACAAGAAAAAGAGCCCTAAAAACAAAGGGAAAGTCAACAAGAATTTAAATAAATAATCTAGATTTATTTCGAAATTTTGAACCACAATAAAATCTAACACATAGTACATAAAAAAAAGCACGATGATGATTATAAAATTTACTGGTTTTGATTTGCCGAAAAAATTGGCTAACATAATTAGTTTTTATATTTTTGCAATGTAAAGATACTTAAGTTATGATAGCAAGCAATATTTTTAGATTAATTGGCGATTTTTTTTCTTGGGCTTTTGGTCCTTTTGAAGCATTACGTTTAAACGACTTAAGCTGGTGGGCATCAAACGCTGTAAACTGGATGTTTATGGTTGTTTTATTAGTTTTATTTGCTTACTGGATGAAAGAATCAAGACGTTTCAAAAGAGAAGGAATCGAAGATTCTGCCAAATAGCATTTAACTTTGGGAAGCAAAAACAAATTAAAACGTTTTAACGAAAACGAAACGTTTTCTAATGTTATTCAACCAAAAAGAGAAGAAATCTTAGATGGTTTTTCTTTAAAGGGGAAATGGAATACTTTTTTCAAGAACGATAAGCCTATCGTTTTAGAGTTGGGTTGTGGAAAAGGAGAATACACAATCGCTTTAGCTCAAAAAAATCCTGATAAAAATTTTATTGGAATTGATATAAAAGGCGCTCGTTTCTGGCGTGGCGCAAAAACTGCTTTAGAAGAGAATCTAGAAAATGTTGGTTTTATTAGAACGCAGATTGAATTGATTAATGAGCTTTTTGCAGAAAATGAAGTGGATGAAATTTGGATTACTTTTCCAGATCCGCAAATAAAATACAAACGCACAAAACACAGACTTACAAATGCTGAATTCTTAAAAAAGTATCATCATATCTTAAAAGAAAATGGCATTGTAAACTTAAAAACCGATAGCGAATTTATGCACGGTTACACATTGGGTTTATTACATGGTGAAGGGCATGAGGTTTTACACGCAAATCATGATGTATATAAAAACACTTACAGTCCAGAGGAAGTAATTAGCACACAAACTTTTTACGAGAAACAGTATTTAGAAAAAGGAAAACCAATAACTTTTATTAAATTTAGGATTAATTACTAAAATTCTAAATGAGTTCTTCATACAATTTTTTTGAAAAAGTATACAAAACTGCTAGGTTAATCCCTTATGGAAGAGTAACAAGTTACGGCGCAATTGCAACATATTTAGGCGCAGCAAGATCCGCAAGAATGGTTGGTTGGGCAATGAATAATTCTCATAATCAAAAAGAAGAAGTCCCAGCGCACAGAGTTGTAAATCGAAAAGGCTTATTAACTGGAAAGCAGCATTTTGATGGCACAAATTTAATGCAACAATTATTAGAAAATGAAGGAATTATTGTTGTTGAAAATCAAATCCAAGACTTTCAAAAAGTATTTTGGAATCCAATTGAAGAATTGTTATAAATTCCACTTATCAACACATCAATAAACAAACTACAACTTCTTTAATATCTAAACACTAAACACTATATTTGTAGTTTAGAATTAATCCTAATTAAAATCTTAAAATGAGCTTTAAAAAGCAAGATATATACAAGGCATTAGAAACAATTACTGCTCCTGGTGAAGGAAAAAGTTTGGTTGAAAATGAAAACATTACAAATATTGTAACGTTCGGAAAAGAAGTAATTATTGATGTTACAATTAGCAATCCTTCTTTACAAGCTAAGAAAAGAATTGAAAGCGAAGTTATAAATGCGCTTCGTTTAAAAGTTAGTCAAGAAATTGCAGTAAAAGTAAATGTTAAAGCAGTTGTTCCTAAGAAGGAAAATCCGAATGAGATTAAAGGAAAAGCAATTCCGAATATCAAAAATATTATTGCAATCGCTTCTGGAAAAGGTGGAGTTGGAAAATCTACAATCACAGCAAATACTGCAATTACATTAGCAAAAATGGGATTTAGTGTTGGTGTTTTAGACGCTGATGTTTACGGACCATCACAACATATTATGTTTAATGTTGAAAAAGAAAAACCATTATCTGTAAAAGTTGATGGTAGATCTAAAATGAAACCCGTTGAAAATTATGGCGTAAAATTATTGTCTTTAGGTTTTTTTACAAATCCAGATCAAGCAGTAATTTGGCGTGGACCGATGGCTTCAAAAGCATTAAATCAATTAATTTTTGATGCAGATTGGGGAGAGTTAGATTTTTTATTGATTGATTTACCTCCTGGAACTGGAGATGTGCATTTATCAATTGTACAAGCTTTACCAATTAACGGTGCAATGATTGTTAGTACTCCGCAGAATATTGCTTTAGCAGATGCTAAAAAAGGAGTTGCAATGTTTCAACAAGAAAGTATCAATGTTCCTGTTTTAGGAATCATAGAAAACATGGCATACTTTACACCAGAAGAATTACCAAATAATAAATATTATATTTTTGGAAACGGAGGAGCAAAAAATTTAGCAGAAGATATTAAAACACAATTTTTAGGAGAAATTCCTTTAGTTCAAAGCATTAGAGAAGCTGGCGATGTCGGACATCCTGTAGCTTTACAAACCAATACTCCGTTAGAAAAAGCTTTTTCTGACACGACTAAAGAAATGCTTTCTCAATTAGTAAAAAGAAATGAAAAATTACCACCAACAGAAGTTGTTAGAATAACAACAATGAGTGGTTGTAGCACAAAATAAAAAGTTATGACAGCACAAGAGACGCATACAAATGTTGAAAAAGCTTTAGAGGAAATTCGTCCTTTTTTAATTAGTGATGGTGGAAACATCAAGCTTTTATCCATAGAGCAGAACATTGTAAAAGTGCAATTAGAAGGTGCTTGTATTGGTTGTTCTGTCAATCAAATGACATTAAAAAATGGTGTAGAAGCAACCATTAAAAAATATGCTCCGCAAATACAAGAAGTAGTGAACGTTGAGTAACTGATAAAAATCAGTTTTTAAAGCTTTTACAACCGTTATTTTTACATGATTTTTTAAAGAAATGATTACAACAGATATATTAATTATTGGTGCTGGACCCACTGGATTATTTACCGTTTTTGAAGCTGGATTATTAAAATTAAGATGTCATTTAATTGATGCCTTGCCACAAGCTGGCGGACAATGCTCAGAGATTTATCCAAAGAAACCAATTTATGATATTCCTGCTTATCCAGAAATTTTAGCGGGCGATTTAACGGATAAATTACTAGAGCAAATTAAACAGTTTGAACCTGGTTTCACTTTAGGAGAACGTGCTGAAACTATTGACAAACAAGAAGACGGTTCATTTATTGTAACTACAAACAAAGGAACAAAACACAAAGCTCCGATTGTTGCAATTGCGGGTGGATTAGGGTCTTTTGAACCGAGAAAACCTCCGATTCCAAATATTGCAAATTTTGAAGATAACGGTGTTGAATATATGATTCGTGAACCAGAATTGTATCGCAATAAAAATGTAGTAATTGCTGGTGGTGGAGATTCTGCTTTAGATTGGTCAATATTCCTAACGGATGTGGCAAAATCTGTAACATTGGTTCATAGAAGAAATGAATTTAGAGGCGCTTTAGATTCTGTTGATAAAGTTCAAGAATTAAAAGATTCAGGGAAATTAACTTTAGTTACTCCTGCAGAAATTAAAGGGATTACTGGAGAAAATCATGTTACTGGTGTTGTCATTTCTAAGAAAGATGAAGATGATTCTATTTTGGAAACTGATCATTTCATTCCACTTTTTGGATTATCGCCTAAACTAGGTCCAATTGCAAATTGGGGATTAGAGATTGAGAAAAATGCTATCAAAGTAAATAACGCATTAGATTATCAAACAAATATTCCTGGAATTTATGCTATTGGTGATGTAAACACCTATCCTGGAAAATTAAAATTAATTTTATGTGGATTTCATGAAGCAACCTTGATGTGTCAAAGTGCTTTTAAACGTATTTTTCCTGATAAAAAATATGTAATGAAATATACTACTGTTGGTGGTGTTGATGGTTTTGACGGAACCAGAAAGGAAGCTCCAAAAGCAGTTGTAAAAAAGATTGAATAATGGAACAAGATGTAACATTAAAGATAACAGACAGAGAAGGTAAACTCCACAAGATTCTTGCACCAACAGATATGGCAATGAATTTAATGGAAGTTGTTCGTTCATACGAAATTGCTCCCGAAGGAACTATTGGTATTTGTGGAGGAATGGCAATGTGTGCATCGTGTCAATGTTATGTAAAATCTAATCACCAATTACCAGAAATGAGTGACGATGAAGATATGATGTTAGCTGAAGCTTTTCATGTGGAAGAAAACAGCCGTTTAGGTTGTCAAATTCAAATCACTCCAGAAATGGATGGATTGGAAGTAGAATTAGCGCCAGAAAGTTAAAAATCTTTTATTAGTTTTTGTATATTTGAAGTGCACACTTAAAGCACATTAAAAATGTATTGGTTAGAACTCTTAATTCTTTTAAAGCTTTTAATAAAAAGAAACCCTGAATAAACAGTAATAATTTATCGTGTAATTAAATCAATTTATTAATTATCAAAATTCAATTATTATGTCACGTTATCATTCATTAGGGAGAATTCCAAAAAAAAGACATACAACATTCAAAAAAAAAGACGGTAGTTTATACCAAGAAGAATTATTTGGTACGGCAGGTTTTGCCGGAATGTCATCATTACTTTATCATATTCATCCGCCAACTGTTGTAACAGAAATTAAAGATAAAGGTGCTGTTATGCCAAAAATAGCGGTTGAAAAAAACATGAAAGCTTTAAGTTTTAAAGGATTTTCTTTACCTGTTGAAGAAGATTTTTTAGACAGTAGAAAAACCTTATTTGTAAACAATGATTTGCATATTGGTTTGGCTGCACCAAAATCTTTTTCGAAAGATTATTTTTATAAAAATGGCGATGCAGATGAAATGCTTTTCATTCATGTTGGCTCTGGAACATTAAGAACCAATTACGGAAACATCCCTTTTAAATATGGTGATTATTTAATCATTCCGAAAGGAGTTATTTATCAAATAGACTTTGACACAGAAGACAATCGTATTTTATATGTTGAATCTTTTGAGCCAATTTTTACACCAAAAAGATACCGCAATAATTTTGGGCAGTTATTAGAGCATTCTCCTTTTTGTGAAAGAGACATGCGTTTGCCTGAAAATCTAGAAACACATGATGAAAAAGGTGAGTTCTTAGTGAAAATTAAGAAACAAGGAAACATGTGGGAATATATTTATGGAAATCATCCTTTTGACGTTGTTGGATGGGACGGATTTCATTACCCATACGCTTTTTCAATTCATGATTTTGAACCAATAACAGGTCGAATTCACATGCCACCTCCAATCCACCAAACATGGGAATCCGCAGGTTTCGTTGTGTGTAGTTTTGTTCCACGTATGTATGATTATCATCCAGAAAGCATTCCTGCACCATATCACCATAGCAATATAGATTCTGAAGAATTGCTTTATTATGTTGATGGAGATTTTATGAGTAGAAACGGGATTGAAAAAGGGCAAATTACATTGCATCCAGGTGGTGTTCCTCACGGACCTCATCCAGGAGCAATAGAAAGAAGTGTCGGAAAAAAAGAAACTGGAGAATTAGCGGTTATGATAGATCCTTTCAGACCAATGTCTATTACAGAAGAAGCATTAAAATTACAAGTAGACGATTATCATAAATCTTGGATTTTATAAAAAACTCAAATAAACAATACACCTGTTTACACAGGAAAAAATAAACATCAAAGAAGATGGCAAAAGAAGTAAAATCAGTAAACTACGGTTTAGAAAAAATATTTGAAGGAGCACAAGATTTCCTTCCATTGTTAGGAACAGATTATGTAGAGTTCTATGTTGGTAATGCCAAACAAGCTGCGCATTTTTACAAAACAGCTTTCGGTTTTCAATCATTAGCATATAAAGGGTTAGAAACAGGATCAAAAGATTCTGTAAGTTATGTTTTGGTTCAAGATAAAATACGATTAGTCTTGACAACGCCTTTAAACAGCAAGTCTCCAATCAACGATCATATTGTAAAACATGGTGACGGCGTAAAAGTTGTCGCTCTTTGGGTTGATGACGCAAGGAAAGCTTATGAAGAAACTACAAAAAGAGGAGCAAAATCATATTTAGAGCCAACCCTAGAAACTGATGAACATGGAGAAATTGTAAAAGCAGGGATATATACGTATGGAGAAACGGTTCATATGTTTGTAGAGCGAAAAAATTATACAGGAGCATTTATGCCAGGTTTTAGAAAATGGGATTCTGACTACAATCCAACTTCAGTTGGTTTAAAATACATTGACCACATGGTTGGAAATGTAGGTTGGAATCAAATGGATGTTTGGGTAAAATGGTACGAAGACGTAATGGGATTCGAAAACTTTTTATCTTTTGATGACAAGCAGATTCACACAGAATATTCTGCCTTAATGAGTAAGGTAATGTCAAACGGAAATGGGCGCATTAAATTCCCAATTAACGAACCAGCAAAAGCCGCAAAAAAATCTCAGATTGAAGAATATTTAGATTTTTATGAAGGCTCTGGTGTACAACACATCGCTGTTGCCACAGATGACATTATCAAAACCGTAAGTCAATTAAAAGCACGTGGAGTTGAGTTTTTGCCTCCACCTCCTCAATCTTATTATGACATGATTCCTGAAAGATTAGGTGAACACCGGGAAATGATGAAAGAAGATATTGGTGAATTGCAAAAACTTTCAATTATGATTGATGCTGATGAAGAAGGATATTTATTACAAATATTCACAAAGCCTGTAGAAGATAGACCAACCTTATTTTTTGAAATCATTCAAAGAATGGGTGCTAGAGGTTTTGGAGCTGGTAATTTTAAAGCATTGTTCGAATCAATTGAAAGAGAACAAGCGAACAGAGGTACATTATAACTTTTAACACATAAGAGTCAAGATTAATTCTTGACTCTTTTTTTATCAAAATGAATAAAGAAGAATTACTTAAAGCAATAGAAGAAAAGTATAAAAGACTTGGGGTTCCATTAGAGACAATGCTTGAAGGTTTGTTACACAGCACACCAATTACGTATTGGGATTACATTCAGACTGATGCTTTATTAGGTTTACAAATTCCGAGAACTACACAACCAGATGAAATGGTTTTTATCATGTATCATCAAGTTAATGAGTTATTGTTTAAAATGATTTTGTGGGAAATCGACCAAATTTCACTCTCTAAGGAAGCAATTACAGCAGGAAAATTCTCAAAACATTTAATGAGAATTAGCAGGTATTTTGATATGCTTTGTAGCTCTTTTACTGTAATGGGCGAAGGAATGGATGTTGAACAGTATTTAAAATTCAGAAATACATTAGCGCCAGCAAGTGGGTTTCAATCTGCACAATACAGAAAAATTGAATTTGCCTCAACAGAACTTATCAATTTAATTGACGCACGTTTCAGAGATACAATTGACAGAAATTCATCCTTTAGAAATGCATTTGAGCATTTGTATTGGCAAGCAGCTGGTAAAAATCATTCTACAGGAGAAAAATCAATTTTGATTAAACTCTTCGAAAAAAAATATATGGGAGATTTTATCGATTTTATGGAAGATTACAATGAATGCAATTTGTCTAAAAAGTTTCAACAACTACCAGAGGATGTTCAGAAAAACCCTGAATTGATAAAAGCAATGCGCCATTACGACTATACCGTAA
Source organism: Polaribacter sp. (assembly GCA_029250685.1). Taxonomy (GTDB): domain Bacteria; phylum Bacteroidota; class Bacteroidia; order Flavobacteriales; family Flavobacteriaceae; genus Polaribacter. Next base: position 90,583 of record JAQXEU010000028.1, read on the forward strand.
ACGTAAAATGGGTTTTAGCACATTATGATGCTGCTGGGAAATATTTAGGCGGTGGTGATAAAGATATCGAAGCAACTGGAGGAAGTAATTGGAGAAAATATATGCACCCAAAGTACCAAAGACGAATTTTCTTCCCATATTTATGGAGCGAAGAAGAACTCAAAAACTGGGGAAATTTCTAAAAAATATGAAATATTTAACATTGGCTGCTTGCGAAAACAAGCAGTTTTTTTGGTTTTGGAATAGATATTGTCATTCCTTTTTTATAAGTTTGAAAACATGAAAAAAAATATTTTTCTTTTTATCGCATTTTGTATTGCTTTTAGTTCTTATTCTCAAGAAGAAACTACCGTTTTTAAAAAAGGTGAATGGCTACGTTATAAAATGAGCTACAGTGGTTTTTTTAAAGCTGGAAACGCAACATTATCTATTGATACAGACACTATTAACGGAAAAGAGGTTTTTCATGTGACTGGAAAAGGCTGGACAACTGGAGTTATAAAATGGTTCTTTAAAGTAAATGACACCTACGAATCTTATTTTGACAAAGAGACTATAAAGCCCTACGTATTTAAAAGGAATATTAATGAGGGTGGTTATAAAATTAACAGAGAAGTTAAATTTAATTACGAAACACAAAAAGCAACTGTTACTGATTTTAGACTTCAAACAAAAGAAAGTGTAAATTTTACAAACATACAAGACATGATGTCTTCATTTTATTATTTAAGAAATCATGACGTCAGTAAACTAAAAGTAGGTGACGGAATTGATTTAGATATGTTTCTAGATTCTCAAGTCTACCCTTTTAAATTGCGTTTTTTAGGAACTGAAATCTTAAAAACAAGTTTTGGGAAAATTAAAACATTAAAATTTAGACCAATGGTTCAAGCTGGTCGAGTTTTTAAAGCAAACGAAAGTGTTACAATTTGGATAACAGCAGATGACAACAAAATTCCCATAAAATTGAAAGCATCACTATCCGTTGGTTCTTTAAGAGCGGAATTAGATGCTTATAAAGGTCTTGCAAATTCTTTTAAAATTATATACGATTAAATTGTATTTTTGCGTTGGACGTTTATAAAAATTAATTTCTTTTGAAAAAAATAGCTTTTCTTTTACTAACATTAATCATCTTTAGTTCTTGCAAAGATGATAATCCAGAAAATATTGAAGAAATTGTAACGGTAATTGAGCCAGAAGAAGTCTTTGAATTTGGTTATAAATTAAACGATTACTTGGTCATAAATGATACTATTGAAAAAGGTGAAAGCTTTGGCGTTATTTTAGACAGACATCATGTAGATTATCCGATTATAAATAAAATCGCTTCAAAAATAAAAGACACTTTTGATGTTAGACGAGTTAGAGCAGGAAAACCATATACAATTTTAGCAGCAAAAGATTCTACTGAAAAAGCACAGGTTTTTATTTATAAAAACAATAAAACTACTGCAACTATTGTAGAATTTAACGATTCAATAATTCATAGTTATAAATTCAGAAAAGAAATTAAAACAATTGAAAAAGAAGTTCATGGTAAAATTTATTCTAGCTTTTCACAATCGATGGACAGCTTGCGATTAACACCAAACTTAACAAATAGAGTTGCAGATATTTACGCTTGGACATTAGATTTTTTCAAACTTCAAAAAGGCGATACGTTTAAATTGATTTATGAAGAAAACGTTATTAACGACACTACTTTTGTTGGTTACGGAAAAGTAAAAGCGGCAGTCTTTAATCACAGAGGGAAAGACATTTTTGCCTATAGATTTGTTCCTGACAAGAAAAGAGGTATTGTTGAATTTTATGATGGAGATGGTAATATGTTACGAAGACAATTTTTAAAATCACCCATAAAATTTCAATATAGAGTCTCTTCTAGATATGATTTAAATAGAAGAATTGCTTTATATGGCAATAAAGTAAAAGCGCATAAAGGAACCGATTTTGCTGCAAATTACGGCACACCAATTATGGCGACTGCAAGTGGAACAGTAACAGAGTCTGCTTATAGAAAAAGAGGAAACGGCCATTATGTAAAAGTAAAACATAACAATACCTATACAACTCAATATCTACATATGAGTCGTAGAAATGTAAAACGCGGGCAATTTGTAAAGCAAGGAGATATCATTGGTTTTGTTGGCTCAACAGGAAGTAGTAGCGGAAATCATGTTTGTTATCGTTTTTGGAAACACGGTAAACAAGTTGATCCGTTTAAACAAAAATTACCATCTGCAGCGCCTTTAAAAAAGAGTTTAAAACCAACTTTTTTAACACATATTTCTCCTTTAAAAGAGCAATTAGAAAATATTGAGGGGCTAAGTCCAAGAATAGTTGAACTAGATTCAAACAATATTACTTTTTAAAGATTTAGAAAAAATCAAATGGCTTTAAAAAACATAAATCCAACTAAAACAAAAGCTTGGCAAAAGTTAACTTCTCATTTTGATGATATAAAAGACATTCATCTTAAAGAATTCTTTAAAAACAACACCAACAGAGCTTCTGAATTATCAATTACTTTTGATGATTTTAAAATTGATTATTCTAAAAATAGAATTACAAATGAAACATTAGATCTATTAATTGAACTTGTAAATGAAGTTGATTTAAAAGATGCAATCCAAAAATATTTTTCTGGTGATATAATAAATACTACAGAAAATAGAGCTGTTTTACACACTGCTCTAAGAGACTCTTCATCAAATAAAATAATTATCAATAACACAGATGTAAAACCAGAAATAAGTCTTGTTTTAAATGAGGTTGAGCTTTTTTCTGAAAAAATAATTTCTGGTGAATGGAAGGGTTTTACTGGAAAGTCAATTACAGATATTGTTAACATCGGAATTGGAGGTTCTGATTTAGGCCCAAATATGGTTGTAAATGCATTACAACATTATAAAAATCATTTAACAACACATTTTGTTTCTAATATTGATGGTGATCATATTTCTGAAATAATCAAGAAGTTAAACCCAGAAACTACGCTGTTTATTGTCGTTTCTAAAACATTTACAACACAAGAAACTCTAACAAATTCTACCACATTTAAAGAATGGTTTTTAAAATCTGCAACTCCGAATGACATCTTTAAACATTTTGTTGCAGTATCATCTAACATTACAAAAGCAACAGAATTTGGAATCAACAAAGAAAACATTTTTCCAATGTGGAATTGGGTTGGCGGTCGTTTTTCTCTTTGGAGTGCCGTTGGACTATCAATAAGTTTATCTATTGGTTTTCAAAACTTCAAAAAGCTCCTAAAAGGCGCAGAAGAAATGGACATGCATTTTGCTTCTGCAGATTTCAATAAAAACATCCCTGTTGTTTCTGCTTTAATTGGCATTTGGTATAACAATTTTTTTAATTGCGAAACGGAAGCCATTTTACCATATTCTCAATATTTAAATATGTTTTCTGATTATTTACAACAAGCAAGTATGGAGAGTAATGGCAAAAGTGTTGATAGAAATGGTGAAAAAATCGATTATCAAACTGGAGCAATCATTTGGGGAAATGTAGGGTCTAATATGCAACACGCATTTATGCAGTTATTGCACCAAGGAACAAAGTTGATTCCAACTGAGTTTATTGGTTTTGAAGAATCATTATCTGGTTTAACAGTGCATCATAAAAAATTAATGGCTAATTTTTATGCTCAAACAGAAGCTTTGGCTTTTGGTAAAACCGAAGAAGAAGTCCATTTAGATTTAAAATTTAACCATCAGAGCAATAAACTGACATCATTACTTCCGTATAAAGTTTTTGATGGTAACAAACCTAGCACAACCCTATTAATTAAAAAATTAACTCCAAATTCTTTAGGCAAATTAATTGCAACTTATGAACATAAAATTTTTGTTCAAGGGATCGTTTGGAACATTTTTAGTTTTGATCAATTTGGTGTAGAATTAGGCAAAGAGCTTGCTAATAAACACCTTAACAAACAGTAATCTTCTCTTTAAAAAACTTAAAACTTAAAAATTTAACATTTGCCTTTCGCTTGTTAACAAACTTGTTAATATTTAAAAAGCTGTTTATCAAGTAATAATATAATATTTTACTACTTTTGAATATCTTAATTTTTTGTTAATACTTAACATTAAGTTAACATTGCAACTGTAAAAATTCAGGATTTTTGCAAAACATTTAATAACTTAAAATTTCAAAATGAAAAATTTTAAAAATTTACTTATGGTAGCGTTGTTTTTTACAACAGTTACTATTTTTGGTCAAACAAAACTAACTGGTAAAGTAGTTGATGAAACAAATCAACCTCTACCAAGTGCAAGTGTTATGGTTAAAGGAACTCAAACTGGTACTTCTACTGATTTTGATGGAAAATTTACTTTAGACGCTAACTCAAACTCAGGAGTATTAGTAATTTCTTTTGTTGGTTACACAAACAGAGAAGTAGCTTTTTCTTCATCAAAAACAGATTTAGGAACAATTCAATTAACTGAAGATGCAAATACTCTTGATGAGGTTGTAATTCAAGGTGTAATTGACGTTGCTAAAGACAGAGAAACTCCAGTTGCTGTATCTACAATTAAGTATGCAGAAATTGAAGAGAAATTAGGGTCTCAAGAATTTCCTGAGATTTTAAAATCTACTCCTTCTGTATACGCTACTAAAGGTGGTGGTGGTTTTGGAGATTCTAGAATTAACATTAGAGGTTTCAACCAAGAAAACGTTGCTATTTTAATTAATGGTGTACCTGTTAATGATATGGAGAACGGTAGAGTTTACTGGTCTAACTGGGCTGGTCTTTCTGATGTAACTTCTGCAATGCAAGTTCAAAGAGGGCTTGGTTCTTCTAAACTAGCAATTTCTTCTGTTGGAGGTACAATTAACGTTATAACAAAAACATCTCAACAAAGAGAGGGCGCAAATTTAAGCACTAGCTTTGGTAATGATGGATATATGAAATATTTAGGTTCATACTCTACAGGGAAATTAGATAATGGATTATCTGCGTCTTTCTTATTAAGTAGAACACAAGGTGATGGATATGTAGATGGAACTAAATTCTTAGGACATAACTACTTTATCGGAATTGGATATGAATTTAACGAAAACCATTCTGTTGAATTTACTTTTACTGGAGCACCACAATGGCACCATCAAAGAAGTTATGCTGAAAAATTATCTTTATACCAACAATTTGGATCAGTATACGAACCAAGCAACAAATTTAACCCAGCATGGGGTATGTATAAAGGAGAAGAATTTTCTTTAAGAAGAAACTTCTATCACAAACCAGTAATGTCTTTAAACTATGACTGGAAAATTTCTGACACGTCTAACTTATCAACAGTGCTTTATGCTTCATGGGGACGTGGAGGTGGTTCTGGTCCAATTGGAGATGTAAACAACATACGCGACTATGACTTTAGATTAAGAGATGCTGCAGGTCAAATTCGTTTTGATGATATCGCAAAATGGAATGCTGGAGGAAATGTTCCTGATTTTGGAGCAGATAGAACAAGTACAGTAAATGATAGAAGTAACGGTTTAACTCGTAGAGCTTCTATGAATTCTCATAACTGGTATGGTGTTATTGCTAATTTCCATAAAGATGCTAGCGAGAACTGGAGCTGGGACTTAGGTGTAGACTTCAGAACATATCAAGGTATTCACTACAGAGTGGCATCTGATTTATTAGGAGCCTCTGGATATACTGATAATAGAGATAAAAACAATCCTAATAGAAATATTACTTCTTTTGTAGATCCTTCTCCAAGCTTTAATCCTTGGGCAAACATTACTAATCAACAAAAAATTGAGTACTATAATGATGGTAATGTTAATTGGCTAGGTGCTTTTGGACAATTAGAATATAAAAATGATAACGTTTCTGCATTCGTACAAGGGGGAATTTCTCAACAAGGTTTTCAAAGAGTAGATTACTTTAACTTATTAGTTGGAAATCAAAAATCTAGTTTCGAAAACTTAATAGGTGGAAACATTAAAGGTGGAATGAACTGGAATATTAACGAAGCACACAACCTTTATGGTAATGCAGGTTACTATTCTAAACAACCTTTCTTTGGAGCTGTATATCCAAATTTCAATAACAACAACACAAATGTTGGGTTAACTAATGAAAAAATCTTAGGATTAGAATTAGGGTATGGGTACAGAAGTGAAAAATACAATGTAAAAATAAATGCTTACAGAACTTCTTGGAAAGATAGATTTCAAAGAACTGGTGGATCTGCTCCAGGAAACTTTGTAGATTTTTCAGGAATTGAACAAGTTCATACAGGTTTAGAAGTTGAATCTACAGGTAGATTTGGAAAATTAACAGTTGACGCGATGTTCTCTTTAGGTAACTTCGAATATGTAGGAAATATTACAGGTACTGAATATGACCAAAATAATGCTGTTGTTGGTGCCTCTGGAACTACCTATTACCTAGATGGTGTTAAGGTAGGAGATGCTGCGCAAACTACTGCTCGTATCGGGTTGACATATAGAGCCACTGATAATTTAAAATTTGATGTTAGTCAATTTTTTGCTAATAGCTTATTTTCAAGAATCTCAGCTTCATCTTTTAAAACTCAAGCAGCTAACGATTTAGGTTCTTTACAATTACCTAACCATACTTTAATGGATGCTGGTTTTTCTTATAGGTTTAATGTTGGAGAAAAAATAAATGCTAGGTTCAGGTTAAATGTAAACAACTTATTAGATACTAGATATATCTCAGATGGTTTTACTAATATCCATGCAACTGCTGGAAGCAGAACTTACAAAGGTATTGATGTAAATAACAGAGTTTACTTTGGTTATGGAAGAACTTGGAATGCTTCAATGAAGTTTTCTTTCTAAGAAATCAAGAATAAATATTAAAACCACCTCATTTGAGGTGGTTTTTTTTTGATTAAAATGATTACTTTTACAGCAACTATTAAACAACTATAATCATGATGAAAGAAATTCACTCATATTGGGCATATTTAGCGCTGTTAATGTTAATTTTTGCCGTTGCAAATGCATTTATGGGAATGTCAAAGAAAAGAGCTTTTACCGATAAAGATGTTCGCATCGGTTTATTCACATTAATTGTATCACATATTCAATTATTAATTGGTTTAGCTTGGTATTTTATGAGTCCTGCTTATAAAGCATTAAAAATTGACAGTTCAGCTGTAATGGGAAATTCGGCATCAAGATTATTAGCAATTGAACATCCATTAATGATGCTCATTGCAATCGTATTAATTACGATTGGATGGTCTAAACATAAAAAGAAAACAGAAGATTCTTCTAAGTTTAAAACTTTTGCAATCTTTTACGGATTGGCATTAGTTTTAATTCTAGCAAGAATCCCGTGGAATCAATGGTTTCAATTTTAATAAAAATCATCTTAAGTTTTCTTAGGGTTTTTTCAAATAGTTAAATGAAAATACTTAGCCACATATTATCTCCAATATTTATACTAACATTTGTACTTCTGTTAGTTATTTTTCATCCATTGCAATGGATTGGACTAAAAGTTTTTGGATACAATGGACATAAAAGAGTTGTAGATGTTTTAAATTTCTGTTTGGTAAAATCGATGTTATTAATTGGTGTTACAGTAAGTTTAAAGAATGAACATGACTTACCAAAAGATACTTCATTAATATTTGTATCTAATCATCAAAGTATTTCAGACATCCCTCCTTTGAGTGTATTTTTCAGAAAACACCACCCAAAATTTGTTGCTAAAATTGAATTAGGGAAAGGAGTTCCTAGTGTTTCTTTTAACTTAAAGTATGGAGGTGCCGCTTTAATAAACAGAAAAGACGGAAAACAAGCCATCGCAGAACTTGGTAGATTTTCTAAAAACATCAATAAAAATAAATGGGGAGCAATTATTTTCCCTGAAGGAACTAGAAGTAGAGACGGGAAACCAAAAAAGTTCTCTACAAATGGTTTAAAAATGATTACCAAATACAATCCTGAAGGCTATATTGTGCCAGTTACGATAAACAATTCTTGGAAAATTTTTAAATACGGAAAATATCCATTGGGAATTGGAAGTCCGATTACATTAACTGTACATAAACCAATAAAAATTGATTCTTTGCCCTTTGAAGAGTTAATGAAAGAAACAGAATCAATAATAATTTCACACATAAAATAACCTGAATGTCTATTCATAATATTAGAAGAGAGGTAATGCTTGCTCTAGAAAAAAGCATTGATACATTTGTCGATAAATTTTTAATCACACCAGAAAAAATTTGGCAACCAACAGATTTTTTACCAAACTCTCAAAAAGATACTTTTATTGATGAAGTAAAAGAAATTCAAGAACTTTCTAAAGAACTAGATGATGATTTTTGGGTTGTTTTAGTTGGAGATACAATTACAGAAGAAGCTTTACCAACCTATGAATCTTGGCTATTAGATTTAGATGGCGTTTCACAACATCCAGATAATGGTTGGGCTAAATGGGTAAGAGCTTGGACAGCAGAAGAAAATAGACATGGAGATGTTTTGAATAAATATTTATATTTATCTGGAAGAGTAAATATGCGCGAAGTAGAAATCACTACACAGCATTTAATTTCAGATGGATTTGATATTGGTACTGCTTCAGACCCTTATAAAAACTTTGTATATACAAGTTTTCAAGAATTAGCAACGTATATCTCTCATAATAATGTCGCTAAAATAGCTCGTAAAAAAGGACATAAAGCTTTAGCGAAAATGTCTAAGATTATTGCTGGTGATGAAATGCGTCATCATATAGCATATTCAGAGTTTGTAAAAGAAATTTTCAAAATAGACCCAAGTGAAATGATGTTGGCTTTTCAACACATGATGAAACACAAAATTGTAATGCCGGCATTGCACTTAAGACAATCTTTTGAAACTAAAGGAAGTATGTTTGATCAGTTTTCTAATGTAGCACAAAGAATTGGTGTTTACACAGGCTTTGATTATGTAGATATTTTAAAGAAATTAAACACAACTTGGGAAATTGATAAAATAATCAACTTAACACCAGAAGCAGAAAAAGCTAGAGATTGGTTGATTAAACTACCTGAAAGAATGTATAGAATTACAGAAAGAATTGTAGTTCCTGACACAAAATATAATTTCAAATGGATGAATCCAGTAACATAAAAAAAAAGAGCCTTAATTGGCTCTTTTTTTAGTTTATAGAAAACCTATCTTGATCTTCTAAAAAGGGTAATTTTTCTCTAACTTTTATCAATTTTTCTTTACTTAAAGAGGCGTAAATAATTTCCTCAGAGTTTTCAGCAACTTCTGTCATTTCATTTCCTAAAAAATCTATTGCGATAGAATTACCATTGTATTCATAATCGTTTGCATCTACTCCAACCCTATTAACTCCAATACAAAAACTCATATTCTCTATAGCTCTTGCTTTTAAAAGCGTTTTCCACGCATTAATTCTTGGTTTAGGCCAATTCGCTGAATATATTAAAACATCGTAATTTTCTACGTTTCTAGACCAAACAGGGAAGCGTAAATCATAACAAACCATCGGACAAATTTTAAACCCTTTATAATTTACAACCAATTTCTTTGTTCCTGATGCATATTCTTTGTGCTCGCCAGCTAACGTAAAAGTGTGTCGTTTGTCATAATGTTCAATATTTCCATTTGGATCTACAAATAGCATTCTGTTATAAAATTCATTTTCTACTTTTATAATAATGCTTCCAATAATTGCAGCATTCATTCTTTTTGCATTTTCTAGCATCCATTTTATGGTTTCTCCTTTCATCGTTTCAGCAAAAGGTTTTGGGGTCATCGAAAACCCAGTAGTAAACATTTCAGGTAAAATGATTAAGTCTACGTCGTTAATCTTATTGAAAAATTGATCAAATTTCGCTTTGTTTTCAAATGGATTTTCCCAAATTAAATCGGTTTGAATAATTGCTATTTGTAAATCGGTTTTCATAAAAATAATTTTCAAACAATATAATAAAATAAATGGCTTCTTTTTGTACATTGTTTGTTCAAAAAATTGACTTCCGTAAAATGCAAACTTTTATATCAGAAACTTTAAATACAATTTTAACGAAACAAAAATCGTTTGAAAACACGGTTTTTGTTTTGCCTTCTCAAAGAGCTGGAGTTTTTGTAAAACAAGCATTAAAAGAAACTATTGAAGTAGGTTTTTTACCTAGAATATTAAATATTGAACAGTTTATAGAAGAGGTTTCTGGTTTGCATAAAATTGATTCTATTCAAATATTATTTCATTTTTATGCGATTTATAAAAAGGTTGAAAATGAGCCCGAAGATTTTGAAAATTTTATCTCTTGGGCGTTTACCGTTGTACAAGATTTTAATGAAGTAGATCAGCATTTAGTCGATCCAAAGCAAATTTTTACTTATTTAAGAGACATTCAACGTTTAAAAAACTGGTCGGTAAAAAAGCCTTTTCAAGAAACTAAAATGGTTAAAAATCATTTTTCTTTTTTAGAAAAATTAGAAACTTATTACACAGAGTTCTATCAATTTTTGCTTGAAAAAAAAATTGGATATCAAGGGCTAATTTACAGAGAAGCTACAAAAAAAATTGAAACATATATTGACAAAAACAAAAGGCAGAATTTTGTATTCATGGGATTCAATGCGCTAAACAAAGCAGAAGAATATTTATTTCAGCAATTATTATCTGCAGGAAACACTGATGTTTATTGGGATATTGATGTTAATTTTTTAAAGAACAACCATCAGGCAGGAACATTTATCAGGAAGTATAAAGCTGAATGGAAATATTATCTCACGAATCCGATTTCGACAGTATCCTCTAATTTTGAACGAGACAAAAACATTGAAGTTATTGGTGCTTCAAAAAACAGTACACAAATAAAATATGTTGGAGAACTTTTAAATAAACTTCCAAATTATAACAAAACTGCGTATGTTTTAGCTGATGAAAGTTTGTTACCAATAACATTAAATTCTTTACCAAAAAAAGTTGAAGCGGTAAATATAACAATGGGTTATCCGTTAAAAGATATTCCAACTACTTCTCTATTTATATCTATTTTTCAACTGTTTTTAACACAGGTGAAATTGAATAAATCACAAACTGAACAATTTTATTATAAAGATGTTTTGCAGTTTTTTAAACATGCAGCTATTTTACCTTTATTAATTGTTGACGGAAATAATATTTTAGATACAATTGCTATAAAAATAAGTGAAGACAATGATGCATTTATCAGTAAAAATCAAATTGAATCATTTTTAAAACCATTAGATAAATCAGTTAAAGAAACCATTGTTGCTCTCTTTTTTCCTATTGAAAAAATGCAAGGTTTTATTCAACGAATATTAAACTTAATTGATGTTTTAAAAGAGAAAGCAAACCCGCTAGAAAAAGAATATTTATTTAGATATTTTACCGTTTTTTCTCAATTAAAAACATTTCAAAGCGAATACAATTTCTTAAAAACTTTTAAAACAATTCATCAGTTATTCAATCAATTATTGAATACAGAATCGATTTCATTTCAAGGAGAACCCTTGCAAGGCTTGCAATTAATGGGAATGTTAGAAACTCGAGTTTTAGATTTCGAAAATGTAATTATTACTTCTGTAAACGAAAATATTTTACCAAAAAATAGCAAGCAGAATACGTTTATTCCGTTTGATGTAAAATTAGATTTCGGCTTGCCAACATACAGAGAAAAAGATGCTATTTTCTCGTATCATTTCTTTAGGTTATTACAACGAGCAAAAAACATTTACTTATTATATAATTCTGAAAGTGACACTTTTGGAGGTGGAGAAAAAAGCAGATTTATTGCACAATTATTACATTTAAAAAAAGAAATAAAAGAACTGCAAATAAGTCCGAAAGTGACCACAGAAAAAACAGAAGTTAAAGTAATTGAAAAAACAGACACCATAGCTTCTATCTTGAAAGAAGTTGCCAAAAAAGGATTCTCTCCATCTGCTTTAACCAATTATTTATACAATCCATATCAGTTTTACACGCAAAAAATTTTAAAGCTTTCAGAATATAAAGAAGTAGAAGAAACTGTTGCTTCCAATACAATGGGAACAATTATTCATGATACTTTAGATGCATTATATCAACCTTATATTGGTCAATTTTTAAGCTTGGATAATCTAAAAGAAATGTTCGCTAAAGTTGACGAATTAGTTTCCTTTTACTTTAAAGAGCACTTTCATAATTCTGATGTATTCACAGGGAAAAATAGGTTAATTTTTGAAGTTTCAAAAGATTATGTAAATCGCTTTTTAGAAAATGAAAAAACACTTGTATCTGAAAATAATCAATTAAAAATTATTGCAACAGAAGAAAATTTAGAAACAACAATTGAAATTGAAAGTTTTGATTTTCCAATTAAAATTCGCGGACAAGTTGATAGAATTGACGAGTTAAATGGCGTTACAAGAATTATAGATTACAAAACTGGTAAAGTTGAAGCTTCAAATTTAAAAGTAAACGATATTTCTAATATCGCTGATGAAAAATATAGCAAAGCAATTCAAGTGTTACTCTACGGATTTATGTATTCTAAAAGCAACAATATTCATCAACCTATTGAAAGCGGAATTATTTCTTTTAAAAATTTAAAAAGCGGATTGATAAAAGTAGATTTCGGCAAAAAAGATTACGAAATTACAGAAGATAGAATCACTGAATTCATCAACTCAATAAAAGAATTGATCAAAGAAATTTTTGCCCTTTCCATTCCGTTTACAGAAAAAATTCACGAGAAACGTAAAATATAATTATTGTTTCCCTCCTAAAACCAATAACGGAATGTTACAGTGGAATTCTTTCTTTAGAATTGTATTCTTTTCCCAAAGCTTTTTAAAGAAACCTCTTTTACGTCTAAAAACACATAACATATCTGGGTTATGAGATTGAAAATGTTCTAATACTCCTTGAAAAGTAGTTGCATTTTCTGTAATTGTTAAAGACGACTTTAAACTTTCTAAAGCTGAATTTAAAACTAAATCTGCATCTGTATGATTTGGTGTTTTTACCAGTAATAAATTAATAACAGGATTAAATTTATCTTGAATAAATTGTAATGGAGCAATTGCATTTTCTTTGTTTACAATACCAGTTTTAAAAGCCGTTAAAACAGAGTTAAATGGTTTAAAAACATACGATTCTGGGACAATTAAAACAGGTATATTAGATTGTTTTACAACACTACCAGAAGTGCTTCCTAAGAAAACTTCTTCTTTAATTGAATTACTTCTTGGTCCCATCACAATTAAATCTAAACCAATTTCTTTGTCAACGGCAGCAATAGAATCTACAACGTTTCCTTTTGCAGAAATCAACTGAACATTCTTTCCTCTTCTGTTTACTGCATTAATCATAGAGCGTAAATACAAGTTAGATTCGCGTTCAACAATCGAAGTTACGTCAATAATTGTTCCTGCTTTAGATTGCACATTATATGCTCTTAATGCAAATACATTTGCATCAATTTCATTCGCAAAATCAATTGCATATTGTAAAGTGTTTATCGAGTTTTCTGAAGATCCGATTGGAACAAGTATGTTTTTCATGTGATGTTTTTTTGATTATAGAAAATTACACAAAATAAATGAACTGCAAAAATACACTTTTTAAATCTATCAAATATTCAATTTTAAAAACATAATAATGGTATTTTTGGTTGATGTTAAAAACCGATATCAGTCGTAAAAAAATAAACAAACTGGCATTTCCTGCATTAGTTGCTGGAATCGCTGAACCGTTGCTTTCTATTACAGACACTGCAATTATTGGAAATATAGAAAACAATGCTGTAGAATCTTTAGCTGCAGTTGGAATTGTAGGCGCGTTTATTTCTATGTTAGTTTGGGTTTTTGGACAAATTAGAAGTGCAATTTCTGCTATTATTTCTCAATATATTGGCGCTGATAAATTGGAAGAAATTAAATCTTTACCATCACAAGCAATTACTATTGTTGTGCTTGTTAGTTTTTTAGTAATCGCAATTTCGTATCCATTTTCTGAAGCTATTTTTAAATTTTATAATGCTACAGGAATTATTTTAGATTTTTCAGTTGATTATTTTAATATCCGAATTCTTGGCTTTCCATTTACACTTTTTACTTTCGCAATTTTTGGTGTTTTTAGAGGTTTACAAAACACGTATTATCCAATGTTAATTGCAATTACTGGCGCCGTTTTAAACATCATTTTAGATTATTTGTTTGTGTATGGTTTTGGTGATTTAATTCCGGCTATGTACATAAAAGGTGCCGCTTATGCTAGTGTAATTGCGCAAATTATAATGGCCATTTTAGCTGCTGTTTTATTATTAAAAAAAACAAGTATTCCATTAAAAATTGTGCTACCAATACACCCAGAAATAAAACGCTTATTAGGGATGATTTTGAACTTATTCGTAAGAACATTGGCTTTAAATTTAGCATTATATTTCGGAACAGCGTACGCAACTTCTTACGGAAAAGAATACATTGCTGCTTATACAATCGGATTAAACTTATGGTTGTTAGGTGCTTTTATGATTGATGGATATTCTAGCGTTGGCAATATTTTATCAGGAAAATTATTAGGCCAAAAAGACTTCAAAACACTCATCGATTTGAATAAAAAACTATTAAAATATGCTTTTGTTTTAGGGTGTTTTTTTATTCTTTTAGGGAGTGTTTTTTACAAACCAATCGGAACGATTTTTACCAAAGAGGCAGCCGTTTTAGACCAGTTTTATTTAGTGTTCTGGGTTGTTTTAGCGATGCAGCCTTTATGCGCAATGACGTTTATTTTTGACGGCACCTTTAAAGGCTTAGGGAAAATGAAATACCTAAGAAATGTACTGATATTCGCAACGCTAATTGGTTTTGTTCCGACATTATTTTTATTCGATTATTTAGACTTTAAATTGTACGCTATTTGGATTGCGTTTACCGTTTGGATGTTCTTTAGAGGCATTTTTTTATTTTTTAAATTCAAAAGAAAATTTTCTCCACTAGCACAAAAGCAGTAAATTTGAATACAAATCAAAAATCAGCATGACAACTAACCGAGCAGAAGGAAGTTTATTTACCAAGATTGAAAAGAGCATTGCAACGATAGAGTTTGGTCATCCAGCAAGCAACTCTTTCCCAAGTGTTTTATTGGATCGATTGACAAAAGAATTGCAACGTATTTCTACGATTGATGCTGTTAATGTAATCATTTTAAAATCTGAAGGCGAAAAGGCATTTTGTGCTGGCGCTTCTTTTGATGAATTGGTTGCGATTGATAATTTAGAAGATGGAAAAAAATTCTTTTCAGGTTTTGCAAATGTTATCAATGCCATGCGAACGTGTTCTAAATTGATTATTGGTTCTGTTCAAGGAAAAGTTGTTGGCGGTGGTGTTGGCCTAGCATCAGCTTGTGATTATGTATTAGCAACCGAAGCAGCTTCTATAAAATTATCAGAATTAACAATTGGAATTGGACCTTTTGTAATTGCTCCGGCTGTAGAGCGTAAAATTGGTTTGGCTGGACTTTCTGAATTAACATTAGCAGCAACCGAATGGAAAACTGCGTATTGGGCAAAAGAAAAAGGGTTGTTTGCTAAGGTTTTTGCAACGCAAGATGAGTTGCTAAAAGAAACGCAAAACTTAGCAGAAAAGTTAGCATCATACAATTCTGAAGCAACTGCAAACATGAAAAAAAATTTTTGGCAAGGAACAGAAAATTGGAATTCTTTATTAATTGAAAGAGCAGAAATTACGGGAAAACTAGTTTTATCTGAATTCACCAAAAATGCATTATCAAAATTTAAAAAATAGAAAATATGGGAGCAGATTATTTATTTTTAGGATTGGCTGTATTATTAGCAATCATGTACTTTTACAACAAGTTCAATGCAAATAGAAATAAAAGAAAATAGCATGAGTACAATAAGAATTACAAAGCAATTTAATTTTGAAACGGGTCATGCATTATACGGTTATGACGGAAAATGTAAAAATGTTCACGGGCATTCTTACAAACTTTCTGTTACCGTAATCGGGCAACCAATTACAGATAGTTCTCAAGTTAAATACGGAATGGTTATTGATTTTTCTGATCTAAAAAAGATTGTGAAAGAAGAAGTTGTCGATGTATTTGATCATGCAACTGTGTTTAATCAAAATACGCCACACATCGAATTGGCAAAAGAGTTAAAACAACGTGACCATCATGTTATTTTGGTCGATTATCAACCTACAAGTGAAATGATGGTGATTGATTTTGCAGATAAAATCAGAAAAAGATTACCCGAAAATATTGCGTTATTTTCATTGCGATTACAAGAAACTGAAACCAGTTTTGCAGAGTGGTTTGCTAGTGATAATTAGTTCCTAACTCCCGCTTGAACTGGAAATTACTTACCATTAAAAGTGTTCATCGTATTTGACATTCCTGCAGTTCCAAAAGAAGTAATTAAATTACATGAAACTGGAATACGCTCTATTAGCAAACTTGTTTCTTCTTTAGACCATTTATTTAACACAAAATCTACTTGTCGTCCTTTCGAATAATCAGCACCAACACCAAATCTAAATCTTGGATAATTTGTTGTGTTTAATTTCTCTTGAATATCTTTCAATCCGTTATGTCCACCAGCAGAACCTTTTCCTTTTAGGCGAATTGTTCCAAAATCGATATTTAAATCGTCTGTAATTATCAACGTATTTTCAATCGAAATTTTTTCTTTGTCCATCCAATATTTAACTGCTTTTCCACTTAAGTTCATAAACGTACTTGGTTTAAGTAATACAAAAGTTCTTCCTTTAAATCGGAAAGTAGCTACATCACCTAATTTATCAGTTTCAAAAGTGGCATCATAATCTTTAGCTAAAGCATCTAGTATTTTAAAACCAATATTATGACGCGTATCCTCGTATTTCTCTCCAATATTTCCTAAGCCAACAATTAAAAATTTCTTCATATGGTACAAAAATAAAAAAAGCGTTACAATAAAGTAACGCTTTTTTTAATTATAAGAATAATTTATGTTTATTCTGCTGCTGGAGCTTCTGCTGCTGCTTCAGTTCCTTCTTCAGTTTCATCTTCAGTTTCTAAATCTTCTGTTGCATTACGAGACATTCTTACTTGTACTACAACCGTATTATCTGGGTGTAAGAATGTACAGTTTTTACTATCGATGTCAGTTATAAATAATTTACTTCCGATTTTCAATTTAGAAATATCTGCATTGAAAAAATCTGGCAAGTTGCCCGGTAAAGCTTTTACTCTTAATTTACGCTTTGGAAAACGTAAAGAACCTCCATTTAAAACTCCTGGAGCACTACCTACCAAGTGTACTGGAATGTTCATTGTAACTTCTTTATCATCAAATAACTGATAAAAATCAATGTGTATGATTCTGTCTGTTACTGGGTGAAATTGAATGTCTTGTAAAATAGCTGCTACTTTTTGACCATCTAACTCAATCGTTGCAGTATATACATTTGGAGTATAAACAAGTTTTTTAAATGCCAATTCTGGCGCTGAAAAATGCATTGGCTTGTCTCCTCCGTATATAACGCAAGGAACCTGACCAGCATTACGTAAGGCTTTAGTTGCTACTTTACCTACGCTTTCTCTTTGAGATCCTTTGATTGTAATTGATTTCATTACTTTTATTTAATTATTGTTAATATTTACATTAAAAATTGTCCGCTAATGCTAGTGTTCTCTTGAACTTTCTGCATTATGTCTGCGAATAAAGGGGCGCAAGATACAACTTTTATCTTAGAACTTTCTCTTTTTAAAGGAATTGTATCTGACACGATTAACTCAATTAAATCAGACTCTTCTATGCGCTCTATTGCGGTTCCAGAAAGTATTGGATGTGTACAAATTGCACGCACACTTAACGCGCCTCTTTCCATCATTATATTTGCTGCTTTTGCCAATGTTCCTCCAGTGTCAATCATATCATCAACCAGAATAACATTTTTACCTTGAACGTCACCAATCAATTCCATGTGAGAAATTACATTGGCTTTTTTACGTTGTTTGTAACAAATAACTACATCAGAATCTAAATATTTAGAATAGGCATACGCTCTTTTAGAACCACCCATATCTGGGGATGCAATTGTTAAATTGTCTAACCCTAACGATTTTACGTAGGGTAAAAATATTGTTGAAGCAAACATATGGTCAACAGGTTTTTCGAAAAAACCTTGAATTTGATCAGCATGTAAATCCATTGTCATAATTCTAGTTGCACCTGCAGCTTGCAATAAATTTGCAACTAATTTTGCGCCAATTGCAACTCTCGGTTTGTCTTTTCTATCTTGTCTTGCCCACCCAAAATATGGTATAACTGCTGTTACGTGTCTTGCCGATGCTCTTTTTGCAGCATCAATCATCAATAACATTTGCATTAAATTATCAGAATTTGGAAATGTTGAACCAATGATAAATATTCTTCTACCACGAATAGATTCCTCAAAAGCAGGTTGAAATTCACCATCACTAAAATGAGTTGTAGTTACTTTACCTAATTTTGCACCATATTCTTTGGCAATTTTCTCTGCTAATTCTACACTTTGAGAACAAGCAAATATCTTTGGAGTTAACTGATTTGAAGACATTTAGTTGTGTTTTGTTTTAAGTTAGTTTGTTGTTAGATGCAAAAGTAAAAATATTTAATGAGTTGTGTGGTTTTTTATGCTTTAATACTAAAATTATTTTTTTAGATTTGCAGTCCGATATTATTATGCTCGAGTGGCGGAATTGGTAGACGCGCTGGATTCAAAATCCAGTTCTTTCGGGAGTGTGGGTTCGATTCCCACCTCGAGTACAAAATAAAACCTCAACACTTTGTTGAGGTTTTGTTTTGTTAGAAAGATATTTTGTAATTTCACAAGATTCATTACATTACTCTTTCAACTCTTTGATGTTAGATGTTTACTTTAATAATTTCATTCATGAAAACATATCAATCTTTTTATCTTTTTGCTGTTGTAATTATATTATTATCATGTGAATCTAATTCGAAAAAAAAATCTTCTTTACTAGCAAATGATGCTCCTAATGGAATGATTTGGGTGGCTCAAAAAACTTTTATGATGGGCGCAAGAAGTGATGATAAGATGGCAATGTCAAGAGAAAAACCTTCTCATTCTGTTACCGTTTCGGGATTCTATATAGATGAAACTGAAGTGACCAATGCTCAGTTTAGAAAATTTATTAATGAAACCAAGTATTTAACAGTTGCAGAAAGACCAATTGATTGGAATGAAATGAAAAAACAGTTGCCAGCAGGAACCCAAAAACCTCATGATTCTTTATTAAAGCCAGGAAGTTTAATATTTAATAAAAACCTAAAAGCGGTTGCTTCTATGGATAACTATTATCAATGGTGGACATGGAAAACGGGCGCTAATTGGAAGCAGCCGTATGGAGAAGGAACCAACATTGATAGAAAAGATAATTTCCCTGTTGTTCATGTTTCTTATGAAGATGCTTTAGCATATTGCAAATGGGCAAATAGAAGATTACCTACTGAAGCTGAATGGGAGTCTGCAGCATTAGGTACAAAAACGAGTTCAATTTTTACTTGGGGGAATGATGTCTCAAAATTAAATGAAATGGCCAATACTTGGCAAGGTGTTTTTCCTGTTAAAAATCAATCTATGGATGGTTTTGAATATATTTCTCCAATAAAATCTTTTCCAGCAAATAGCATAGGTATTTATGATATGACTGGAAATGTCTGGGAATTAACAAGCGATTGGTTTCATATAAATTACTACCAACAAATAGTAGGTAAAAAGCTAGTAAATCCAAAAGGGGCAACTGAATCTTATAATCCGCAGAATCCTTATCAAAAAGAAAAAGTTATGAAAGGTGGCTCTTTTTTGTGTCACGAATCTTATTGTGCAAGTTTTAGGATATCAGCAAGAATGGCATCTGCAATGGATACAGGATCAGATCATCTTGGCTTTAGAACTGTTGCAACTCAAAAAATGTTAAAAAATTGAAATTAATTTAAAAATCTAAAAGTTGGAAACAACAGCTAAATCAATTAGTTTTATCAAACAAAATTTTAAAAGCATGAAAAATACTTTCCTCCTATTCTTAATTATTTTAGTTTCTTCTTGTAAAATTGAAAAGCCAAAAGAAACACAAAAACCAAATATCCTTTGGGTGTTTTTAGAAGATACTGCACCACTATTAAGTGCTTATGGAGAGAATTTAATTTCAACCCCAAACATTGATAGTTTAGCAAAAAAAGGCGTTTTATATACCAATGTTTTTATGCCTGCCCCTGTTTGTTCTGCAAGTAGATCTAGTATTATTACTGGAGTTATGGCTACCAGTTTTGGAGCACAAAATCATCATAGTTCAAGAACAAAAGAATCTGCGATTCATTTACCAGAAGGATTTAAAACAATTCCTGAGGTTTTTAAAGAAGCCGGATATTTCACTTTTAATAACGGGAAAGATGATTACAACTTTGTCTATGACAGATTAGAATTATACAGTCAAGATTATAAAGTACATCCGCTGTATGGAAAAACTGGAGTTCGTTTAGATTTGACGAAATTAAAAGACAAGCAGCCTTTCTTTGGGCAAATTCAAATGTACGGTGGAAAGGAAATTTTTTCATCAACATTTAAAGAACGAGTGAAAACTCCTGTAGATAGATCTAAAATAAAACTACCTCCATATTTACCAAATCACCCAGTAATTATTGAAGAATATGCAAATCATTTAGATGCCATTCAAATTACAGATGATAAGTTTGGTGAAATCATTCAAAAATTAAGAACAGATAATGTCTTAGAGAATACAATTGTGTTCTTCTTTTCTGATCACGGAATGCGAATGACAAGGAATAAACAATTTTTATACGATGGTGGTATTCAAGTTCCGTTGATTATAGCAGATTTCACCAAAAACAATAAAAATTTAATTCACGGAAAAACGAATACCAATTTAATTAATGGATTGGATTTAGGAACAGGTTCTTTAGTGTTGGCTGGAATTAAAATTCCTGATTATATGGAAGGGCAAAATATGTTTAACGATGAAGACAATCGTGAGTATGTAATTTCTACAAGAGATCGATGTGATTTCACTATTGATAGAATTCGTTCTGTGCGTTCTAAAGAATATAAATACATCAAAAATTTCTTAACTGACAGACCTTATTCTCAACCAACTTATATGGATGTTGATGGAATTGACTTTATAAAAACCATGCATCAATTGCATAAAGACAAAAAGCTAAACCCAATTCAAGACAGGTTTATGTCAGATTACAGACCTTCGGAAGAGCTATACGATATAATAAATGACCCTTTTGAATTGAAAAACTTGGCAGAAGATCCAAATTATAAAACTGTTTTGCAGAAATACGCTGGAGTTTTAGAGAATTGGATTCAAGAAACTGACGATAAAGGGCAATACCCAGAAGACGAAGAAAATTTAAAATTAATGTTAGGTATTTGGGGTAAACATGCTGTAAATCCAGAATATGAACCTTTAAGAAAAAAGTATCCAAACTTAGCAAGTTCACAGTTCTATTTAAAAAGCGAACCTTTTAAATCTGTTCAATTTAAAGAATAATATTTCATACTTTTAAAGCTAACGAAACCTTTTACCTTGAAACCAACAACACCAAAAACCTATCAACTTTTATTACCGCTAGTTTTTCTATTTATCTTGATTTCTTTTGGCTTGGTCATCGGTCCAAATTTCTATGGAATGAAACCTTTTCCGTTAGAAATCATCTTTTTGCAAGCCGCAGTTTTTTCGGCAACAGAATTAATGATTTTAGGCTATAAATGGAAAGACATTCAAGATGCAATTGTTAAAAAACTGACACAGGGGTTCCCTGTAATTCTGATTTTCTTTTCTATTGGAATTTTAATCGGTTCTTGGATCATTTCAGGAACCATACCAATGTTAGTCTATTACGGAATTGAATTGATTAATCCAGATTACATTTATTTAATTGCCTTTATTGTCCCCATCATATTTTCGTTATTAACTGGAACTTCATGGGGTTCAATCGGAACAATTGGAGTAGTAATCATAGGAATCGCGGCCATTGCTAATGTCGATTTAGGAATCACAGCTGGTGCAATTATTGGTGGAGCGTATTTTGGTGATAAAATGTCTCCGCTATCTGACACGACAAATATAGCTGCCGCAGCGACAGATGTAAAGCTATACGATCATATTCAATCAATGATGTATACAACGATTCCATCTGCTATTATCGCAGCAATTATCTTCTTTAGTTTGTCTTTTGTATATCCAGCAACAGTAGAAGTAAATAGCGAAGTAGCTACTCAAACTACCTTATCAGTAATTGGGGGAATGTTTCAATTTAATTTCCTTTTAATTATTCCTCCGGTCATCATCCTATATGGTTCCTTAACTAAAAAACCAACAGTACCTGTGATGCTTTTATCAGCATTATCAGCATGTATATTGGCTTTATTTATTCAAGATTATTCGTTCGATAGCCTTATTCAAACCTTGTTAAAAGGATTTCATGTAGACATGGCAACTTGGATGACCAAGGTTCCAGAAAACGTGTCCGAATTGTTTAATCGTGGTGGATTATACGCTTTAAATGAAGCCATCTTTTTTACCTTTATGGTGTTTATTTTTATCGGAATATTAGACATGGTAAAAGCAATGCCAACCATCGTAAATATTGTATTTAAAAATGTGAAAAAACGCTGGACATTAATTCTTTCTTCTTTAGTTGCAACTGCTTTTACAAACGCTTTTACATCCAATCAATTCGCAACCAGTTTTATCATTGGTGATGCTTTTAAGCCCGCTTATGATAAACTAAAAGTTTCAAGAAGAGTTCTTTCAAGATCTATTGAAGATTATGGGACAATGATAGAAACGTTAATTCCTTGGCATGCTTCAACTCTTTTTGTGGTAGCAACATTAGGTGTTTCTTTAGGTGATTATTGGCATTGGCAATTATTAACATTGATAAATATAGTTGTTGCACCACTTCTAGCCATTTTAGGAATTGGTTGTTTTTATAAAAAAGATTCAAAGAAAAAATAACGCCCACAAAGTGGGGTTAATTATTATCAATAAGTATGAATAATAGAAAAATAGAAACCTTTTTAGCTCATGATGGGAAAAAAGCACATAGTAAAGGCGCTGTAGTTCCACCAATTTATCAAAACTCGTTATTTACGATGAAAGATTGGGATGATATTGACAAGGCTTTTGACGACAGAACAAATAGTTATATTTATTCAAGAGGAAATAATCCTTCAGCAGAAATTGTAGAAGGCAAATTAGCTGCAATTTGTGGGGGTGAAAGCGCAAAATTATTTGCTTCTGGAATGGGAGCCGTAAGTGCAGTAATGCTTTCATGTATTCAAAAAGGAAGTCATGTTGTTACGCTTAAAAACATTTATGGCCCTGCAAACAACTTATTAGAGTCGTATTTTAAACCAAAGTTTGATGTAGAAATCACTTACATTTCTGGCACAGATATTCAAGAATTTGAAGATGCCATTCAGCCAAATACTTCGTTGATATATTTAGAAAGTCCATCTTCAGTAATTTTAAGCTTACAAGATTTAGAAGCTGTTGCCAAACTGGCAAAAGCAAACAATATTACAACAGCAATAGACAACACGTGGGCTTCTCCTATTTATCAGAAACCTCTGAAGTTTGGTATAGATTTAGAAATCCATTCCTGTTCAAAATACATTGGTGGTCATAGTGATGTGGTTGCCGGACTTGTTGTTGGTGCTAAAGCAGATATGCAAAGTTTATTTACAAAAGAGTTTGAACTCTTTGGGGCTAAAATTGCTCCTTTTGAAGCTTGGCTGTTGCTACGAAGTTTAAGAACGCTGAAAATTAGAATGGACCAACATCAAAAAAGCGGTTTAACAGTAGCTGAATTTTTAGAAAAGCATCCAAAAATTGCAAAAGTAAATTTCCCTGGATTGAAATCTTTTCCGCAATACGAATTAGCAAAACAACAAATGTCTGGAACTACCGGTTTGATGAGTTTTCAATTAAAAACGACTAATTTAAATGAGATTAAAACTTTCTTCAACGGATTGGAATTATTTCAGATTGGTGTAAGTTGGGGCGGACATGAAAGCTTAATTTACGCTCCAGCAATTAGTTATTTAAAAGAGTTGAATCCAGAACAATTTGAAGGATTAGGTATTAGCTTAGGTGATATGAGAATTTCTGTCGGGTTAGAATCCTCTGAAGATTTAATAAAAGATTTAGAACAGAGTTTAAATAAGATATAAACTAAAAACCTCAACTTTTCAGTTGAGGTTTTTAGTATTAATATGTGTCTTTCATCCAGTTATACGGTTTGCGTTTTACCCACATTCCACGAGTAAAATCTGGAAAATCTTGCGGCTCACCATTGTTTTCTATCGACAATTCTGAAAGCGGTGTTATGGCGCTCCAAGCAGCTGCATCATAAGCATCTAATGGTGGCGCAATATTGCGTTTTGCAGATTCTACAAACGCATTTATCACAAAGAAATCCATTCCTCCATGACCAGCACCTTGTGCATGTTCTCCAAATTTTTTCCAAAGTGGATGATCATATTTTTCTAACCATTCTTTTGAAGCATCCCAACGATGTGGATTTGATTTCCCTTCAATATACATTCTATCTCCATCTTTTTCCCACAAACCATTTGCTCCTTGAACTCTAAATCCTAAAGAATATGGTCTTGGCAAATTACAATCATGTGTTACAATAATAGTTTCTCCGTTTGCAGTTTCAATTGTTGATGTTATAACATCGCCTTGCTTAAATTTTAATTTTGCATTCGGATGTTCTTTTCCTCCATTTTTAACAATATAATTATGCAATCCAATCCCTTTGGTTGCATGAGAAGTTAATGACATAAAACGATTTCCACGATTTACATCACACATGGTTGCCATCGGTCCAACTCCGTGTGTTGGATATACATCTGCATTTCTTAATAATGAATGTTGGGTTCTCCAAGCCGATTCTGAAATTCCTTTTTCACCAAACTCTACTCCTTTTCCGTATGCTGATTTTCCATCATTAAATTTTACAAAACGTAAATCGTGTTGATATCCACATCTAAAATGCACCAACTCTCCAAACACATTTTGTTTCACCATGTTTAAAACCGCCAATACATCTCTTCGATAATTTACATTTTCTAAAATCATCATATGTGTTCCGGTTTCTTCATGCGTGTTTACCAAATCCCAACATTCTTCCATTGTATTCGCAGCAGAAACTTCTAATCCTGCATAAACTCCAGCTAACATTGCATCTTTCGCCATGCGTGTGTGCCACAACCAAGGTGTAGAAATTATTACTGCATCTACTTCTTCTAACTCCAATAAGTTTCTATAATCAAGGTCGTTTTTACCAAAAACCTTTGGCTTCTTTTCTCCTTCTTTTTCAATTCTATTTAATGCAATTGAAATTCTTTTAGCGTCAATATCACAAATTGCAGTTACTAAGACATCATCTCTTAGCAATACATTGTTTAAGTGATTTGTACCTCTTAAACCAACGCCAATTAATCCTACTTTCAACTTTTCTGCTGATGCCTTTTTATTTGCTCCAAACGATAAACTTGGCGACATTGCTAAACCTGTTCCTATAATTGCTGATTTCTTGATAAAATCTCTTCTTGAACTCATAATATTATTAATTAGTTAGTTGTTGTATAATTTCAAACCCATCCAAATTTAGAAATATTATTTTAGGATTAAGGAACTGAGTGTAACTTTTTTATATATTTGGTTTTCTAAAATGTTTTTTAATGGACGAATTTCTTTTATATGTAAAAATGGGACTGAATCATGTGTTGGATTTTTCTGCATATGATCACATTCTTTTTTTAATTGCTTTGGCGGTTATTTTTTCATTTCATCAACTTAAAAAAGTACTGTGGTTAATTACTTTATTTACACTTGGACACACAATTACATTGGCACTTTCTGCTTACGGATTTTTAAAAATTGATGTTACAATTGTAGAATTTTTAATTCCTGTGACCATTTTTATAACAGGAGTTGTAAATATTTACAATCTTAAGAACAATTCGATAAAAAAAGACAATATCAATTTAATATTTGCTTTATTTTTTGGGTTGATTCACGGTTTAGGCTTTTCTAATTATTTTAGAATGATGGTTGGTAGAGAAGAAGACAAATTATTGCCTTTAATTGAATTTGCATTAGGCATAGAAATCTCGCAAGTAATTATTGTTTTGGGGATATTAGTTGTTGGCTCAATAGTACAATCAACCTTAAGAGTTACAAAAAGAGATTGGATTCTAGTAACCTCGTCAATTGTAATTGGTTTTGTAATTCCAATGATGATTGAGCGTGTTTTTTGGTAAAAAATTAACGCTTCAATAATAGAAAACAAACTACATTAGCTACATGAATAGAAAGCAACTGAAATACGATTCTGCTTATTTAAAAATGGCTCATGAGTGGGCAAAATTATCGCATTGCGAACGTAAACAAGTTGGTGCTTTAATTGTAAAAGACAGAATGATTATTTCTGACGGATTTAACGGAACTCCAACAGGTTTTGAAAATCCGTGTGAAAATGAAGAAGATTATACAAAGTGGTATGTTTTACATGCAGAAGCAAATGCTATTTTAAAGGTTGCATCATCAACACAATCGTGTAAAGGCGCAACGTTATACATTACATTATCACCTTGTAAGGAATGTAGTAAATTAATTCATCAAGCGGGTATAAAAAGAGTTGTATTTGCAAACAAATACAAAGATGAAACTGGTTTGAAATTTTTACAAAAAGCAGGGGTAGAACTAATTCATTTATCTAATGAAGCATAAAAATTATTTACCATTATATTTTGCTTTCGCCATTGTCTTTGGTGTTTTAATAGGCAGTTTTTTTAACGGAGGAGATTCTTCAAACTCGTTATTTGCCAAAAAATCTGCTAACGAAGTAAAGATAAAACGCTTAATGGAATACATCCAAAAAGATTATGTTGATAGCGTAAATACGGATGATTTATTAGACGGAGCAATTACTCAAATATTAGGGAAACTAGATCCGCATTCGTATTATATTCCGAAAGAAAACTTACAGGAAATTACCGAAAATATGCAAGGTAATTTTGTTGGAATTGGTGTTCAATTTAGAATGATAAAAGATTCAATAACGGTAATTCAACCTATGAAAGGTGGGCCAAGTATTAAGGCTGGAATTAAAGCTGGAGACCGGATTTTAATGTCGAATAAAGACACTTTATACGGCAAAAAGTATTCAAGTAATACAATACCGAAATATCTAAAAGGTGCAACAAATACAAATATTGATTTACAAGTTTACAGAAAAACGAATGATTCTTTATTTACCGTTTCTTTGAAAAGAGGGAAAGTTGCCATCAAAAGCGTGGATGTTTCTTATATGATAAATGATTCTATTGGTTATATTAAATTAGAGCGTTTTGCAAGATCATCTTACAGAGAGTTTAAAACTGCTTTAAGCAAACTTCAAAAAAACGGAATGACCGATTTGATTTTAGATCTTAGAGGAAATGGTGGTGGATATATTGATATTGCGAATAAAATTGTTGATGAGTTTTTGGAAGATGATAAATTAATTGTGTTCACAAAAGATAACAAAGGAAATGTTGATGAATATTTCTCTACCAAGAAAGGCTCTTTTGAAAAAGGTGGCTTGTATGTTTTAATTGATCAGAATTCAGCTTCAGCTTCAGAGATTGTTGCGGGTGCTTTACAAGATAATGACAGAGGAATAACCTTAGGAAGACGTTCTTTCGGAAAAGGTTTGGTGCAAGAAGAAAGAGACTTAGGTGATGGTTCTGCAGTTCGTTTAACAATTGCAAGATATTATACTCCAACTGGAAGATCAATTCAAAAACCTTACGAAAAAGGGAAAGGAAAAAATTATTCTAGAGACCTAAATAATAGAGTTAAAAGCGGAGAATTGTTAAGTAAAGACAGTATAAAAGTTTTGGATTCATTAAAGTTCACAACACCAAAAGGCAAGATTGTTTATGGTGGCGGCGGAATTGTCCCAGATATTTTTGTCGCGGTTGACACCACATCTTATTTAAATAATTTCTATTTCAATACCATTCAGAATTTTGCTTTTGACTGGGTTGATAATAACAGAAAAAAATTAACGAAAAATAGTTTAGATAGCTTTATTTTAAATTATGATATCAACACTTCTTATGATGCATATTTAAAAAGTATCAACACCACTTTAAAAGACTCTAGAAGAAACTACAAACAACGTTTTGAACCTTCAAAAAAAGCAGAAGAAACCATTAAAGAATATTTAAAAGCTACAATTGCAAGTCAAATTTATGGCGACGATGGTTTTTATAGAGTCATTCAAGCTGATGATAAAATGCTGCAAAAAGTATTGGAGTTGGAAACTAAGAATTAATGCCGTTTCTTTGTTGCAATGAATCATATCAATATTCCAGATAATAAAAAAATCTATTTTGCTTCCGATCAGCATCTAGGCGCACCAACAGCAGAAGCAAGTTTTCCTAGAGAACAAAAATTTGTAGCTTGGTTAAACGAAGTAAAAGAAGATGCAGCTGCTATTTTTTTATTGGGAGATTTATTTGATTTCTGGTTCGAATATAAAACTGTTGTTCCGAAAGGGTTTGTCAGAGTTTTAGGAAAATTAGCAGAAATTAAAGACAGTGGAATTCCGATTTATTTCTTTGTTGGAAACCATGATTTATGGATGAAAGATTACTTTGAAAAAGAATTAAACATTACAGTTTATCACAAGCCGCAAGAATTTACTTTTAACAAAACTTCTTTATTTATTGGTCATGGCGATGGTTTAGGACCTGGAGACATAGGCTATAAACGCATGAAAAAAGTGTTTACTTTCCCTTTATTTCAATGGATGTTTAAATGGCTGCATCCAGATTTAGGAATGAAATTAGGACAATACATGTCTGTAAAAAATAAAGTGATTTCTGGTGATGAAGATGCCGTTTTTTTAGGTAAAGAAAACGAATGGTTAGCACAATACTGTCATCGAAAATTAGAAACCAAACACTACGATTATTTTGTTTTTGGTCATAGGCATTTACCATTAGATATTCAACTGCAAGAAAACAGTAAGTACATCAATCTAGGCGATTGGATTGGTCATTTTACGTATGGAGTTTTTGAAGACAACTCATTGGCTTTAAAGAACTATAAATAAGTTTCTTTTCACAATACTTTAACCAAATCTTTAGCATTCTTTTAACAAGAAAAAAAATGCTATTATTGTAGCTTTGTTTCCAATAAATTTTTATCACAAATAAATCACTAAAATGATAGAACAACAAATGAATGTAGATGTAAGAGCAATCAATGAAAAGATTGAAAGAGAAAGTGCCTTTATTGATATTTTAACCTTAGAAATGAACAAGGTTATTGTAGGTCAAAAAGACATGATAGAAAGGTTGTTAATTGGTTTGTTAGGTAATGGGCATATTCTTCTAGAAGGTGTCCCTGGTTTAGCAAAAACATTGGCGATTAATACGTTGTCAAAAGCAGTGCAAGCTTCTTTTAGCAGGGTTCAGTTTACGCCAGATTTATTACCTGCGGATGTTGTTGGAACGATGATTTACAACATGAAAGAAAATGATTTCATGATTAAAAAAGGACCAATTTTCGCAAATTTTGTTTTGGCTGATGAGATTAACAGAGCGCCAGCAAAAGTGCAATCTGCTTTATTAGAAGCCATGCAAGAACGTCAAATTACTATTGGCGACACTACTTTTAAATTAGATGAACCTTTTTTAGTGATGGCAACTCAAAATCCGGTAGAACAAGAAGGAACATATCCTTTACCTGAAGCACAAGTTGACCGTTTTATGTTAAAAGTGGTGATAGATTATCCAAAAATTGCTGACGAACAAACCATTATGCGTCAGAATTTAAATAACGGGTTTGCAACTGTAAACCCAGTAGTTTCTGTAGAACAAATCATTAAAGCTCGTGAAGCTGTTAATGAAGTTTATATGGATGAAAAAATAGAAAAATACATTCTTGATATTATTTTTGCAACGCGTTATCCAGAAAAATACAACTTAGCAAATCTAAAAGATTTAATCAATTTCGGAGCTTCTCCTCGTGGAAGTATTAACTTGGCAAAAGCAGCAAAGTGTTATGCTTTTATTAAACGAAGAGGTTATGTAATTCCAGAAGATGTAAGAGCAGTTGTGACTGATGTTTTACGTCACAGAATCGGAATTACTTATGAAGCAGAAGCTGAAAATGTAACTACTGTAGATATCATAAACAGCATCATTAACGAAGTTGAAGTACCATAAATAGTTGGCAGTTTTTAGTTTTCAGTTGGCAATAATCAACGAATAAACAAATACACGAATAAACAATTAAACATTGGATACTAAAGAAATACTTAAAAAAGTTCGTAAAATAGAAATCAAGACACGTCGTTTGTCTGATGATATTTTTGGTGGCGAATATCATTCTACTTTCAAAGGAAGAGGAATGACGTTTTCTGAAGTGCGTCAATACCAATACGGAGACGATATTAGAGCAATCGACTGGAATGTTACTGCGCGTTACAACGAACCTTATGTAAAAGTTTTTGAAGAAGAGCGCGAATTAACCATGATGTTAATGGTAGATATTTCTGGTTCAGAATTCTTTGGTACAAATCAACAATTTAAAAGAGATACAGCAACAGAAATTGCTGCAACATTAGCTTTTTCTGCTATTCAAAATAATGATAAAGTCGGTTTGATGTTATTTTCTGATCAGGTAGAATTATACATTCCTCCAAAAAAAGGAAAAAGTCATGTCTTAAGAATTATTCGAGAATTGATTGAGTTTAAACCAGAAAGCAAACAAACAAATATCAATGAAGCGTTAAAGTTTTTATCAAACGTGATGAAAAAGAAAGCAATTGTTTTTTTGTTGTCTGATTTTATGGATGATGATTATGAACAAACGCTAAAAATTGCAGGGAGAAAGCATGATGTTACAGGAATAAAAGTATTTGACAAACACGATGAAGAAATTCCGAATTTAGGAATTGTGCCAATGGAAGATGCTGAAACTGGAAATGTACAGCTGATAAATACAAGTTCAAAAAAAATCAGAAGCAATTACATAGCAAATGCTTTGCGATTAAATGATTATTACAAGAAAACATTTAGCAGATCTGGCGCAGGTACAATTACTACACGTGTTGATGAAAATTATGTAAAAAAATTATTAGGGTATTTTAAACATAAAGGAAGTTAGAATAAAATGAAGAAGTTTATTGTTTATATATTTTTAGTTGTTTCAGTTGTGTGTTTTGCGCAACAAAAACCTGTTGTTAAAGCAGAAATTGACACAACAAATATTAGAATTGGAGAACAATTTGAGTTTAAAATCACGATTAATGACACCGCAAATGTTATTATTCCGAAGTTAGAAAACTTTCCTGGTGTCGAAATTGTTGAAGACAAAAAGATTGATACTTTAAAAAATCAATTGATTAAAAAATACATTTTAACAAGTTTTGATAGCGGCGCATATTACATTCCGCAACAACAAATTTTCATCCGTCAGAGATTACATTTAACAGATTCATTGTTGATAAATGTAGCTACAATTGCTATTGACACAACGAAACAAAAAATGTTTCCGATAAAGTCAATTCAAGATGAACCGATGCAATTTGATGACTACAAACCATACATTTGGTATGTAGTAATTGCAATTATTTTAATTGGATTGATTCTGTATTTTGTATTAAGAAAAAAGAAAGTAGAAGTCGAAGAAATTATTGTTCCTGCTTTGCCTCCATTTGAAGAAGCAATTCAGAAATTACAGCAATTGGACGAGAAATTATTGTGGCAAAACAATCAAATTAAAGAGTATTATAGTGAGTTAACAGAAATTGTTAGAGGATTTATTGAGCGCGAATTAAAAGTGCCTGCATTAGAATCTACCACTGATGAATTGATTGATATTTTAACCGATTTTAATGATTCGAAAGCGATATCAACCACAAAAGAAACGATTAAAAAGTTACGCGATTTATTACGCGAAGCTGATTTGGTAAAGTTTGCAAAATCGAAACCGATGTCTGAGCAAATTGAAGCGAATAGAATAGATGCTGAAGAAGTTGTTACGGAGTTAAAACCAGAAGCAAAAGAGGAACCAGAAATTAAAACCGAAGCAAATGAATTGGACTAATTTTGAGTTTCTTAATCCAGAATTTTTCTGGCTGTATGCAATAATTCCGTTTGTGATTTTATGGAAAATTTTAGTTCGTAAAAAAAGTTCTGCTACATTAACAATTCCGAGTGTAAAAGGTTTTAAAGCAGAACAATCTATCATTGGTAAATTAAAACCAATGCTGTTTATTTTAAGAATTAGCGCGTTGTGTATTTTAATTTTAGCACTGGCAAGACCAAGAAATGTTGCCGTTAGTAAGAAAACAAAAACCAACAAAGGAATTGATATTGTTATGGCAATTGATGTTTCTGCAAGTATGTTGGCTAGAGATTTAAAACCAAATCGTTTAGAAGCACTAAAAGTTGTTGCTACTGAATTTGTAAATAAAAGACCAAACGACAGAATTGGAATTGTACTTTATGCTGGTGAAAGTTTTACACAAACGCCAATTACAAGTGATAAAGGAATTGTAAAAAGAACCATTTCTGAAATTAAATGGGGACAATTAGAAGGCGGAACAGCAATTGGAATGGGTTTAGGTTCTGCTGTAAACAGATTAAAAGAAAGCAAAGCAAAAAGTAAAGTCATTATTTTATTGACGGATGGTGTAAATAATTCTGGATTTATCGACCCAAAAACAGCAACGGAATTGGCAAAAGAATTAGATATAAAAGCATACACAATTGGAATTGGAACTAACGGAATGGCAGATTTTCCTGCTTTTAAAGACCCACGTACTGGGCAATTACAGTTTAGGAAACAACAAGTAGAAATTGATGAAGAATTGCTGAAACATATTGCCAATGAAACTGGAGGGAAGTATTTTAGAGCAACTGATAACACAGAGTTAAAAGCTATTTACGACGAAATTAATAAGTTAGAAAAAACAAAAATTGAAGAATTTAAATATTACAATTATCAAGAATTGTATAGGTCTTTAATTTTATTAGCATTAGGAATCATCATTTTAGAATATTTACTAAAAAACACACTATTTAAAAGTTTTATTTAAAGATGTATCAAATAGAAGAACCAATATATTTTTATTATTTAGCAATTATCCCTGTGATAGTTGTACTTTTTCTATTGGCTTTTTGGTGGAAAAAAAGAACACAAAAAAAGTTCACAGATAATGCTTTACTAGAAAAATTAGCACCTAATAAATCTACTTTTAAGGCGGTTTTAAAATTGGTTTTTTTAGTAATCGGAATTAGTTTTTTAGTGATTTCTTTGGTGAATCCTAAAATGGGAACCAAATTAAAAACTGTAAAACGTGAAGGTGTGGATGTTGTTTTTGCATTGGATGTTTCTAAAAGTATGTTGGCAGAAGATATTGCCCCAAATAGATTAGAAAAAGCAAAACAGATCATCTCTAAAATCATTGATAAACTAGGAAGCGATCGAGTTGGAATTATTATTTATGCTGGAAACTCGTATCCGCTTTTACCAATTACAACAGATCATGCTGCGGCAAAAATGTTTTTACAAAATGCAAGTCCAGATATGGTTTCAAGTCAAGGAACTGCGATTAATGAAGCTTTAAATTTGGCAAAAACATATTATAATAATGATGAACAAACGAATCGATTTTTAATCATTATTTCTGATGGAGAAGATCATCAAGAAGAAACAAAACAAGTAGCGCAAAATATGTCTGAAGAAGGCGTAAAAGTATACACAATTGGAGTTGGAACAGAAAAAGGTGGGCCAATTCCGATTAAAGTTAGTGGCTCTTTAGTTGGTTACAAAAAACACAAAGGAGAAACGGTTGTAACCAGAAGAAAAACTGAAGTTTTAGAAGATATTGCGAATGCAGCAGGCGGAAGATATATTGATGGAAATAAAACTGAAAAACCAGTTGATTTTATTGAAAATTTAATAGCAAATGCTCAAAAAAACGAATTTGAAACCAAGCAATTTTCAGATTATAAAGATCAATTTCAATGGTTT
Source organism: Polaribacter sp. (assembly GCA_029250685.1). Classification (GTDB taxonomy): domain Bacteria; phylum Bacteroidota; class Bacteroidia; order Flavobacteriales; family Flavobacteriaceae; genus Polaribacter. The sequence continues at coordinate 124,730 of JAQXEU010000028.1, forward strand.
ATCGGAATCGGAATTTTCTTTTTATTAATTGATGTTTTCTTCTTAGACAAGAAAACAAAATGGATTAAAAAAATCGATTTATTTAACGAGCAATAAATACAATATTATGAAAACAAATTATTCATTTTTACTGTTACTGATGTTTTTTACATCAATCTTAAACGCTCAAGAAGTGAAAGATTCTATTGCTTTAAAAAGAGAGGCAAGAAGTTTGTTAAGAGACGGTAACGAGTTATATCAACAAGAGAAATATACAGATGCAAGTGTTCTATTTAAAAAAGCATTAGAAAAAAACGCTACATACAAAAAGGCGAGTTATAATTTAGGAAACGCCTTTTATCAACAGAAAAACTTTAAGGAGGCCGTTCCTCAATTCGAAATTTCTGCAAAAGATTCAGAAGATAAATTTACAAAAGCAGAAGCTTTTCACAATATTGGAAATGCTGCCATGGAACAAAAACAATATCAACAAGCTGTAGATGCGTATAAAAATTCGTTAAGAAATAATCCGAATGATGATGAAACTCGATATAATTTAGCTGTTGCTAAAGAATTATTGAAGAAAGAAAAGGAAAAAGAGAAGAAAGATAAAAAGGACGATAAAAAAGACGACAAGAAGAAAGATAACAAAGACAAAAAGGACAATAAAGATAAAAAAGGCGACAAAGAAAAAGAAGACGATAAAGGGGATAAAAAGAAGGACGAGAAGAAAGACGACAAAAACAAGGATAAAAAAGACGGTGATAAAGATAAAGATCAAAAGGATAAGAAAAATCCTAATGATCAAAAGAAAAATCCGCAACAACCAAAGCCTAAAAAAGGCAATATGACACCTCAACAGATTAAACAATTACTAGAAAGTTTAAACAATGAGGAAAAGAAAACCCAAAAGAAAATGAACGTCAAAAAAGCAAAAGGAAAGAAAGTAAAACAAGAAAAAGATTGGTAAATTTTCTGTTTTAATTTTTCCTAAAAGATATTATTTTTGACAACTTAAAAATGAAAAATAAAAGTATTTACATATTTCTATTTCTGAGTTTTATCGCTCAATCTATTTTTGCTCAGGCAGAGTTTAAAACTACTGTTAGCAAAAGTAAATTAGGTGTAAATGAACGTTTAAGAATTGTTTTCTCTATAAATAAACAAGGTGCTGATAATTTTTCTCCACCAAATTTTAAAAATTTTAATGTTGTTGCTGGCCCAAGTCAGTCTGTAAATCAGTCTTGGATAAATGGTAGAGTAACATTTTCGCAATCCTATACATACTTTATAACTCCAAAAGCAATTGGTAAGTTTACAATACCCGAGGCAACAATTCAATTAAATGGTAAAACATTAAAATCTAATTCTGTTAAAGTTAATGTTTTAAAAGCTATTGAAATTCCACCAAATCCAAACGATCCAAATTATATTGCACAACAAAATGTACATTTAGTCGCCGAGATTTCTAAAACAAGACCTTATGTTGGTGAAGGAATTTATGTAGAATATAAGTTATATGTAAGTGAAAATATTAGTGTTAATGATTTTTCTGTTACTGAATCTCCACAATATAATGGTTTTTGGAATCAAGATATAAAAATTAATAATTTACAGATTAAAAGCGGCGTTTATAACGGAGAAAAATACAGATATGTAGTCCTAAGAAAAGCTTTATTAATCCCTACTAAATCCGGAAAACTAGAAGTTGAACCCTTAAAAATGAACATCCTAATTGGTGTTCCTACAGGAAGAGGTGATTTTTTCGGAAATCCAATAACAAGAAATATCACCAAAGTATTTGCTTCAACAAAGAGAAATATTACTGTAAAAGAATTACCGTTAGAAAATAAACCAGAAAATTTTAATGGCGCTGTAGGAGATTTCGATTTTAAAATTACATCGAATAGAAACGATTTAAAAGCAAATGAATCATCACAAATTAAAGTTGCTGTAACTGGAAAAGGGAATTTAAAATTATTTGAAATTCCGAAAATTGAAACCCCAAAAGAGTTAGAAATTTATACTCCAGAACATAAGGAATCGGTTAGAACTACTTTAAATGGAATTCAAGGGTCTATTTATGATTTATATACGGTGGTGCCACAATACAAAGGAAAATATAAAATTCCGAAAGTTGCCTTTTCTTACTTCAATCCAAGAGAAAAAAAGTACAAAACTATTACAACAGAAGATTTATTTGTGAATGTTTTAGAAGGAAAAGAAATTGAAACTATTACAAATAACAACATTAAAAAAGATGTTGCAATTACTGGCGCAAACTTTAGGTATATTCAGACAAAAAGCACTTTTAAACCGATCGAAAAAGAAGATTTTTTTAAGTCTAATCTTTTCTATATTTTCTTATTACTGCCTTTACTAACTATCCCTATTGGAATTGTTATTTACAATACTTCAGCGAAAAAGAACAGCGATCTTGTTGGTGTAAAGCAACGAAAAGCTGATCGTCTGGCAAGAAAATACTTGTCAGAAGCTAAAAAACAATTAGGAAAAAAAGAGGAGTTTTATATTGCTTTAGAGAAAGCGTTACACAATTATTTAAAAGGAAAATTACAGATTGAAACCTCTGAAATCAGTAGAGAAAATATCATCGAAATTTTACAATCTAAAAATGTAGATAATGAAACTATAAATTCTTTTATTGCTGTTTTAAATGATTGTGATTTTGCGCGTTATACTCCAATTACAGAAGTAATGATGCAAGATGAATTTGAAAAAGCAAAGGAAGTAATAACCGCATTAGACAAACAATTATAAGCAAATGAAAAAACTATTTTTCTTTTTATGTATGCTGTCTTCAACAATTTTTGTTGCACAAACAACTACGCAAAGTTTGTTTGAAAATGCGAATGTTTTATATAAAGACGGTAAGTTTAATGAAGCTATAAAATTATATGAAGAAATCGAATCAAGAGATTCTGTTTCTGCAACTTTGTACTTTAATTTAGGAAATTCTTATTACAAATTAAACAAGGTTGCTCGCACAATTTACAATTACGAAAAAGCTTTATTGTTAAACCCTTTGCATAAAGATGCTGCAAATAATTTAGAGTTTGCAAAAAGGATGACAATTGATAATATTGAAGAACTTCCAAAAACATTTTTACAAAGACTAGAAGTAAATTATTTGCAAAAACTATCTTACAATCAATGGGCAAAATTGGCAATTGCTTTTTCTTTTTTAGGAGCAATCTTATTTTTGCTTTTTTACTTCTCAAACATTTCAAACAAGAAAAGAATTTACTTTTTAACCAGTGTTTTTTCTTTTTTACTGTTGATTATTTCGGTGTTTATCACCTATCATCAATATCAAAAAGCACTAAACACAAAATATGCAATTATTTTTTCGCCAAAGGTTTCTGTAAACAATGCTCCGACTTTAAATTCTGATGAAGTATTTGAACTCCACGAAGGAACAAAAGTTGGTGTTTTAGATGCGGTAGATGATTGGAAGAAAATTAAATTAGCTGATGGAAAGATTGGTTGGATTACTTCAGAAAACTTAAAAATGTTAACAGATTAATAACATTTTATTTTTTAAAAAAAGCCTATATTCGCAGCTGTTTATTTAGAATGATAATATATAAAAACAAAATAGCTATATTTTTTTCAATACTTTTTCTATCATTTATTGTAGCTCCAACTATAGTAACAATGGTAGATAGCTCTATTGATATATCGTTTATTTATTCTAATTCAGAAGAAGAATCTGAAAACTTAAAAGTGGAAAAGGAGAAAATTGTTTTCTCTTCATTAAAAATGAATGATGATAATTTCACTTCTACAAAAAAAGTTAGTGCATTAATGCACAAAAATAAAAATTACACAAAACCGTATTTAAATATGGTTTTTCCGCCTCCAGAATATTTATAAATATTATTCAAGACATAATCTCTAATTTTTTCAGAGATAAAACTCAAAACATTAACTTTACTAAACAATTTCTATTTTATAGAAATTAAAACACTTATTTATACATGAAAAATATTTTTTCAAATATTAAAGGTGATCTTTTTGGCGGAATTACAGCCGGAATTGTTGCTTTACCATTAGCATTAGCATTCGGAGTTAGTTCAGGATTAGGACCAAGTGCAGGATTGTACGGAGCTATCTTTATAAGTTTCTTTGCCGCTCTTTTTGGCGGAACAAGTACACAAATCTCAGGTCCAACTGCACCAATGACAGCGGTAAGCATGGTCGTTATTGCTGGGATTATAGCATCAAATGATGGTGATGTTTCAAAAGCTTTACCAGTAATTTTAACCGTTTTCTTATTAGCAGGTTTAATGCAAATAGGTTTAGGTGCTTTAGGTCTTGGAAAATATATAAGATATATTCCATATCCAGTAGTTTCTGGTTTTATGACCGCAATTGGAGTTATTATTTTACTAACACAAATATTACCTTCTGTAGGTTATTATCCGAAAGAAGATGTTGAGTTTGTAAATGAATTTAAACCACAAGCAGAAGAAATTATTTTAGAAAATATCTTAAAAGATGAAGCTGGTGAAGGAATTCTAGTTTTAGAAAACTTCAAAGAGACTATTTCTAGAGCCGGAAAAATTACGCAAGCAGATATTTTAAAAGAATCTCAAACATTAGCAGCGAAAGAAACTTCTGGTGCTTTAGGTGCTGTAATCGCAATTCCAAGGGCGCTACGAAACATTAACTGGTTAGAATTAATTCTTGCATTAGGAACTATTTTTATCATTTACGGATTTAAACGAATCACAAAATCCGTTCCAAGTACACTAGTCGCATTATTAGTAATGTCAGGTATAGCTGTCGGTTTTGGATTAGATTATAGACCGATTGAAGAAATTCCTAGTGGACTTCCAGTTCCTAATTTAGAAATTTTTACCGAATTCAGTTTAGGTAGCGTTATGCCATATATTTTTACAGCTTTAACATTAGCTCTTTTAGGAGCTATTGATTCATTATTAACAAGTGTTGTTGCTGATAATATGACGAAAACGAAACACAAACCGAATAAAGAATTAGTTGGTCAAGGTATCGGAAATAGTATTGCAGCCGTATTTGGAGGGATTCCTGGTGCTGGAGCAACGATTAGAACTGTAGTAAATATTAGTTCTGGTGGAAAAACAAAACTATCAGGTATGGTTGCTGGTGTTATGCTGCTAATTATTTTATTAGGACTAAGCCCAGTAGCATCTAAAATTCCAGCTGCTGTTTTAGCAGGAATCTTAATAACTGTTGGTATTGGTGTTATGGATTATAAAGGATTAAGAGCGATACCTAGTTTACCACGTGATGCTAAAATTGGACCATTCAAAATCAGTTCAGAAGTAATTATTATGATGGTTGTTTTAGTACTATCTACTTTTTGGAATTTAGTTTATGCAGTAGGTATTGGTTTGGTAATTGCCTCGTTAATGTTTATGAAAAAAATAGGTGATTTAGCAGCTGAACGTTCTGATGTAAAATCTTTAAAGAAAGAAAAAAATTGGGCAGATGAATCTAATTTTCCTGAAGAATTAAAGGAGAAAGTTTTTATCAAACACTTAAAAGGACCTTTATTTTTTGGAACTACAAGTGATTTTCATAGTTTGGCGCAACAAATTCCGTCAGATGCTTCAACTGTAATTATTAGACTTGGTAGAATGCAATATATGGATCAATCTGGTTTATATGCAATGGAGGATGTTTTACAAGAACTTGGCAAAAAAGATATTCAAGTTTTATTTGTAAACTTATTACAACAACCAAAATATATGATGGAAAAAATTGATATTATTCCTGATTTAATTCCAAAAGAACACATTTTTAAAACTTTTGACGAATGTACACTTTGGATAAAAAAAAATATTAAAACAACTTAAAATTAAAACAAAATGGCAAATATAAATAACGCAATAGATAAAGCAACTCAAGATTCATTAACAGCAGATGCTGTATTACAAGATTTGTTAAAAGGAAACGAAAGATTTACAGAAAACAATACAAATTCTGTAGATACAAATGCTTTAATTTCACAAACTACTTCTGGGCAATTCCCAAAAGCAGTAATCTTATCTTGTATTGATTCTCGTGTTCCAGTAGAAATGGTTTTTGATCAAACAATCGGAGACATTTTTGTAGCAAGAGTTGCAGGAAATTTTGAAAATACTGACATTTTAGGAAGTATGGAATATTCTTGTAAAGTTGCTGGAAGTAAATTGGTTTTTGTACTAGGACACGAAAGTTGTGGTGCTGTAAAAGCTGCTTGTGACCATGTTGAACTAGGAAACATCACTGCTTTATTAAACAACATTCAGCCAGCAGTAAAAAAGTCTGAAGCAACAGTTTCTGGAGATCACAATTCTTCAAATGATGAGTTTGTGAACGAAACAATTAAGAATAATGTTTTATTAACGATGGATAGAATTCGTGAGAAAAGTCCAATCTTAAATGAAATGGAACTAAACGGAGAAATTAAAATTGTTGGTGGTGTGTATCACTTATCTAACGGAGAAGTTTCTTTATACTAAACACTGTTTCATATAAAACAAAAAGGCTTGCAAATGCAAGCCTTTTTTTATTCTACTTCTTTTATAATATCATCAATTATATCTTCATCAATGCCATCTTCTTTTATGATGGAAGGAAAAATTGTTGGTGCAATACTTTTTACAGGTTTATATAAAATCGATTCCTCTAAGGTTTCTTTATCAATAAAAGAAATTGTTGAATTCATCCTGTCAAAAAAGATAAAAACAATACTTAATACCAATCCTATTTTTACTAAACCGAAAACGCCACCAAATGCTTTGTTTATCAACCCTAAAGCTGCTAAATCAGCTAATTTAGTCAAGAATTTTCCCAATAGACTAACAACAACAATTATCAAAATAAAAGTAATTGCAAATGCTGCTAAAGAGATTTGTTTTTCTGACCATGAAACACTTTCTTTTAAGAAGTCACCAATGAAATAAGAGAAATGAATTGAACCCCAAACTCCACCAATTAATGCAACTAAAGAAGCAACCTCAATGAAAAGTCCTTTCATGATTCCTCTTACAAATCCGAATAATAAAAAAACGGTTATTACAATATCAAAAATATTCATCTATCGTTATTTAGTTTATCTGCGCTAACTTACAAAAAAGAACCAAAATATTAGAGATAGTCCGTATCTTTGTTGCTTACTTATAATTTATGGCAGAAATTACTTCTTTAAAAGAAAAATGGGATTTATTGGTTGGTAATTTATCAACGCAATTTGCTGATGGAGACACCTTAAATATTGATGCAATTATTTATTTAATTGGCGTTCAGGAATTAGGACAAGGACAACGTAAATTTAAAAAAGAAGAAAAAGTAAACTTAATGCACATTGCAATTTGCAAGTTATTAGAACCTTATGGTTATTACGAATTCGATTTTTTTGATAATGATGGATGGCCACATTACAAAACCATAAATGAGCTTCCAAATTTAAAGCCTGGAGAACAATCTGTGTTGATGAAAGAAGCAATTGTTTCGTATTTTGAAGGATTAGATTTCTTTAAGTAACACTCAATTTTCGAATCATTATTGATAGTAGTTTAGGGAAAAAACGTTTTGCATAAACCGCTAACTTTTCTTTTGCACCAGCAATATAAATCTCTTCTTTTTTAGCGTAAATGGCTTTTGCCATCAGTTTCCCAAACCTTTTAGAATCAATTCCATTTTCTGTAGCGACATCCATTTTATTTTGTGCAGTTCCATTACCAGTTAAAGCATTTATTGAAACATTTGTATTTACAAAACCTGGACAAACCAATGTTACTGAAATATTATTTTTATGATTTTCTGCACGTAAACTATCAAAAAAACCGTGTAAAGCGTGTTTTGAAGCAGCGTAACTAGAACGTAATGGGGTTCCTATTTCACCAACAATACTTGTTGTAACCACAAATTGTCCATTATTATTTTCAATAAAATGTGGCAACAAAGCTTTTGTTAACGCAACAGTTCCTAAATAATTTATATTCATTATTCGTTTATCAACATCTAATAAAGTTTCACTAGCCAATGAACGTTGACTAATTCCACCATTATTTACTAGAACATCAATACGTCCAAACCAATTAATTGCTTCAGAAACTTTAACCTCAAAATTTGAATAATTTTCTAAATCCAATGGCAAAATTTTAATCCTTTCTGAGTTTTCACATTCTTGTTTTACAGCGTTTAATTTTTCTTCATTCCTGGATGATAAAATCAATTTTGCATCTAATTTTGAGAGTTGAATTGCCAATGCTTTCCCTATTCCTGATGACGCACCGGTTATCCAAACAACTTTATTTGTGAAATTCATGTTAATAATTTTAAAGCAATGTAATTATTTTAAGTTATAAATAGTAATTTTGGTACGCTTCTTGAAATTTATCAAGAAATTAAATCCTATTTAATGAAAAAATTAATCTTACTACTAACACTTGTTTCATTTAGCTTACAAGCGCAATTTAAAGTAAATGGAGAAATGAAACCTTCAGGAAAATACAATTGGGTTATTTTATATAAAATTGAAGGCGCAAGACAGGTTTTTGTGAAAAGCGGAAAAATTGCCAATGGTAAATTTTCTTTTGATTTACCAGCAAACACAAAACCTGGAGCTTACAGAGTAAATTATAAAACAGAAGGAAGTGGTTTTGCTGATTTTTTATTCAATAAAGAAAATGTCGATTTTACCTTTAATCCGGATAAAGCTGAAGAAACGATTCGTTTTTCAAAATCTACAGAAAACAAATTATATCAAGAATATATTAAAACTGTTTCAAGTGAGCAATATAAAACCGATTCTTTACAAATTGCCTATTTAAAAAATCCACAATTAAAAACAGCGAGTTTATATAAAACGAAATTAGCCAAAATTGCAGGGTTACAAAAGCAGTATTTATTAAAATCTAATGGCAAGATGGTCTATCATTTTATAAAAGCAACCAATAGATATAACAACCCTGTTATTGCAAAAGATCCTCAAGAGTATTTAAAAAACATCAATGATCACTTTTTTGACACGATAGATTTTGATAACAAAACATTATATAATTCTACTTTCTTAGTTGATAGAATTACAGATTATGTTTTTTACATGAATTATTCTGAAGACCCGAAAAAGCAAAGAGAATTATACGATAATGCTGTAAAAAGAGTATTGAATAAGGCGAAAAATCAAACATTTAAAAAAGATATTACTGAGTTTTTAATTACCCAATTTGTAAATGCTAATAATGTTGATTTTGCAGATTACTTATTAAATTCATTTTATAAAAAACTTCCTACAAGTACTCAGAATACAGAGTTCACAGTTAATTATTTAGAAAGAACGGCAGTAACTGTTGGAAGAGTTGCTCCAGAAATTACTTGGAATACTAACGGAAAAAACTTTAAACTTTCTACTATTAATGAAGCTAATAATTACGTATTGGTTTTTTGGAGTACAGGTTGCGGTCATTGTTTAAGAGAAATTCCGCAATTATATGCAGCTACAAAAGGAATTAAAAATTCAAAAATTATTGCATTCGGAATGGAAGACAATAATAAAGAATGGAATAAACATGTTCAAAAATACCCAAATTGGCATCACATTATTGGTCTTAAAAAGTGGGAAAACCCTATTACAAGAACCTACCAAATTTATTCAACACCAACTTATATTGTGTTGGATAAAAACAAAAAGATTATTGCAAAACCAGAAACCTTAGATGAACTTCAAAAGATTATTAAATACTTAGAATAAAATATTAAAAATGTAGAAAAGCGTCTTTTAAATGTTCTATTTGAAAGGCGTTTTTTTGCTTTAAGATAGCAATGATATCAAATCGAACTTCTAAGTCTAAATCGTTTTCAATTACAAAATTATCCATCGCAGAAACTAATAGTTTTATTTTCTTAGGATTGATAAAATCTTGTGGACTTCCAAAATCTACCGAAGACCGTGTTTTAACTTCTATGCAAATTAATACCTGCTCTTTCTGAGCAATTACATCAATCTCTGCTTTTAAAAACCGGTAATTTCTAGCAATAATTTTATAACTATTCTTTAATAAATAATCAACTGCTAATTGTTCTCCTTTGTCACCAAGTTCATTATGTCTTGCCATTCTTATTTATCAAACACAACTGTAGAAATTCCTTTTTTGGTAACATTCATCTCAATATTTCGACCAAATATTAAAGATCTATTATCCGCTTCGTGCCCAGCTGGAAATTGATATAATATTGGAAAATCATACTCAGCAACAACATCGTAAATTAATTGTTCCATTGAGCTCCCCCATTTGGTAGAATTGGTTTTAATATTAGAAATATCCCCAACAATTATTCCGTTACATTTTTCAAAAAAACCTGCACGTTTTAAACTTCGCAGCATTCTGTCCATGCTATATTTATATTCGCCAACTTCTTCAATAAATAAAATCTTTCCGTCTCCGTTCATTTGACTTTCAGAGCCCAACATCGATGCTAGCAGTGATAAATTTCCACCAATAATTTGCCCCTTTCCATTACCTTTTCTATTTTCCTTTACAGAAACCAAACTATAACTTAATTTTTCTCCAAAAATTGACTTTTTAAACGACTTTAAAGTTTCCACTATTTTTTCAGAATCATCAGCTAAACTTGTTCCCATCATTGCATGAATGGTTTCATAACCCAAAACATTTAAATGAGAATGCAATGCTGTAATGTCAGAATAACCGATTACCCATTTTGGACTTTCTTTAAACTTTGTAAAATCTAAACGATCTAAAATTCTTACAGTTCCGTAACCGCCACGACCTGCCCAAATTGCTTTTATATTTGGGTTGTCCATTGCTTTCTGAAAATCTGAAGTTCTTTCTTTATCTGTTGCCGAAAAATGACCTGAAGTATCAAACAAGTGTTTTCCGTAAACAACATGTAAACCCCAGCTTTCTGCCAACTGTTTAGCTTTGTCTATTACGTCTTTACGAGTTGTTAATTTCCCTGCAGGAGCAACAATGGCAATTGTATCCCCTTTTTCTAAATAGGGAGGCGTAATTAAATTTGTATTTTCTTGTGCTAATAATTGATTGTTTGTAAAAACTACTGAGAATATTACAATCAATAAAAATTTTACTGTTTTCATAAAAAATGCTTTTTGTAAATGTATCTATTTTTGCCGTCTTAAAAAAATGAGTTTTCGTTGGTTTTGCGTACTTTTGCAATTCAAAAATCAGTCCAAAACAGGTTTTTAAACCTATCAACAAGATAAACATGAATACTCCAAAAAGATATACAATTACTGCGGCTTTACCATATACGAACGGACCTGTACATATCGGTCATTTAGCTGGCGTTTATGTTCCTGCAGATATTTATACACGTTATTTACGTTTAAAAGGAGAAGATGTGGTTTTTGTTTGTGGTTCTGATGAACACGGAGTTCCAATTACTATAAAAGCTAAAAAAGAAGGAATTACCCCACAACAAGTGGTTGATAAATATCACGAAATTATTAAAACTTCTTTTGCTGATTTCGGAATTTCTTTTGATAATTACTCAAGAACTTCAGCAGAAATTCATCATAAAACAGCATCAGCTTTTTTTACAAAATTGCATAATGATGGTGAATTTATAGAGGAAGTAACTGAGCAATTATACGATGCTGAAGCAAATCAATATTTAGCGGATCGTTTTGTTGTTGGAACCTGTCCAAAGTGTGGAAATGAAGAAAGTTATGGTGATCAATGTGAAAGTTGTGGAACAAGTCATAATGCAACAGATTTAATCAATCCGAAATCATCTATAACTGGAAATGTTCCGTCTTTAAAAGAAACAAAACACTGGTTTTTACCTTTAGATAAACACGAAGCATTCTTAAAAGAATGGATTTTAGAAAGGCATAAAAACGATTGGAAACCGAATGTTTTAGGACAAGTAAAATCTTGGATTGACGACGGTTTAAGACCAAGAGCAGTAACACGTGATTTAGATTGGGGAATTCCTGTTCCGATTGAAGGAGCTGACGGAAAAGTATTATATGTTTGGTTTGATGCCCCGATTGGATATATTTCTGCAACGAAAGAATGGGCTTCAGAAAACAATAAAAACTGGGAAGATTATTGGAAAAAAGATGACACGAAATTGGTTCATTTTATAGGAAAGGACAATATCGTTTTTCACTGTATTATTTTTCCAGCAATGTTAAAAGCACATGGAGAATATGTGATGCCAGAGAACGTACCTGCAAATGAGTTTTTAAATTTAGAAGGAAATAAATTATCAACTTCTAAAAATTGGGCAGTATGGTTACACGAGTATTTAGTAGATTTTCCTGAAAAGCAAGATGTTTTGCGTTACGCTTTAACAGCAACTGCTCCAGAAACAAAAGACAACGATTTTACTTGGAAAGATTTTCAAGCAAGAAACAACAACGAATTGGTTGCCATTTTTGGTAATTTTATCAATCGTGTTGTAGTGTTGACCAATAAATATTATGATGGAATTGTTCCTGAAGCTTCAAATTTTACTGAAGTTGATAAAGACATTTTAGCGCAATTAAAAGAATTTCCAAATGTGATTTCTCGTTCAATTGAGCGTTATCGTTTTAGAGAAGCTTCTCAAGAATTGATGAATTTAGCTCGTTTAGGGAACAAGTATTTAGCAGATGAAGAACCTTGGAAAGTGATCAAAGTTGATGAAGAACGTGTTAAAACAATTATGAATATTGCCTTACAAATTTCAGCAAGTTTAGCCGTTTTATCTGAACCCTTTTTACCATTTACTTCAATAAAATTGAAAGGAATTTTAAATATTGAAAATGATTTAAGTTGGAATGATGTTTCTGAAAAAGAAATTTTATTACCTGCAAATCATCAAATTAATAAAGCTGAATTGTTGTTTGCTAAAATTGAAGATCAAGAAATTCAAGCTCAATTAGACAAATTACAAGCAACAAAAACGGCGAACGAACAAGCGAATAAGGTTGTAGAGCCGCAAAAAGAAACCATAGAATTTGACGACTTTACAAAATTAGACATGCGTGTTGGAACAATTGTGGAAGCGATAAAGATGCCGAAAACCAAAAAATTACTGCAACTAAAAGTTGATGTTGGTATTGATGTAAGAACTATTGTTTCTGGAATTGCAGAAAGCTTTAAACCAGAAGATATTATTGGGCAACAAGTTACCGTTTTATGTAATTTAGCACCAAGAAAATTACGAGGGGTAGAAAGTCAAGGAATGATTTTAATGACTGATACACCAGACGGAAAATTAGCTTTTGTTGAGCCAGCTGAAAAAATCACAAACGGTGGACAAATTTCTTAATTTATACGCTTCTTTATTTTTTTCTCAAAAAGTTTGAAGTATTATTTTCTAATAAATCAGATAAAATTTTATCGTTTGCTTTTGTGCTTCTGAACGCAACTAAAGTTCGGATTGAAAAAGTACGCAACGCATCGTAAACACTTAATGTACTAACTGCAGAATCTTTTCGTCCAACAAAAGGCAACACATCTGGCCCACGTTGACATTTTGTGTTGATGTTTACTCTACAAACTTGATTTACCAACGAATCAATTAATGGCGCTAATGAATCTGGATTGTTACTAAACAAACTCACTTGTTGTCCGTAATTTGAATTTGAAACGTAATCTAAAGGCTGTTGAATATTTTTAAAAGAAAGTATTGGAACAACGGGTCCAAATTGTTCTTCTTCATACACTTTCATCGTTTCATTTACGGGATATAAAACCGCAGGATTCACAAAACTTAATGTTGCTTTTCCGCCGTTTCTATTCAGAACTTTTGCTCCTTTTTTTGTGGCATCATCAATTAACTCTTGAATGTAATTTGGTTTATTGGGCTCTGGTAATGGTGTAATATTTACGTTTTCGTCCCAAGGCAAACCACATTTTAATTTCTGAACTTCTTCAACAAACTTTTGATTGAATTCCTCAACAATATCTTCATGAACAAATAATATTTTTAGAGCTGTACAACGTTGTCCGTTAAAAGCCAGAGAACCTAAAACACATTCTTTTACCGCCAAATCTAAATCGCAATCTGGCATAATAATTCCAGGGTTTTTTGCTTCTAGGCCCAACACCAAACGCAATCTATTTTTCTTTGGATGATATTCTTGTAAAATATTTGCCGATTTACTGTTTCCAATTAGTGCTAAAACATCTACCTTTCCTGATTTTAAAATTGGGGTTGCCAATGTTCTTCCGCTTCCATAAATAATATTTACAACACCTTTTGGAAAACATTCTTGAAACGCTTTTAATAAAGGGGATAGTAATAAAATTCCGTGTTTTGCTGGTTTATAAATAGTTGTATTTCCCATAATTAAAGCAGGAATCAACAAACAAAAAGTTTCGTTTAGCGGATAATTATATGGACTTAAACACAAGACAACTCCCAAAGGCGCTCTGCGAACTTGTGCTAAAATTCCGTTATGATTTTTAATCTCAGAATGCTTCTGATCCATTTCTCTTAAATTAGAAATAGTATCATTTATATATTCAATTGTTCTGTCGAATTCATTACAAGATTCTTCATAAGGTTTTCCAATTTCCCACATCAACCAATTCACAATTTCATCTCTAGTTTCTAACATCATCTCAGTGAATTTCTCTACACAAGAAATACGTTCTTCAACTTTCATTGTTGGCCACTCTCCTCTACCTTTATTGTATGCTTTACAAGCAGATTCTAAAGAAGTTAATGCTTCTTTTTCAGAAAGATTCGGAATTGTACCTAACAACGTTTGCTCTAAAAATCCTTCATTATTTTCTTGATAAATTGGAGAAAAAACAGATGCTGTTTCACCATTCCATTCTTTCAATTCACCATTTATCAAATACGTGTTTTGACTGTATGGTTTTTGAAGAATGTGTTTCTCTGGAATTGTCGTATTTGTAAAAATATTATTCAATGAAGTAATTACTTAAATTTTATGCAAGTTATACCAAAAATTGAAATTTTAATAAACTTTTATCATTTTTAAACGACTTTAAAATTAGTTATATTTTATATTTACCTTTCAAACGATTTTGCAATGCTCCAAACAGCTAATCTTTCTTTTTCATATCTCAATAGTGCTTCATTTCATTTTCCAAATATTGAATTACAAAACAATGAGCATTTATTAATTTTAGGAGAATCTGGTATCGGAAAAACAACTTTACTGCATTTATTAGCTGGGATTTTAACTCCACAAAAAGGAGAAATTGTTATCAATGATAAAACTATAACAAACTTAAATTCAAAAAAATTAGATATTTATAGAGGAAAAAATATTGGACTTGTTTTTCAAAACACAACCGTTATTTCCTCTCTTTCTGTTTACGAGAATTTAGAAGCTCGTTTGTATTTTAGTAAAGTTTCTAGTCAAAAAAAAGTGATTGATGATATTCTACAGCAACTAGATTTAACGGAAGTAAAAAATCAAAAACCAAATACGTTAAGTACCGGGCAATTACAACGCTTAGGTATTGCATTAGGTGTAATTCATCGTCCAAAAATTATTCTAGCCGATGAACCTACTTCTAGTTTAGATGATAAAAATTGTGATTTAGTCATTAAATTATTAAAATCTCAAGCTAAAAAATCAGACGCAAACTTGATTATTATTACGCATGACCAACGAATTAAAAACTCGTTTGATAATACCCTTGTATTATGAACATTGTAAAACTGAGTTATAAAAATATTGCCACAAAACCTTTACAAACCTTTTTAACGGTTTTAATTTTATCGTTAAGTATTGGTTTACTTTTGGGTGTAAAGCAATTAAATAAGGTTTTTGAATCTCAATTACAACAAAGTTTAAACGGAGTTGATATGGTTGTTGGCGCAAAAGGAAGTCCTTTGCAATTAGTTTTATCTGCAGTTTTACATATTGATAATCCAACAGGAAATATCTCGTTTACTGAAGCAAAAAAAATAGCTAAAGGAAGATACATTGAAGAGGCAATTCCTATTTCTATTGGTGATAATTATAAAGGTTATAAGTTAGTTGGAACAACTTTAGGATTTATTGATTTACATAAAACTTCTCTTGAAAACGGAAAAGTATTCGAAAAACCATTTGAAGTAATTCTTGGAAATGCCGTTGCTAAAAATTTGAATTTAAAAGTTGGTGATACTTTTAATAGTGCTCATGGTATGATTGAGAATGCTCTTGAAAGTCATGATGAAAACCCATTAAAAGTTGTTGGTATTTTAAAGTCAACACAAAATGTTATTGACCGGCTTATTGTAACGAATTTAGAAAGTATTTGGCACATGCACGAGCATGAAAATTCATCTGAAGTACACAATCATGAAGATGATGAAATCACTGCTTTGTTGGTCAAATTCAGTAATAAAATGGGCTTATTAAGATTGCCAAGAATGATTAATAAAGACACACAGTTTCAAGCTGCTTTACCAAAATATGAACTAGATAAATTATTTCAGTTTACAGCTATTGCAACCAAATCTATTACTTGGATTGCGTTTGCAATTTTGTTTGTTTCTGGGATTAGTATGTTTGTAAGTTTATATCGAATGGTAAAAGAGCGAGCAAAAGAATTGGCTTTGGTTAGAACTTATGGCGCAAGCAGAAACACTTTAATTAAACTTGTTTTTTCTCAAGGATTTATTATCGGAATGTTCAGTTATATTATTGGTGTTTTATTGGCGTTTTTTGGTATACAAGCTGTATTTACATCAGTTAAAAATACTTATAAACAACAAATTTATTTATTAGAATTTCCCCAAGACATTCTAGAATTATTATTATTTATATTTGGCATCATTATTATAGCTACTTTAATGGCTATTCGTCCAATTTTCAAAATGGATATCTCTAAAATATTAAGCAATGAAAATTAACTCTTTTTTTCTGGTTCTTTTTTTTATCACTGCATCCAACAGTGCATATTCTCAATTAAAATTATCTTGGAAAGATGTTATTGACGTCTACGCAAAAGAGGTTACATTTTCAGAAAAAAATCCTGCAATAGCAATAAAAGGTCAAGGGAAATCTTTAAAAGATATAGAAGGAAAAGTAATTACAATAACTGGTTACTTCTTAGATTTAGATCCAGATGGAGAATGGTTTATGGTTTCTAAAAATCCGTTTGCTACTTGTTTCTTTTGCGGTGGAGCTGGACCAGAAACAGTAATTGAATTATTAAAATACAAAAACGTAAAAAAGAAATTTAAAACTGACGATATTGTTGAAGTAACTGGTACATTAAGAATGATTGCAGAAAACGAAGACGATGTTGGTTTTGTGTTAGACAATGCAAGTGTAAAGCATCTAAATTAAAACATATCTCAACACAAATAAAATCTAATTTTAAATTGATATTTCAAAAAAGTTAAACAATGAAAATCAAATCTGTATTATTCATTTTCCTTTTTATTTCACTTACAAATAGTGTTTTTAGTCAAAAAAAAATAACTTGGAAAGATGTTGTAGAAATATATGCTAAAGAATTCCGTTTGAAGGAGAAAAATCCTACATCAACATTAAACACTAAAACAATGTCTTTGAAAGATGTTGAAAATAAAAAAGTAAAAATCCGTGGTTATTTTCTAGATATAGATCCTGATGGTAATTGGTATGTACTTTCAAAAAACCCGTTTGCAACTTGTTTCTTTTGTGGTAAATCAGGTCCAGAAACCATCTTAGAATTAATAAGTTATAAAAATGTAAAAAAGAAATTTAAATCTGATGACTTAGTAGAAGTAACAGGGTTTTTTAATATTGTTTATGATCCAGAGGATAAAATGAGTTTTGTTATCGAAAAAGCATCAATTAAACATATCAATAATTAAATAAAAAAGAGCACTTTATAAGTGCTCTCTTCTTTTCATAGCAAGTTTTTTTTTACTTGCCTCCCAACATCAACAATTCGTTACAAACTACTTCAGTAATGTATTTTTTATTTCCATCATTATCGTCATAACTTCTTGAAGTTAATTTACCTTCAATGGCAACTTCACTACCTTTTTGCAAATATTTTTCAATAATATCTGCTGTTTTATTCCAGGCTATAACATTGTGCCATTGAGTGTCTGTAACTTTTTCGCCTTGTGCGTTTTTGTAAGTTTCATTTGTAGCAATAGATATTTTTGCTAATTTTTTACCACTTTCTAACGTGATGATTTCTGGGTTGTTTCCTAAGTTTCCAATTAACTGTACTTTGTTTCTTAACGTATTCATAAGATAAGGTTTTTAAACACTTCGACTTTGCTCAGTGCATATTTATATTAATTTTTGTCAATTCGTTTTGACATGGCAA
>JAQXEU010000030.1 GCA_029250685.1 Polaribacter sp.
CTACCTGTATCTTTTCCTGTAATATCTAAAACTGCTACTTTCATTATTTCTGAATAGTTACGTAAGCATTTTTGTGTCCAGGAACTGCTCCTTTAACAACAAGTAGGTTCTTATCAGCAACCACTTTTAATACTTTTAGATTCTGTACTTTAACACTATCTCCACCCATTCTTCCTGCCATACGCATTCCTTTGAATACTCTTGCTGGATAAGATGCCGCTCCAATTGATCCTGGCGCTCTTAAACGGTTATGCTGTCCGTGTGTTGCTTGACCAACTCCGGCAAATCCATGACGTTTTACAACACCTTGGAAACCTTTACCTTTAGAAGTTCCTGATACATCAACAAACTCACCTTCTTCAAAGTGCTCTACTGTGATAGCATCTCCTAATTTATACTCTTCTTCAAATCCTTGAAATTCCATGACTTTTCTTTTAGCAGATGTACCAGCTTTTTTAAAGTGGCCATCTAAAGCTTTATTAGAGCTTTTTGCTTTTTTGTCATCGAAACCAAGTTGTAATGCGCTGTACCCGTCAACTTCTTCAGTTCTAACTTGAGTAACAACACAGGGTCCCGCTTCGATTACTGTACAAGGAATGTTCTTCCCGTTTTCATCGAATAAGCTGGTCATCCCAATCTTTCTTCCTATTAATCCAGACATTTTGCTTAGATTTTAGACGTTAGATATAGTATCCATCGCGTCTATATTAATAATTAATTATTTGAAACTTCCGTTTCTATGATCCTTCTAGAAATTCTCTTCAAAAAAAACAGCGTTAAAACATTTCAACGCTGAATATGTTTTTACCGTTTTTCCTTCGCGAAACCCTCCGGACATGTAATTTGATAAGCTCAGTTTACTGAGCTTATCAGTTTTATTTACTTATACTTTGATCTCAACTTCTACACCGCTTGGTAACTCAAGTTTCATTAAAGCATCAATAGTCTTAGATGAAGAACTATAAATGTCTAATAATCTTTTGTAAGCAGATAATTGAAATTGCTCTCTAGATTTTTTGTTTACGTGTGGTGAACGTAATACTGTAAAAATCTTTTTATGTGTTGGTAAAGGAATTGGACCATTAACTAAAGCTCCAGTACTTTTTACCGTCTTTACGATTTTCTCAGCAGATTTATCTACTAAATTGTAATCATAAGACTTTAATTTGATTCTAATTTTTTGACTCATTTTATATCTATTTAGTAAATTATCCTTTTGCTTTTGCAATTACATCTTCAGAAACACTAGATGGAGTTTCTGCGTAATGAGAAAATTCCATTGTAGATGTTGCTCTACCAGATGACATAGTTCTTAATGCAGTAACATATCCAAACATTTCAGATAAAGGAACAGTAGCTTTCACAACTTTAGCTCCAGCACGATCACTCATGTCAGAAACCTGCCCTCTTCTTCTATTTAAATCTCCTACGATATCTCCCATATAATCTTCAGGAGTAAGTGCTTCTAACTTCATGATTGGTTCCATGATTTTAGCTTTTGCAGCTTTCGCAGCAGCTTTGTATCCTAATTTAGCAGCAATCTCAAATGATAACTGATCAGAATCCACCGCATGAAAAGAACCATCTCTTAATGTTACTTTTAAAGAATCCATTTCATAACCTGCTAAAGGACCATTCTTCATTGCCATTTGGAATCCTTTCTCAATTGAAGGAACAAATTCTTTTGGCACATTACCTCCTTTAATTACAGATTCGAATTGTAAACCTTGAACACCTTCATCAGCAGGCTCCATTGTAAATACAATATCAGCAAACTTACCACGACCACCAGATTGTTTTTTATAAACTTCTCTGTGATCCGCAGAAGCTGTAATTGCTTCTTTGTATTCAACTTGAGGTTGACCTTCGTTCACTTCAACTTTGAATTCACGTTTTAAACGATCAACAATAATGTCTAAGTGTAACTCACCCATTCCAGAAATAATAGTCTGTCCTGAAGCTTCGTCTGTTCTAACTTGAAAAGTTGGATCTTCTTCAGCTAATTTTGCTAAAGACATACCTAACTTATCTACATCTGCTTTAGTTTTAGGCTCAACCGCGATACCAATTACCGGATCTGGAAAGTCCATAGATTCTAAAACAATTGGATGCTTTTCATCAGATAAAGTATCTCCTGTTTTGATAGATTTAAATCCAACAGCTGCACCAATATCTCCTGCTTCGATATAATCGATTGCATTTTGCTTATTAGCATGCATTTGATAGATACGAGAAATACGTTCTTTTTTACCTGAACGGTTATTTAAAACATAAGATCCTGCATCTAATCTACCAGAATAAGATCTAAAGAATGCTAAACGACCTACGAAAGGATCAGTAGCAATTTTAAATGCCAAAGCAGCGAAAGGCTCCTTTACATCTGGCTTACGAATTTCTTCTTGATCTGTATCTGGATTAATACCTACAATTCCTTCTTTATCCATTGGAGAAGGTAAATAACGACATACAGCATCTAACAAGAACTGAACACCTTTATTTTTAAATGCTGACCCACAGATCATAGGAATAATTGCCATATCCATTACAGCAGCTCTAAGTGCAGCATGCACTTCTTCTTCTGTAATAGAATCTTCATCTTCCATGAATTTCTCTAAAAGATCCTCATCATAACTTGCTACTTCCTCAATTAAAAGCGCACGATACTTACGAGCTTCTTCTTTCATATCCTCAGGGATTTCGATTACATCGAAAGTTGCTCCTTGAGTTGCATCATGCCATACAATAGCACGATTCTTTACTAAATCTACAATACCTTTAAAGTTTTCTTCGTCACCAATGTTTAAAACGATTGGCACCGCGTTTGATTTAAGCATGTCTTTCACTTGCTGACAAACCATCATAAAATCAGATCCTTGACGGTCCATTTTATTTACAAACCCAATTCTAGGCACTTTATAATTATCTGCTAATCTCCAGTTAGTTTCTGATTGAGGCTCAACACCATCAACAGCACTAAATAAGAAAACCAAACCATCAAGAACCCTTAATGAACGATTTACTTCAACAGTAAAATCAACGTGACCTGGAGTATCAATTATATTAAAATGATATCCTTTTGTGTCATCAGTTTTTTCTCCATTTTCAATTGGAAAATCCCATGTACAAGTTGTAGCAGCAGAAGTAATTGTAATACCTCTTTCTTGCTCTTGTTCCATCCAGTCCATTGTTGCTGCACCATCATGAACTTCTCCAATTTTGTGAGAAACTCCTGTATAATACAAAACACGTTCTGTAGTAGTAGTTTTACCTGCATCAATATGCGCAGCAATACCAATATTTCTTGTGAATTTTAAATCTCTAGCCATCTAATTAAAATCTAAAGTGAGAGAATGCTTTATTAGCTTCTGCCATTTTGTGAACATCAACTCTTTTCTTAACAGCAGCCCCTTCTTCTTTAGATGCAGCTAATACTTCTGCAGCTAAACGTTGAGCCATTGTTTTTTCGTTTCTCTTACGTGTGTGTAAGATTAACCATTTGATAGCTAATGAAACTTTTCTATCTGGTCTAATTTGCATTGGAATTTGGAATGTTGCTCCTCCAACACGTTTAGAACGAACTTCTACGTGTGGCATTACATTTGACAATGCGTCTTTCCAAATCTCTAATGCTGATTTTTCTTCTTCACCTTTTCTTTCTTCTACTAGCTCTAACGCGTCGTAAAATACTTTAAAAGCTACTGATTTTTTACCGTCCCACATTAAGTTATTCACAAAACGTGTAACTAATTGATCGTTAAATTTTGGATCCGGTAAAAGAATTCTTTTTTTCGCTCTTCTTTTTCTCATGTCTTTACATTAAAAAAGTTAATAAATTACTTCTTTGGGCGTTTTGCACCATACTTTGATCTACGCTGAGTTCTTCCCTCAACTCCCGCTGTATCTAAAGCTCCACGTACTACGTGATACTTTACTCCTGGCAAATCTTTTACCCTTCCTCCTCTAACTAATACTATCGAGTGCTCTTGCAAATTATGTCCTTCTCCAGGGATATATGCGTTTATCTCGTTTCCGTTTGTCAACCTTACCCTTGCAACTTTTCTCATCGCTGAGTTAGGTTTTTTAGGTGTTGTTGTGTAAACACGAGTACATACTCCTCTTCTTTGAGGACATGATTTTAAAGCAGCCGATTTACTCTTCTTAGTTATTTTGGTTCTTCCTTTACGTACTAATTGTTGTATCGTTGGCATACTAAATTGTTAATAATTACGTTTTTAATTCTAATTTGTCTCTTTTTAAGAGTTTGCAAATGTACAATTTATTTCTAATTATTCAAATATCAGTGAGTTATTTTTTAAAACATTATTTTTTTTTGACTTTCATAAATTTCAACCTACTTTTAAAGCTTTATATTTCTTGATTTTGAACAAAAAACTTACACCTTATATATATATACTTTTTTTTGGCCTTTTTTCCAGCTGTATTTATGGACAAAAAAACAATGTTTTTAATCTAAAAATAAAAAGCAATGATAGTCTCGAAAACAAAACCATAAAAAGCATTAACTACAAGAGAGCGTTTAACAATTTTAAAAATCTTAAAGAAACAAAAGACAGCGTTCTTTCTGTTTTAAATGAACAAGGTTTTTACACCTTATTATTAGAGAAACTAACACAACAAGAAAACAACTATACTTATTCCCTAAAACTTGGAGTTAAATTAAAGGAGACTCGTATAAAAATAAACTCAAAAAACAAAGCAACATTAAAATCTTTAAACCTTAACATCAATAATGGGTATCTAATTACTAAAAACCAAAAATTAAAACCTCTCTTAAATTTGATCAGTAATTACTTAATTGAAAACGGGCAGTTTTTTTCAAAAGTTACTTTAATCAACTCTGAAGTTAAAAATCAAACTCTTTTTACCGAACTACAAATACAAAACTCAAAAAAAAGAACCATCAACAGAACCATCATAAAAGGCTATTCTGATTTCCCTTCACCATTTGTTTATCATTATTTAAATCTCAACAAAAAACAAATACTTAATGAAAGTAACATCGAAGAAATATCAAAAAAAATAAATCGCTTAAATTTCACTAAAGAAATCAAAAAACCAGAAATCTTATTCAGCAAAGATTCTACCTTATTATATATCTATTTGAAAAAACAACCATCAAGTAATTTTGATGGCTTAATAAATTTTTCAAAAGAAAACAGCAAATTAAACTTTAGAGGTTATTTAGACTTAAACCTAGTCAACATCTTCAATAAAGGTGAAGAAGTAAAAATTAACTGGAGAAACAATAGCAACAACAAACAAGACTTCACACTCAAAACAAAGATTCCTTACCTGTTTAACAGCAAGATTAGTACTGAAGCTTCTTTTAATCTGTATCGGAGCGACTCTACCTTTACAAATACCAATTCAAAAATAACGCTAAGCTACCCATTAAGTAACAATACAGATTTCTCCATATTATATAGCTCTGAAAATTCAACAAATAATATAGTTAGCAACAACATCTCCAGTTTTGCTAAAAAAATGATTGGAGTTGGACTGAATTACAATTCACAAAAGGAGAATCAATTTAATATTGGGTTTCATGTTTCTTTCGGGACTAGAGAATCAAATGTAAAGACGAAACAGCATCTAGTAAACTTTAGTACATCAGGATTGATAAAAGTATCTGAAAAAATACATTTCTTAATAAGAAACAAAAGCAGCTTCCTGTCTTCTGATTCATATCTAGAAAATGAGTTATTTAGAGAAGGTGGCAACAATAGCATTAGGGGATTTAAAGAACAAACTATCTTAACCTCTAAATTTTCATTTATCAACAGTGAATTAAGGCTGCTATCAATTAACAACTCCTATATATATAGTATACATGATGCTGGCGTTTTCTATATCAATTCAAAAAACAGCATCTTATATTCTGTAGGAGTTGGTTATAACTATGTTAAGAACAACAACTCTATTGACATATCTTATGCATTGGGCGCATCTACCGAAGCCATTTCCACAATAAATTCATCAATATTGTCCATAAAAGTCTTAACAAACTTCTAACATAACTTGTTGATACTAAACTTTAACACATAAATAATTAACATTTTTTGGCATTTTAGTTGTGTAATTAACTTTAATTTAAGATTTTTGGGGTTAATTAATTCAAATAATTACACAATGAAAACAAAGTTTAATGGAATTTTAACGCTATTATTGGCGTTATTAGTGCAGGTATCATTTGCACAGGAGAAAACTGTCTCTGGTACAGTATCTGATAGTTCTGGGAGTTTACCTGGAGTTACTGTAGTTATTAAAGGGACGAGCACAGGAGCACAAACTGATTTTGATGGAAAATATTCTATCAAAGCAAGTGCTGGTGACATCTTAGTTTTTAGTTATCTTGGATATGAGTCTGCTGAGAAAAATGTTGGATCTTCCAATGTAATCGACGTAACTCTTAGTGAAGGTGAAATTTTAGATGAAATCGTACTTACAGGTGTTGCTGGTGCAACTAGTAGAAAGAAACTTTCAGTTACAGTAAATAAGGTAAGTGAAAAAGACTTAGAAAACATTCCAAC
>JAQXEU010000017.1 GCA_029250685.1 Polaribacter sp.
GAAAATGAATTGCAAAAAAGAGTTTCTAATATTTCTCAACTGATTGAAATTAAAAAAGAAATTTCTGAAATTCATTTCTATGGTGCTGGATGTGGAACTCCAATTCCGGTTAAAATATTGAAAGATATTTTAGAAACTGTTTTTGAAAACGCAAGAATTATTGTTTCAGAAGATATGTTAGCGGCTGTTTATGCTGCTTCTGGAGAAAATCCAGCAATAGTCTCTATTTTAGGAACTGGCTCTAATAGCTGTTATTTCGATGGTAAAAATTTAGAAATGAAAACAGCTTCTTTAGGGTATACAATTATGGATGAAGCAAGTGGAAATTATTTTGGTAAAATTTTATTAAGAGATTTCTATTATGATACGATGCCGAAATCAATTGCTAAAAATTTTAGAGAACAGTTTAATTTGGAGGTAGACACGGTGAAGTTTCATTTATATCGACAAGAAAACCCAAATATGTATTTAGCTAGTTTTGCTAAATTTATGTTTGATTATAAAACTGAAAAATATATTCGGAAAATTATAAAAAAAGGATTTAAAACTTTTTTCAAATACAGAGTTTTACCGCTTAATAAAACACCTGATACTCCAATTTATTTTATAGGTTCAATTGCCTTTTACTTTAGAGATATTCTAGAGGATGTTGCTCAAAAATATAATTTAAAAATTACAGATATCATTCAACGACCGATCGACAATCTTTTGGAGTATCATAAAGAAAATATTAGTTAGAAACGTTTATCGTTTCCCAAACAACGAAGAATGAGTGACGAGAAATCTAATAATAAGATTCCTCAATCATAAAAAACTCATTTCGGAATAACAAAGGTTCTTTTTTTTTAATTCTAATACTTTTTTGCTTGATCAAAAAGTATTCAAAAAATCAAGACTTATTTTATTTTTCTTAAATCCTACAAGATATTACACTATCGAATCCAGACCGTAGGCTCTTTGGACACTCAGCCGTTTCGTATCTTTTGAATTTCTACGAAGAATAAAAGTATGTCGGTTTTAAATTCTAACTTTATAGTATACATATGATAAGCAAGAAAATTTTAAATTAAGCAATACTTCTAAAATCATACCTCGTGATCCCAAGAAATAATGAAAGATGATATGGAAGTGCAGTGCGCAGCACTATGCATGGAATATCAAAAGAGAATGGTGCAGAGCAATTTCATAGGGATTATCTTGATTTTTTGCTTCTTTTGCATCAAGGCAAAAGATGAACACCAACTTTTTTTTACACTTTAATACCTAAAAATGTTGTTCATTTTTCTTTTCCATTGCCAAAAAGAAATCGACTTTAGGAGATTCACGAGCTCCAATAAATATAAACGCGTGAGCTAAACAAAAATCTAGACTTATTTTATTTTTCTTAAATCTACAAGACACTTCACTATCCAATCCAGACCGCAAGCTATTTGGATTATTGCCGTTTCATAGAAAATGAATTACCACAAAAAATAAAATAGGTCGGTTTTAGATTCTGACTTCATTTATGCTATTCTACTTTATATATTAAAATAAAATCGTCCATTGTTTCTCAAAAACCGAACTATGAAGAAGGTCCATCAAATATCGAATAACGGTCAACTAACTATATCTAGAACTCTTTCTAAAGCCATTCCACGAGAACCTTTTATTAGAATATGTTGATTTTTATAAATCGAATTTTCTAAATGCTGTTGAAGCAATTCAAATGTTTTGAACTTTGTAAAACCTGTTGTTATTTGACTGAACAATTCACCAATTAAAAAGACGTTTTTTAAATTTATTTCTTTACAAAAATCACTGATGAATTGATGTTCCTTGTCGCTTTCTTTTCCGAGTTCAAACATGTCTCCAAGAATCACAATTTTAGATTCAGATTGAATCGCGCTAAAATTTTCTAATGCAGCTTTCATACTTGTAGGGTTTGCATTATAAGCATCTAAAATAATTGTGTTGTTATTTTTCGTTTTAATTATTTGAGATCGATTGTTTGTTGATTCGTAGCTCTCTAATGCCTTTTGAATATTTTGATGGCTAATTTTAAAATGTTGACCTATTGTTATCGCTGCAGATATATTGCTAAAATTATATGCTCCAATCAGATTAGTTTGAATAATTAGATCATCAAATTTGATTTTTACATTTGGGTTTGCATCAATAAATTGAATTGATTTACTGAAAGCAATAGTATTCATCTCTTTGGTTTTTTCAACTTGAATATCATCATTTGTATTTACGAAAGCAGTTTTATGATTGTTCTTTATGTGTTGATACAATTCTGACTTTGCTTCAATGACACCTTTAATACTCCCAAAACCTTCTAAATGCGCTTTTCCGAAATTAGTAATGTAGCCAAAATCTGGATTTGAGATTGAGCATAAAAATTCAATTTCTTTATGATGATTTGCACCCATTTCTACAATGCCAATTTCCGTTTTTGGTGTCATTGATAATAAAGTTAATGGAACACCAATGTGATTGTTTAAATTCCCTAAAGTTGCAGTAGTTTTAAATTGAGTTTCTAAAACAGCATTGATTAATTCTTTTGTGGTAGTTTTTCCATTACTTCCTGTCAATCCTACAATAGGAATGCTTAATTTTTTTCTATGAAAACTAGCGATTTCTTGTAGTGTTTCAAGAACGTTGTCAACTAAAAGAATGTTATTCTTTGTTGCATATTTTTCATCATCAACAACACTTAATATTGCGCCTTTAGAAATTGCTTCCTCTGCAAAAATATTTCCATTAAAGTTTTCTCCTTTTAGGGCAAAATAAATAGCATTCTTTCTTATTTTTCTAGAATCCGTGTCAACAAGAAAATGTTGAGAATAAATTTTATATAAACTTTCAATATTCATTTTTTAAATATAAAAAACCTCATTGTAATATTGTACAATGAGGTTGTATAATTTCTAAAAAGAAAAATTATCTTTTTGAATTTCTTGCTCTTCTACTAGTGTTGCTCAATTGTCCAACTCTATCTGTTACACATCTAAAGCCAATGAAATTAGTAGACATGTATTCATGTAAATATCTTCTTTGAGCTGGATCTAACCAATATTCTCTATCACTCCAAGAACCTCCTTTGAAAACTCTGGTATTGTCACCAATTAAAGTAGATCTAAATGTTGTGTCATATTTTTTTACAATGTTTCCAATGCTGTCTCTTTCATCTCTAGGAGTTTTTGGAGAGTTGTACATTGCAGGATCACTAGCAAATTGTGTTAAATCTGACTGAAAAAATCGTGAAGAGTTTCTGTCTCCATCGCCTAAATTGGCATTATTGTAAACATCATAATTTCTTCTCATATAAATCTCATCTTTCGTTATTGGAACATATTTGATGCTTCCTGGTAAATACAGTGGAATAACTTTTCCGTTATCTAACGTGTCATATTCTATAGAATTTTCATCAACTATAACAACTTTACCATCTTTGTTGATCATTTTTTTAGTAAAAATGTTTCCTCGATAGTAATTAAAATCATTCGCTTCAACATTAATGTGAGGCCTGTAAACATCTGCAACCCATTCGGCAACATTTCCAGACATATCATATAAACCAAAAGCATTTGGCGGATATGATTTAATCTTAATAGGAATGTCAGAACCATCACTACTCCATCCAGATAAGCCGCTGTAATCTCCTTTCGATTGTTTAAAGTTTGCTAATTGATCTCCTTTATATCTTTTAGATTTATCTCTTGTATATTTTCCAGCCCAAGCGTATTTCTTTCTGCCTTTTAGGTTGTTGTACTCTCTTGTTTCAATGATTGATTTAGCAGCATATTCCCATTCAGCCTCTGTTGGTAAACGATATTTTTGTGCTAAAATCCCATCAGAAGAAGTTACTTGACGACCAGTAAATGAACCTTTTGGAGGTCTTGGTTCTCCTTTTTTTCTTTTAATGTTATTTGGTAAACCTTTTTTGTAGATTGTAGAATCTCCATCAAACAAAGCATATGGATCGTTTAAATAAACATCAGTGTCAAAAACGTTTTTGCCTTTAAAATCAATTGAATCCATTTTCCAGATGTTTTTTATCACACCTTTGTCCATTAAAATTTTTAAGTTTACTGCATTTGTTCTCCATTTACAATATTGAGTTGCTTGTAACCAACTAACACCAACTACAGGATAATCTGCGTATGCTGGATGACGTAAATAGTTTTCTGATAGTAAATCTGTATTCCCTAAGCTTTTCCTCCAAACCAATGTGTCTGGTATGACTGAATTATAAATGTGTTTGTATTTTGGGTCTTCTGGAGGAAATACGTTTTTAGTGTATTGCATGAATAACACATATTCTGCATTTGTAACTTCCGCTTCATCCATGTAAAAAGAACGGATGTGCATTTTTTTAGGAGTTGTATTCCAATCAAACATTACATCATCTTGCACTTGTCCCATGGTAAAAGTTCCACCTTCAATAGCAACCATTCCACCTGGTGGTTTAGAGCCCTCAAAAGACTTTCCTTTTATATAATTACCGTAGGCTGGATTGTTAAACTTCCAACCGGTTAAAGATGAAGTACAATCTGTACATGTTTTACAATTAGTAAACGTTAAACTAACAATTACCAATAAAGAAAATTTCAATAAGTTTTTCATGTATCTTATTTAAAATAATTTAGGGTTTATTTATAGCCATGCAATTTACAATAATTCTCTTTTCTACCAAGTTTATTGACGTTTTTATGACTTTTAATATTTATTCAATTTATAAACGATTGTTTTTTAGCTTTATTATAAGTATTCTTGCATTAGCTTAAAATATCGTAAACATTATCACGTTATTTTGATTAAGAAATGAATAAAAAACAATTCCTTTTTTTAGTCCTTATAGGTTTTTGTGCCTTAGGTTTCTCGCAAACTAGCAATTCTGTTTTGTCTAATGGTAATTGGTACAAGTTTTCTGTGGATACTACTGGTGTTTTTAAGATTGATAAAGCGTTGATCGAAAAAATGGGAATCAACATTGCAAATTTAAATCCAAAGAATATAAAAATTTACGGAAATGGTGGTGCAATGTTAGCGCAGAAAAATAATGCTTTTAGATATTCAGATCTACAAGAAAACGCTGTTTACATAGAAGGAGAAGACGATGGCGTTTTTAATGCTAATGATTTTATTCTCTTTTACGCTAAAGGTCCACATGACTGGGTTTTAAACCCGAGTTTAGAAACGGCAAGTCACCGCCAAAATATATATTCTGATAAAGCGTATTATTTTTTAACAATTAGTGACACAAACGGGAAAAGGATATCTGACATACCAGAAAACACAAATGCTTCTGTTAAATCAATTACTACTTTTGATGATTTTATTTTTTATGAAAAGGAAGAAAGAAACTTGTTCGCCATCGGGACGCAATGGTTTGGAGAAGATTTTAGTGTTGAGAATGTTCAAAATTTCAATATAAACTTCAGTTCTCTTGACCCAAATTCTCCAATAAAAATAAAAGTTGCTGGTGCTGCAATTTCTGCATTGTCATCTACAATGGCTGTTTCGGTAAATAATCAGAATGCCTTTTCTATTATTTACCCAGGAGTTACAAGTGGTTCTCTAACCTTGGGTTTTACCAATTTTAATTCAGCAAACTTAAATGTAGGCTCTTCGAGTTTGGACGTTTCAATTACATATAATAATAATGGAAACCCAGGGGCAAAAGCATATTTAGATTATATTGAAATTGTTGGAAAAAAGCAATTATTGGCAAATGGAAAACAATTTTCGTTCAGAAGTTTTGATGCTTTTAAAACAAATGGAGTTGTGGAATATCAAGTTCAAAATGCGAATGAAATCTCTCAGCTTTGGGATGTAACAGATTTTATCAATCCAAAGAGAGTTCAAAATTCTTCAAGTGGAAATAACTTTACCTTTAGAGCAAATGGTGGAATACTAAATGAATACATCGCGATAAATGAATCAGATTATTTTACACCAGAAGTTGGTGATACCCCATTAATTAAAAATCAAAATTTACATGCTTTAAAAGATGTAAATTATATCATTATTACAAATGAAGAACTTTCTGGGCAGGCACAAAGATTAGCAGATTATCATGCGACTAATTCGGGTTTAACTACAAAAGTTGTGCAGCTTTCAGAGATTTATAACGAGTTTGGTTCTGGTTCAGCAGACATTACTTCGATTAGAGATTTTATCAAAAACGTCTATAATTCGAACTCAAACGCAGCAAGTAAATTAAAATATGTTTGCTTTTTTGGTGATGGTTCTTACGATTATAAAGATCGAATTGTTGATAACAATAATGTCGTTCCGGTTTTTGAATCTGTACAAAGTTTTAATCTGGCAACTTCGTATGTTACTGATGATTATTTTGTAATGTTAGATCCAAATGAAGGATTGATGTTTACAACAGATACTATTGATGTTGCTTCAGGTAGAATTCCAGTTTCTACAGCTCAACAGGCATCAGAAGTTGTTGATAAAATTTTAAGTTATTATAAGACACAATCTTTTGGAGATTGGAGAAATACAATCACATTACTTGCAGATGATATTGATGTAAACGGAGAACAAGCCTTGCAAGCAGGCGTAGAAAGAATTGCAGATTCAATCACAAAAAACAAACCTCTTTTTAATATCAATAAAATTTATGCGGATGCTTTTAAGCAAGAAACTTCTTCTGGAGGAGAAAGATATCCGCAGGTAAATGTTGCATTGATAAATGCCATTGAAAAAGGGACTTTGGTTATGGATTATTTTGGTCATGGAGGAGAAGACGGTTTTGCTAGCGAGCGAATTTTGGAAGTTCCGCAAATTCAGAATTTTAACAATCCAAAAACGTTGCCATTATTTATTACGGTTACTTGTGAGTTTTCTCGTTTTGATAATCCGCTGAGAACAACTGCAGGCGAATTGGTTTTCTGGAATAAAAATGGTGGCGCAGCAAGTTTAATTACCACAACGAGAGAAGTTTTTATTTCTACAGGACAAAATTTTAACGAACGTTTGTTAAAGATTTTATTGCAATTTAATAATGAGGATTTATCAATTGCCGAATCTTTAATGGCTACTAAAAATGGATTTTCAAGTTTTCAAAAATTCTTTATTTATTATTTAGGGGATCCAGCAATGAAATTGGCAATTCCGAAACCAAATGTGCAAATCACAAAAATGAACGGCGTTAATATTACGCAATCTATTGACACCTTAAAAGCCTTGTCTAAAGTGAGTTTTGAGGGTGTTGTTACGGATAATTTAAATCAACCTTTAACAAGCTTTAACGGAACATTATCAACTACAGTTTTTGATAAGCCCATCTTGAAAATAACCTTAGATAATGATAATTTCGGAATTAAAATGACGTTTGATTCTAGAGAAAGTAAGTTGTTTAGAGGGAAATCAAGTGTAACAAACGGTACTTTTAAATTTGATTTTATTGTGCCAAAGGATATTAAAGTTGCTTTTGGTAAAGGAAAATTAAGCTTTTATGCTACTAATGAGAAAGAAGATAAATCTGGTGCAAATTTTGATGTTATTGTTGGTGGAATAAATCCGAATGCAACCAGCGATACTGTTGGTCCGGAATTATCAGTTTTTATGAATGATGAATCATTTATTGAAGGAGGAAATACTAACACATCACCAAATTTAATTATTTCATTATCAGATTTAAGCGGAATAAATACCTCCATCACATCTATTGACCACGATATTGTTGCAATTATTGATGGCGACCAAGCAAATCCAATTATATTAAACGATTATTATGAAACGGAATTAAACGATTTCACAAAAGGGAAAGTTGTGTATCAATTAAGAGATTTGTCAGTAGGTTTGCACACAG
The DNA here is from genome assembly GCA_029250685.1 of Polaribacter sp. Taxonomy (GTDB): domain Bacteria; phylum Bacteroidota; class Bacteroidia; order Flavobacteriales; family Flavobacteriaceae; genus Polaribacter. Next base: position 7,817 of record JAQXEU010000017.1, read on the forward strand.
TTCAAATTAAAGCTTGGGACACTTATAATAATTCATCTGAAGCAACGTTAAATTTTATGGTTGTAAGCGATAGCGGATTATTATTAGATAATGTGTTGAATTATCCAAATCCGTTTGTAAATTACACCGAGTTTTGGTTCAATCACAACAAGCCAAACGAACCATTAGAAGTGCAAGTTCAAATATTTACGGTTTCTGGTAAAATTATCAAGACGATAAATCAAACAGTTCAAACAACTGGGAACTTATCTAGAAATGTAAACTGGAATGGTTTAGATGATTTTGGAAACAAATTAGGAAAAGGTGTTTATATTTATAAATTAAAAGTAAAATCAACGATCAGTAATCAATATTCTGAGAAGTATGAAAAATTAGTCATACTTTAGATTATATTAAAAATTAAAAATAAAAGATGAAGAAAAGTTACTTATTATCTACAGTAGTTTTATGTTTTATGGTTGTTAATACCATAAAAGGTCAATCAAATTCTATTACAACAGCAGCGCCATTTTTATTAATTACTCCAGATGCAAGAGCAGGAGGAATGGGAGATATTGGAGTTGCAACATCATCAGATGCCTTTTCACTATTTCACAATCCGTCTAAAATTGCATTTAATACAAATCAAATTAGTATCGGTGCAAATTACACACCTTGGTTGCGTAATTTAGTTGATGATATTTTTATTGGAGGTGTTTCTTATGTAAATCGTTTTAGCGAAAATGCTGCTTGGGCTGTAGATTTCAAATATTTTTCTTTAGGTAAAATTGAGTTGACAGATTCTAGCGGAAATCCAATCGGAACAGAAAATCCGAATGAATTAGCTGTTTCTGGAACCTATGCTTTAAAGTTGAGTGAAACTTTTTCTATGGGTGTTGGTTTACGTTACATTCATTCTAATTATAAATTGAGTGTTCAAAATCCAAATATTCAAGCAATCAATTCTTTTTCTGTAGATATTTCTGGTTTTTATAGATCTGAAGAAGAAAATTACGGGAATTTTAATGGTAGATATCGTTTAGGATTTAATATTGCTAATATTGGCCCAAAAGTTTCTTATGTCCCAGGAAAAGAGGATTTTATCCCGACGAATTTAAAATTAGGTGGTGGATTTGATTTTATTTTAGATGATTTTAATATTATTGGTATTAATGTAGAAACTACAAAACTATTAGTTCCTACTCCGCAACCTGATGGTTCTGATAAAGATAAAGGGTTTCTATCAGGAATGTTTTCTTCTTTTGGTGATGCTCCAGACGGATTTAGCGAAGAATTAAAAGAGTTTACATATGCTTTAGGTGCAGAATATTTATATAATAATGCATTTGCTGTTAGAGCAGGATATTACCACGAAAGTGAAATTAAAGGAAACAGACAATATTTTACAATGGGTGGTGGATTTAAAGCACAAGCTTTTTCAGTAGATTTATCATATTTGATGAATTCTTCAAATGTTAATCATCCACTAGAAAACACATTACGTTTTTCTTTATCATTTGATTTAGGAGAAATTTATGAAGATTATTAGTATCTTCGTTTGTATATCAGTTACTATTTTATATGAAAAAAATTGACGTTGTAGCTTCTGCAACTATTTTCGAAAGTGTTTCAGAATTACCATCAAATGTTCAAGAATTAATGGAAAAAGCAATTGAAGCTCGTAAAAAAGCATATGCTCCATATTCTAAATTTAATGTTGGTGTTGCATTGCTTTTAGAAAATAATGAAATTGTTTTAGGAAATAACCAAGAAAATGCTGCTTATCCTTCTGGTATGTGCGCAGAAAGAGTTGCGATTTGGAAAGCTGGTTCAGATTACCCAGGTGTAAAAGTAAAACAATTGGTAATTACAGCAAGTTCTTCAAATTCTAAAGTTGATAAACCCGTTGGTCCTTGTGGTGCTTGTAGACAAACATTATCTGAATACGAAATCAACCAAAAAGAACCGATAGAAATTTATTTTATGGGTGAAGTTGGTAATATCGTAAAGACAGATTCTTTGTTGTCTTTATTGCCGTTTTCATTTGATCGTTCTTATTTGTAATGAAAAAAGATATTTCTTCTAGAAAAGAAATTCATTTTATCATCACAGAATTCTATAAAAAGCTAACCACTGATTCAGAAATGTTGCCTTTTTTTGAAGAAATTGTAAAACTAAATCACCTCGAGAAACATATTGATATTATTGCAGATTTTTGGCAAGATATTTTATTGCAAACAAATACTTATAAAAATAATGTATTGCAAAAACATCTTGATTTTGATAATAAAGTTCAATTCAAAAAAGAACATTTTACAAAATGGTTGCAGTTTTTAACGACTACAATTGATAAATTTTTTGAAGGTCAAACTGCACAAAACATGAAAGATCGAGCGAATTCAATTGCAATGGTGATGCAAGTAAAGTTTAAACTTTACGATTAGTATAAATTTTTACCCATAAAATTTATTTTTTACTAAAAAGATTTCTCAATTTTATAGAATCCATAAAAATCCATAAAAATCCATAAAAGTCGATTTTATTTTTAAAATTTACCATTAAAAAATTGTTACTTTGTTTAAAGGAGAAATAAAACATAAACAATTATAATCTAATGATGAACTCTAAAATTACAGGAACAGGATGTTATATTCCTACAGTTGTTCAAGAGAATACAAGTTTTTTAAAGCATCAGTTTTTAAACGAAGATGGTTCTTTAATTAATTCTCCTAACGAAGTAATTATTGATAAGTTTAAAACCATTACAGGGATTGAAGAAAGAAGATATGCTTCAGATGATTATTCAACTTCTGATATCGCTTTTTTTGCTGCTCAAAAAGCAATTGAAGATTCAGGAGTAAATCCAGAAGAATTAGATTATATCATTTTGGCGCATAATTTTGGTGATGTTAAAAGTGCTGCAATTCAGAGTGATATTTTACCAAGCTTAGCAACAAGAGTAAAGCATAAATTACAAATTGAAAATCCAAATTGTGTTGCCTACGATATTTTATTTGGTTGTCCAGGTTGGATTGAAGGGGTCATTCAGGCACAAGCTTTTATAAAAGCAGGAATGGCCAAAAAAGCATTAGTAATTGGAGCAGAAACCTTGTCTAGAGTTGTTGATAAGCACGATAGAGATACGATGATTTTTAGCGATGGAGCTGGTGCCTGTATTCTTGAACAAACAGAAGATTCAGAAAATGGAATTTTAAGTCACGCTACACAAACCTTTGCAAAAGATGAAGCATACTATTTGTATTTCGGAAATTCATTTGATAAAAAAGAAGATCCAGATGTTCGTTATATTAAAATGAATGGGCGTAAAATTTATGAATTTGCTTTAAATAATGTTCCCCAAGCAATGAAAACAGCTATAGATAAAAGTGGTGTTCAGATTAATGATATTAAAAAAGTATTCATTCATCAAGCAAATGAAAAAATGGATGAAGCAATTATTAAACGATTTTATAGACTATATAAGCAGCAAGTTCCAGAAGGAGTGATGCCAATGAATATTCATAAATACGGAAATAGTTCTGTAGCTACAGTTCCTACTTTATTAGATTTAGTTTTAAAAGGGCAAATTGAAAATCAAGAAGTAAATAAAGGTGATATTGTTATTTTTGCATCGGTAGGTTCTGGTATGAATATCAATGCAATTGTGTATCAATTTTAGCAAGAAAATAAACGCAATTATTTCGTTTTTTTATTGCTTAAAAAAAATGAAAATAGTTGTAAAAAAATATAAATTCTTGTAGTATTTTTGCACATGCAACAACACAACGTACTTATATTAGATTTCGGTTCGCAATACACACAACTTATTGCGCGTAGAGTAAGAGAGTTAAACATTTATTGTGAAATTCATCCGTATAACAAACCACCAAAAAACAGCAACGATTTTAAAGCAGTAATCTTATCTGGAAGTCCATCTTCTGTAAGATCTGAAGATCCACCACATCCAGATTTATCTGAAATTAGAGGAAAGAAACCTTTGTTAGCAGTTTGTTATGGAGCACAATATTTAGCACATTTTTCTGGCGGATTAGTTGGGCAATCGAATACAAGAGAATACGGAAGAGCAAATTTATCATTTGTGAAAAATGATGAGGTTTTCTTAGAAGGAATTTCTGTAGGAAGTCAAGTTTGGATGAGTCATTCAGATACAATTAAAGAATTGCCAACTCAAGGTTTGCGTTTAGCAAGTACACATGATGTTGAAAACGCAGCATATAGAATTGAAGGAGAAGATACGTTTGCAATTCAATTTCATCCAGAAGTATATCATTCTACTGACGGGAAACAAATCTTAGAGAACTTTTTAGTGAAGATTGCTGGAGTTGCACAAACTTTTACACCAGATTCATTTGCAGAAAGTACAATTAGCGATATCAAAGCAAAAGTAGGAAATGATAAAGTTGTTTTAGGATTGTCAGGAGGAGTAGACTCTACCGTTGCAGCAGTTTTATTACATAAAGCAATTGGAAATAATTTACACTGTATTTTTGTAAATAATGGATTGCTTCGTAAAAACGAATTTTCTGATGTATTAAAACAATACGAAGGAATGGGATTAAACGTAAAAGGAGTTGATGCTTCTGAACGTTTTATGAATGCTTTAGCAGGCTTATCAGATCCTGAAGCAAAAAGAAAAGCCATCGGTAATGCTTTTATTGAGGTTTTTGATGCAGAGGCAAATCAAATTACAGATGCAAAATGGTTAGCACAAGGTACAATTTATCCTGATGTTATTGAATCAGTCTCTGTAAATGGAGGTCCATCAGCAACGATAAAGAGTCATCACAATGTTGGAGGCTTACCAGATTTCATGAAATTGAAAATTGTTGAACCGTTAAGAATGATTTTTAAAGATGAAGTTCGTAGAGTAGGAGCTTCATTGGGAATTGACAAAGAATTATTAGGGAGACATCCTTTCCCTGGTCCAGGGTTGGCAATTAGAATCTTAGGAGATATTACACCAGAAAAAGTAGCGATTTTACAAGAGGTTGATGCCGTTTTTATCAACGGATTAAAATCTAGTGGATTGTACGATAAAGTTTGGCAAGCAGGCGCAATTTTATTGCCAGTAAACTCTGTTGGTGTTATGGGTGATGAAAGAACCTACGAAAAAGTTGTTGCTTTAAGAGCTGTAGAAAGTACAGACGGAATGACAGCTGATTGGGTAAATTTACCGTACGAGTTTTTACAAAAAACATCAAACGATATCATCAATAAAGTAAAAGGTGTAAATAGAGTTGTATACGATATCAGTTCAAAACCACCAGCAACAATTGAGTGGGAATAAATACTAATTCAGTACATTTAAAGTTATATTAAATAAAATTGCTAGCTTTAGAAATTGTTTTCTAAAAGCAGAAAAATATATTACATGAAGCATTTTAAATTATTAGTTGTCTTTTTCGTTTTTACAATTGCGGTTTCTTGCGGTCAGCAAAAGAAATTTGTCACTTACAAAGTTAAGAAAGGTGAAACAATGCGTGTCATCGCAAAGCGATTAGATATAGAAACTAAAGATTTATTACGCCTAAATCCTGACGTTGGAAGAAGACCAAAGCCAGATACAGAAATTGTTATTCCTAATAAAAAGCTAACAAAAACGATAGAAGTAAAGGAGGAGCAAAAAGATGCCATTGTAAAAGACACCATTCAGAAAAAAGATATTGAAAAGGTTCAAATTGTTGAAGATATAGATAATAACTATCTTTTACATGCGGTAAGAAAAGGAGATACTTTTTACAGTTTAACGAGGCACTATAATGTGCTGAAAGAAGATTTATTAGTTTTAAATCCAACGTTATCAGAAGGGTTGAAACTTGGAACCATTATCAAAATTAAACAACGTATTGAGGACGAGGAATTAGATGAAATTTATAGTGATACAATTTCAGATAATGCTTCTGTAAGAGTTGCTCTGTTATTACCTTTTAGAGCAAATGTTTTTGACACAGTGCCCTCTCAAGATATTTTTAAAAATAGAACGTTACCAAATATTGCTACCGATTTTTATTTGGGTGCTGAATTAGCAATTGATTCATTAAGAAATCAAGGAATTCAAATTGATTTTACTGTTTTTGATACAGAAGATAGAAACACAAAAATTAACGAATTGATTTTAGATAAATCTTTTGATGGTAAAGATGTAATTATCGGTTCTATTTATTCTGATGAAACTAAAAAACTTGCAAGTAAAGTAAAAGTACCTTTAGTTTTTCCAATTTTTTCGAAAGCACAAACTTCATTTTCATCATCTAAAATTGTGAAGACATCACCAGATAAACATTTATATAAAGAGAAATTATTATCATTTGTTTCGAACGCATATAGAAATGAAAATATAATAATTGTTGGAGATTCTACAGCAACATCAATAAATGAAATCAATCAAATTGCTAATATTTTAAAACAACATGACTCTATAAACGAGGTTCATACGATTATTCCACATTACGGATATATCGCTCAGGAACGTTTTTTAAAGATGATGAAACCAGTTGATTCTATTATCCCTGTTAATAATTGGGTAATTATTGCAACTGAAAACGATGTGATTGCTTCAGATGCTATTAATAGTTTAATTAGCTTTCCTGATCCGCCAGAACCAGAAGATGAAGATGAAGAGCCAGAAGAAAAAGTGAATTATGACGTTAAATTGTTTGGGTTTAATAAATATGATAATGTAACATATAATAAATTAGCACAATTAGGATTTGTGTATGTAACTGATACTTTTGTTGATGAAAGTTCTTTGGCAGCAAGAGTTTTTAATAAGCAATACCTTGAAAAAAATAAAGCGTTACCGTCATATTATGCAACTCGTGGTTTTGATGTTACCTATGATTTAATTATTCGTTTAGCTTCAGGAAAAAACTTGTACGATACTTTTAAAGACGGAATTTCTTATAGGGTAGAAAGTAAATTCGATTTTAATAAAAGGTTGTTAGGCATTTCTCAAAACAAAGGATTGTTTTTGTTAGAGTTTCAACCTGATTTAAGTTTGAAAAGAATAGAATAGTTTATTTTACTTCTATATTTTTAAAGAAATCTTTCCAAGCCCACCAAGAAGCAACATACGATTTTGCTGATGCTAATTGTTGTCCTTTTCTTGGTCCTTCAAAAGCAAAACCAAAAGAATTCCACTTTGTACCTTCATTGTCGATTAAAGTTGGTGGAAAATTAGCTTTTTCTAATTGAAGGGTTAATCCGTTTGGCACAATAAACGTTGTAAAAAAATAATGTTCTTTACTACCAATTAATAGTGTTTTGTTTCCGTTTAGGATGATTTCTTGAAAACTAATACCATTGCTAAAATCTTTAATTGCATACGAATGAACAATTCTTTCTTTTCCGCTTTCTTTAAAATTTTCAATGATAGAGAAAACAGGATCTGCATCAGTGATTTCTGCTGAATTTTTAGCTATAGAATTTGAATTGTCATTATTTTTTGGAGTAACAATATCTCCTTCATAATAATAAACTTTAGCATCCGGAAAATAGTTTACAACAGTTTTCCAATTCGTTTCTACTAAGTTTAAGGTTTGTAGGTTTAAAAAATCAGCTTCTTTTGTGATTCCGTTCATTTGCATTTGGGACCAATACATTTGATAATTTTTATCAGATGGAACCATGTTGTCTTTATATAAATAACCAGAAGCAACTAAGTCTAAAGTATCATTCTGTACAATTCGATTAAAGTTTATAGCGCTTTTTGTTTGTGGGCAATAAGAAACTGCGTAAAAGTAATCACCAATAGAATCATTTACAATTTCATATCTATTCGTATATAAATAGGGATATACTTTGATTTTATTTTGATAACTAACAATGGCAACTTTGTCATCATCTTTTAAATTTGAAAATTGATGAACAGTTTTGTAAATGGGATTTTTATGAAGTGGAAATAAACCAATTTCTCCTGTTGGATGTGGTTTTTCAACATTAATCCAGCGACTTTCTTCAGTTGGTTTCTCTATTTCATTTACTGCGTTTTTTGAGCAGGCAGTTAGTGAAATGATAACAGAAAGTAATAGGTAGTTTTTAAAGTTGTAAAACATGAAAATTCAGTCGATTGAATATGATAATACTTACATATTTTGAAGTATAAAAAAAGCTCTTGAAAATTTCAAGAGCTTTTTTTATACTATTTTGTTGAAACTAGATTTTTTTCATCTGTTGTTTCATCATTTTTATTTGATCGTTTAACATGCCATTTTTATCTAGCTTTTTAGCTTCATTCATTAGCATTGTAGCTTCACGTTTTCTTCTTTTAGTCATTGCAATTCCTGCTAGTTGCAATTTTGCCATTGCTAAATCATGTCCCATTGATAAGCCTAATTTTACAGCTTTCTTTAAATACTTTTCAGCTTGTGTAATATTAGTTTGCGATAACATAATTCCATGTAAAAAGTTGTAGTAACCTTCTTGTTTTTTTGTTAATGCAGCACTTGGGTTTTTAATATAGTTCAACCATTTTTGAGCTCCAGGAAAATTCTGTTTACGCAATTGTAAAAAAGCAAGTAAAATAAATTCGTTTTTAAAATATAGTAAAATGAACATTCCTGCTAATAACAAAATAGAGATTCCGTTCATGATATGACCCTGTGAAAACTCATATACAGACCAAGCAGTTACTAAAACGGCAAGAATTAATTTAATATTTTTATGAAACATAAATACGTTATTTTTATATTTTTAAGAAAGCAAATGTACAGCTTTCAAATGATTATTTTTTATAATACTTTTTGTGTTTTAACCAAGCAAAGGTTCCTAATATGGCAATAAATCCAAGAGAATAATAAACCGAAGTTGGTGTAATTACTTTATCCCCGCTTGCGTAAGAATGCAATCCTGATAAGTAAAAATTCACCCCGAAATATGTCATCATAATAGAAGAATAGGTAATAATTGACCATAAATTAAATGTAAATCTGCTTCTTAAACCTGGAATTAAACGCATATGTAAAATAAATGCATATAACATAATGCTAATTAAAGCCCATGTTTCTTTTGGATCCCAACCCCAATAGCGTCCCCAACTTTCGTTGGCCCACATTCCGCCTAAAAAGTTTCCAATGGTTAGCATAATTAAACCAATAGTTATAGACATTTCGTTGATAACAGTTAATTCTTTAATCGCTAAATCTAATTTCTTTTTATTCTTTTCGTTTGTAAAAGCCATTAAGAATAAAGAGAAAATTCCTAAAATCATTCCTAAAGAAAAAGGTCCATAACTCGCTACAATAATTGAAACGTGTACTAATAGCCACCAAGAATTTAAAACAGGTTGTAAGTTTGCAATTTCTGGGTCTAACCAGTTTTGATGTGCAAAAGCTAAAATCACAGCAGTTAAAAACGTAGTTGCAGCAATTGTTAAAGAAGATTTCCTTCCGAAGGCTAAACCAAATAACATGGTTGCCCAAGCTACATAAATTATAGATTCGTATGCATTACTCCAAGGAGCGTTTCCGCTAATATACCAACGCGCACCTAATCCTAAGGTATGGAAAATAAACAAACCAATAATAATGGCTACTAATCCTTTTACTAAATAATTAAATATTTTTTTGTCAGAAAAAATCTGTGCAATTACAATAAATATTAATAAACCTCCAGCAATACCATAGTACAATGCCAGTTTACTGAAAATACTAAATTTGTTATATGCAATTTCTAAATTAATTTGATCATCAGACGGAATTACCTTTGCACCAAACTTCTTTTGAAAATTTTTGATTCCAGTTAAAACTTTATCCGCTTGTGTATAATCTTTAGATTCTTTTGCTTTTTGTAGCATTTGTAAATAGACAGGAATTACTTGACGAACAAAAACTGAATCTGTTCCTTTAAAACCAGCATGTAAAGTTTCTGGTTGAGAAACCCATTTGTTATTTGGATCATTCGGAATTGGAAATATTTTAAAGATATCACCATATAAAGCCCCGTATACTAAACCAACTCTTCTATCAATATTAATTAAATCTTTTTCGAACTTATTTTTTACATTTTTTTTCTGTGATTCTGCAACACGATCTCTAATTTTATAAGCTCCATCAATAGTTAAAAAATCTTTTAAACTTGCATGTGTTGCTTCTTTAGAAACTCCTAAAATTTCTCTTATTTGAGAGTTTCCTTTTTCTAAATAAATCATAGGGACAACTTCCCAAAACCTAGGGTTTTCTTTTATTGAAAGAAAAACTTGACTAGGATTCATTCCTTTAAATACTTCTGTGTGCGTAACCTTTCTAACCAATTCAGAAGCAAAAGTATGTGCAGGTTTCATTCTTCCTCCTGCATCTTGAATTACTAAACTGTTGAATAAATCTGCATGCTTTGTGTCAACAATATTGGCTTTTAAAATAGAATCTATTTGTTTCTCGGAAATTGCATGTTGCTGTTGATGTTGTTGAGATGAAACAGTAACTGATAAAAACAACAACCCAATAAGAGCTAATGTTGCTTTCTTCTTTCTGATTTTTTTTAACGTGTTTTTTAAGTAATCGAATCGTGTATTTTTTGCAAACAGAATGCAAATCAATCCAAAATACAACATAGAATAACCAATGTAAGTGATTAATGTTCCCCAAAAATCATGATTCACAGATAAATGTGTTTCTTCTACTTCGCCACTAATATCGTAGCTTGATTGAAACAACTTATATCCTTTAAAATCTAAAATATGATTCATAAATATTCTGTAATCAAACGTTTCTTCTTTTGTAATAACAGTAACTTCACTTGCATAAGAAGCAGCACTTTCTGAGCCAGGATATTTCTCTAATTGAAAATCTTTTAATTTTACATGAAACGGCGTTTCAATTGTTTTAGATCCGTACAACATTCTAAAATTCAAATTATCAACGGTTACTTGCTCAGAGTTTTGTGTATTGTATTTCCCGCCTAACAATTCAACTCTTTCCGTTTTGTTATTTGTTGTAATATCTAAAACAATAACATCGAATTTTTTATCGTCTTTTGGTCCGCTCACCATTTTAAGATTTCCTTTTTCTGCGGGTCTTGGAATTACAAATTGCAACCCAGAGATATTATGAAGTGATAAATAATTGAAATTTGCAAACGAATCTTTAGTGACTTTTCCTTTGGCTTGATCTGCCATTCGTAACCATGTTCCTTCTTCTTTAGAGTTTATTTTAAGTGCTCCGTCAACCGTTGTGAAATTGATGGTTGAGTTGCTGCCAGAATCAAACCCAACTAAAACATTATGAATGTTTTGGGTAGTTCCTTTTTTAATATAATGCTCGTGCCTTGTTCCTTCACTAGACTCTACAAAGAATAAATATTCCTCTCCATTTTCATCTTCTACTAATTTTTTTTCTGCCCAAGGAATGTAATCAACTAATTTAAAATCGATTTTTTGTTCTTTAAATGTAGATGAATAACTCCAGTTGTTTGTTCCCCAAGCCGATAATAAAATTGGTTCGTGAATTGGATTTTTTTGTTGATTGCTATCATCAACAATCACATTTAAATAGGTGGTTTCTGAAATAAATTTATTGGTTACTTCTCCTTCTTTAATTAACATCAGCCCTTCAAAACCAATGTAACGCGTAATTCCTGCACCGATTAAAATGAATAAAAATGACACATGAAATAATAACACTGGCCATTTTTCTTTTTTATACAATCGATATCTAAAAATGTTTCCAAAAAAGTTGATTACAAAAAATACCATGATTGCTTCAAACCACCAAGTATTGTAAACTAAAGCTTTAGAAGTTTGAGTACCAAAATCATTTTCTATAAAAGTGGCTATTCCCATTGAGGTTGCAAACAGGAAAAATAACACAGCCATTAAACGTGTTGAGTAGAGTATATTTAAGATTTTTTTCATCAGTAAATTATAATGTAAAAGTTCACAAATTTACGGATAAAAGCTTTAATAAACGATTGGATTTTACTGTTTTTAATAGAAGAAAATGTTAAAAAATGATGTCGGTGAATTTAAAGTTTTTGAAAGATTTGCTGATTATTGGAATATGGTTGCGTTTTAATACTGAAATGAATTCAGCATAAATAAATTATATTGAGAGTTAACAAAAAAAAATTAGAAACAAGCCAAGCTATTCAGCAACAGAATCAATTAAAATTGTGAGCATATCAATAGCAGCTTGTGCAATTTTTGTTCCAGGTCCAAAAACACCAACAGCGCCAGCATCAAATAAAAATTGATAATCTTGAGCAGGAATTACACCGCCAACAATGACCATAATATCTTCGCGTCCGTATTTTTTTAGCTCAGTAATTACCTGCGGAACTAATGTTTTATGTCCGGCAGCCAAGGAAGAAATTCCTAAAATATGAACATCGTTTTCTACAGCTTGTTTAACTGCTTCAATAGGAGTTTGAAATAACGGGCCAATATCAACATCAAAGCCTAAATCTGCATAACCAGTTGCTACAACTTTTGCACCTCTGTCATGGCCATCTTGTCCTAATTTGGCAATCATTATTCTTGGGCGTCTTCCTTCTAAATCAGCAAAACTATCTGCTAACTCAGCTGCTTTTTTAAATAATTTATCTTCTTTTATTTCTTTACTATACACGCCAGAAATGGTTTTATGAACTGCTTTATGTCTTCCGAAAACTACTTCTAAAGCATCAGAAATTTCGCCTAAAGTTGCTCTATTTCTTGCTGCTGTAACTGCTAAAGTTAGCAAGTTTTCGTTTCCGGTTTTTGCAGCTTCAGTCAAAGCTACTAAAGATTTTTGAACTTCGTCTGAATTTCTTTCAGCTTTTAATTTGTTTAATCTTTCAATTTGAGAATTTCGAACGGCTTCATTATCAACTTCTAAAATATGTAACGGATCTTCTTCTTTTAATTGATATTTATTTACACCAACAATTACATCTTGTCCACTGTCAATTTTCGCTTGTTTAATTGCTGCAGCTTCTTCAATGCGCATTTTCGGAATTCCTTTTTCAATGGCTTTTGTCATTCCGCCTAATTCGTCAACTTCTTGAATTAATTCCCATGCTTTGTTGGCAATATTTTCTGTTAATTTTTCAACATGAAAACTTCCAGCCCAAGGGTCAACCGTTTTTGTAATATTGGTTTCTTCTTGTAGGTATATTTGTGTGTTTCTTGCGATTCTTGCAGAAAAATCTGTCGGCAAAGCAATTGCTTCATCCAACGCATTTGTATGTAAACTTTGCGTTCCTCCAAAAGCAGCAGCCATTGCTTCAATTGTAGTTCTGGCAACATTGTTAAACGGGTCTTGCTCTGTTAAAGACCAACCGCTAGTTTGACAATGGGTTCTTAATGCTAATGACTTTTGGTTCTTCGGGTTAAATTCTTGTACAATTCTTGCCCATAACATTCTCGCTGCACGCATTTTTGCAATTTCTGTAAAATGATCCATCCCAATCGCCCAGAAAAAAGATAATCTTGGTGCAAAAGTATCAATGTCCATTCCGGCTTCGATTCCTTTTTTAATGTATTCCAACCCATCCGCTAATGTATATGCTAATTCAATTTCTGCAGTGGCACCAGCTTCTTGCATGTGATAACCAGAAATAGAAATCGAATTAAATTTCGGCATATTATTACTGGCGTATTTAAAAATATCAGCAATAATTTTCATGGAAGGCGTTGGTGGATAAATATATGTGTTTCGCACCATAAATTCCTTTAAGATATCATTCTGAATGGTTCCAGAAAGTTCATCAGGAAAAACTCCTTGTTCTTCTGCTGCAACAATGTAAAAAGCTAAGATTGGTAAAACCGCTCCGTTCATTGTCATGGAAACTGACATTTTATCTAACGGAATTTGGTCAAATAAAATCTTCATGTCTTCAACAGAGTCAATTGCAACACCAGCTTTTCCAACGTCTCCTTGTACACGTTCGTGATCAGAGTCATAACCTCTGTGTGTAGCCAAGTCAAATGCAACAGACAAACCTTTTTGTCCAGCTTCTAAATTTCTTCTGTAAAAAGCATTGCTTTCTTCTGCGGTAGAAAAACCTGCATATTGTCTAATTGTCCAAGGCCTGCGAACATACATTGTAGAATATGGTCCGCGTAAAAAAGGAGGGATTCCTGCAACAAAATCTTCGTGAAAAAAACTATTTTCAGTTTGCTTATCTGAATTTGTTAAAGAAATATTTTGAATATTTTTTCTACTCATCTTTTAAATCGTGGAGTTTCATTTTGTTATACATTTTTTCTCCTAAAGATTTAATCTCTTTGTTAAGTTTGTTTATTTTAAAAGTAATTGTAAGCATATAGATGGAAACTATTGATACTAAAAATACGCTAATAACAAAAATTATGTTATAATTACCTCCTATATATTTGTATAATTTCCCCTCTATTAACATTACAAGAGCAATTCCGAAACAAACAAAAACAATAATTGAATAAGGGACTTTCTTTTTTAACTTTGTCAATTCCTTTTTTAGATCGGTTTGTCTAATTTCATACTTAGTAGTTGATTCTTCTTTTTCCATAATAAAACAATTTTATTCAGCATTTATTTTTTTTGTTTCGATAGCCTCAGCTAAACGTCTTTTTATTACGGGGGATAGCAATGTTTTTATTGGTTTTATTTTTACAAAAGGGTAAATTTCAATTTCATTTTTCATTCGATCATCTTTATTAGGTTGCTTGTTTGTGCCTAATAAGATAATTTCTTTATTGTTGAATTTATCTAGCTCTTTATTGGCGCTTTCATCGATTTTTCTTTGAATTGTTCCTTCTTTTAATTGTTTTAAAAATCCACTAGATTTTTCGATATCTTTAAATATTTGTAATGCTTTTTCTGCAAGTTGATTTGTAATACTCTCAATATAATAGGAACCATTTGCAAATGTATTTGCTTCTTCTAAAGAACTTTCTTGTTGTAAAATCAGCAACTGATTTCTAGAAATTCGTTCGCCAAATTCATTTTTTTTGTGAAATACACTGTCGTAAGAAATATTGTTGATTGTATTAGCACCTCCTAATATTCCACTCATACATTCAGAAGTTGTACGTAACATATTTACATTGTAATCGTAAATAGTTTTATTTCTTAGTGTAGGTTGTACAAAAATGTGTGCATCTTTATTTTCTGAGTCATATTCTTTTAATAGCGATTTCCAAAGAACTCTAAATGCTTTTATTTTAGCAATCTCGAAAAAATAATTACTCCCAACAGCAAAGTTAAAATGAAATTTATGAGCAATGTCTTTTCCGAAGTGGTTTAAATACTCGTTTGCATGTGCTAAAACATAAGCTAATTGTTGGGTGATTGTTGCGCCAGCATTTTGATATAAAGTAGCGTCAATTCCAATTGAATTCTTACAGTTTGTTACGATTTTTTCAAATTCTAAATGATCTGCTTTTAGATTCGTAAACCAATTTCCAGTTTGTGCTAAGTTGTTGATAATATCAACCTGAATAAAACTATTTTCTGAATCGATATGGCTTGAGATTTCTTTACAAAATTCAGCATCTAAAAAATGAAATCTAAAATAAAGGATTGTTTTTTTTGTGTCTACTTTTTTGAGTAATAATTCATAATCGAACTTTTTATTAGCAATAAATTCAATTGCATTTGCACCTTTTTCTAAAGCGTTCACAGCAATGTAGTTTGCTATTTTTTCATCATCTATAAAAATAGATTGAGAAATGTTGAATTTGAATTTAGATTCTGTTGAAATACTATTCTTTCGGTCTTCTTTTGTATAAAAGGGTTTTACAACAATATCTTCATCGGTTTTCCATAAAAGTGTTTCGTTATAATCCGCACCTTTTAAATCAACTTGAATTTTTTGTTTCCAAGCCGCTGCAGAAGTTGTTTTAAAATGATTAAATAACGTTGAACTCATTATTTCTTTATGGTATCAAATTCAATAATATAAATATCTTCATTTTTTTTCTTCATCAAATATTCCTCTCTTGCAAATCGTTCAATCTGCAAAGAGTCTTGAAGATTCTTAATTGTTGTTTTATCTTCTTTAATCTTTTTTTTGTAAAAATCGATCGCAATTTCTAACTCATCGATCTCATTATTAAACTCTTTGTGAACAAGATAAGAATTTTCATCAAAAAACAACATCCAAATACAAAATGTAATTAAAATAATTACATACCTATTGGTGAAAAACTTGACAAATTTATTTTCTTTTATCTGTTTAAAAGTCATTAAAGTTTATCTGTTATTACTGTTCTAACTATATCTATAGCAACATTATTATGTTTGTCGTTAGGAATTATAATGTCTGCATAGTTTTTTGTTGGCTCAATAAATTGTTGGTGCATTGGCTTTAATGTGTCTTGATAACGAGTTAAAACTTCGTTTACATCTCTGCCGCGTTCATTAATATCTCTTCGAACTCTTCTAATTAAACGTTCATCAGTATCAGCATGTACAAATATTTTAATATCGAAAAGACTTCTTAATTCTTCACTATTAAAAATTAAAATTCCTTCAACAATAACTACTTTTCTCGGATGTGTTTTTACAACATCTTTAGTTCTGTTATGTGTAACAAATGAATAAATTGGTTGATTTATTGTGTTCCCAGCTTTTAATTCTTTTAAATGCTCAATAATTAACTCGAAATCAATTGCTCTAGGGTGATCAAAGTTGATTTTTGTTCGTTCCTCGTAACTTAAGTTATCAGTAGCTTTGTAGTAAGAATCTTGAGAAATAACACAAACTTCATCTGTAGGAAGTTCTTGTACAATTTTATTTACAACAGTAGTTTTTCCACTTCCAGTTCCGCCAGCAATTCCAATTATAAGCATAATGTAGTATTGTTTTATGTGTGATAATTGAGAACAAATTTAATAAAAATTCGTTCAAGTTAAAGCATAAAAAAAGTCCTTTCTTTCGAAAGGACTTTCAAGAGCCGATGAAGGGACTCGAACCCCCGACCTGCTGATTACAAATCAGCTGCTCTAGCCAGCTGAGCTACATCGGCTTTTGCTAATTTTTAAGCGTGGCAAATATATTATCATTTCTGATATTGACAAACTTTTTTTTATTTTTTTTTAAATAAAAAACCTTGCTTAAAAAAGCAAGGTTTTGTCGGGGTGGCAGGATTCGAACCTGCGACCTCCTCGTCCCAAACGAGGCGCGATGACCGGGCTACGCTACACCCCGAATATTTCGGATTGCAAACATACTATATTATTTCTATATTGTAAAGTCTTTTCATTTTAAAAATAAGCAATATTATGAAGAATTTAAAAGTAGTTTTTGCAGTTATTTTAGTTAGTGTTTTTTTGTTTAGTTTTATGGATAAAAACAATACTTATGGGGTGCAAAGTGTAGATTATCAAATGGTTGTGTCTGATTTGACTATTCCGTGGGGATTTACCTTTTTGCCTGATAATTCTATGTTGATAACAGAAAAAGAAGGGAAATTAATTCATTTTAAAAATGGAAAAAAACAACTTATTTCTGGACTTCCAAAAATAAAAGAACAAGGTCAAGGAGGATTATTGGATATTGAATTACATCCAGATTATAAAAAAACAGGCTGGATTTATTTTACATACGCATCAGAAACGGGAGCAGGAAATGGAGCAAACACAACTTTAATGCGAGCAAGATTGAGTAATAATAGATTGATAAATCAAGAAGTGTTGTATAAAGCAAGTCCAAATACTAGAAGAGGCCAACACTTTGGTTCTCGAATTGCTTTTGATAGAAAAGGATACCTTTATTTTTCAGTTGGTGATAGAGGAAATAGAGATGTGAATCCGCAAGATTTAACGAAAGATGGAGGAAAAATATACCGTTTACATGATGATGGAAAAATCCCTAAAGACAATCCGTTTGTAAATGTAAAAAATGCTAAAACTGCTGTGTACTCTTTCGGTCATCGTAATCCACAAGGAATGGAAATCAATCCATTTACAGGAGAAATTTGGTCACATGAGCATGGTCCTAGAGGAGGAGACGAAATCAATATTGTTAAAAAGGGAAAAAATTACGGTTGGCCAAAAGCAAGCTTTGGAATCAATTACATTGGTACAAAGTTTACAGATGAAACATCTATCAAAGGAATGGAAGATCCTTTGCATCAATGGACACCATCAATCGCACCAAGTGGAATGGCTTTTGTAAATTCAGATAGATATCCTGGTTGGAAAGGAAATTTATTAGTTGGTTCATTAAAATTTAGATACATTTCTTATTGTACAATTAAAAAGGGAAAGGTAGTTAAAGAAGAGAAAATATTAGAAAATTTGGGAAGAGTAAGATCAATTGAACAAGGAAATGATGGTTTTTTATACGCAGGAATCGAGCAATTAGGAATTGTAAAAATCCTTCCAAAAAAGTAATTAACAATACTATTGATTTTTGTTATAAAACTATTTTAATTTATCATATAATATTCTTCAATAAATAATTTTAAAAAAATACATTTGCATACATAAAATTTAAAATAATGGCAGAAAGAATTAAATGTTTAATTATCGGTTCAGGTCCAGCAGGATACACAGCAGCAATTTATGCAGCAAGAGCAGATATGAAACCAGTGATGTATACAGGAATGCAAATGGGTGGTCAATTAACAACCACTACAGAAGTTGATAATTATCCAGGTTATCCAAATGGTACAGATGGAACTGCAATGATGAATGATTTACAAAAACAAGCTGAACGTTTCGGAACTGAAGTTCGTTTTGGTATGGTTACTAAAGTAGAATTGAGTGATGAAGTTGGTGGGATTCATAAATTAATTGTTGATGAAACAATTGAGATTGAAGCTGAAACTGTAATCATTTCTACTGGAGCAACAGCTAAATATTTAGGTTTAGAAAGTGAGCAACGTTTAATTGGAGGAGGGGTTTCTGCATGTGCTACTTGTGACGGTTTTTTCTACAAAGGACAAGATGTTATTGTAGTTGGAGCTGGAGATACGGCTGCAGAAGAAGCAACATATTTAGCTAATATCTGTAATAAAGTAACGATGTTGGTTAGAAAAGATACAATGAGAGCTTCAAAAGCAATGCAACACAGAGTTAATAAAACTGCAAACATTGAAGTTTTATATAATTCTGAATTAGATGAAGTTTTAGGAGAAAGTGTTGTTGAAGGTGCTCGTGTTATTCATAATAAAACAAATGAAAAACATGATATTGCAATAACAGGAGTTTTTATTGCAATTGGTCATAAACCAAATTCAGATTTATTTAAAGGAGTTTTAGATATGGATGATGTTGGTTATTTAATCACAAAAGGGAAATCTACAAAGACAAATATGCCAGGAGTTTTTGCTGCTGGAGATATTCAAGATAAAGAATACAGACAAGCTGTAACTGCTGCAGGAACAGGTTGTATGGCTGCTTTAGATGCAGAACGTTATTTAGGAGCTTTAAAATAAAGTTGCTATTTAGATTGTAAAAAAAGAGATTGTAAATTTTACAATCTCTTTTTTTTTTAATTAAAAAGACCGTTAGATTTCTCTAACGGTCTTTAACAAACAACTAAATTCTTAAACTTATAAAGTTTAAGAAACTTATTAAAGGCCAATTATTTCTTTCTGTATTGTAGTCCCCCGAATATTTTTACAGAAAGACTAATTGACCTTAATTTTTAAAAACAATATTTGTTTTCTGCTTTTACTTTTTCTGCAATTGTATTTCTTAATTCAATTACATTAGGGTAATTTGCATATTTTGTAAATCGTTTTAATCCCATTAACATCATACGTTGTTCATCTCCTTCAGCAAAAGAAATAATTCCTTCTTTTGCATTTTTGTTGATGATTTCAACTGCATTATATAAATATAATTGAGCCATTGCAATTTGCTCTTTTTGAGAATCAGCACCAGAACGTTTTACATTCTTTTCAGTTCTTAAAATTCCAGATTCTGCCATATATATTTCAATTAAGATATTGGCAGCAGCATTCAATAATTGCTGATGTTGCTCCAATTCTGGACCAAACTTTTGTAA
The DNA here is from genome assembly GCA_029250685.1 of Polaribacter sp. GTDB lineage: Bacteria > Bacteroidota > Bacteroidia > Flavobacteriales > Flavobacteriaceae > Polaribacter. The sequence continues at coordinate 27,730 of JAQXEU010000017.1, forward strand.
AGCAGCTCCGGCAACCATTAAGAAAACCTTTTTCAGTTTTACCAACATTTCTTTTTCTTCAGCAAATAATTCAGAATAATCAGGAGTGTCAAAAGACGGAATTCCTAATAATTCTTCACCAACTGCCATTGCAGGATTCATTAGATCAACATGACCTTTCATTGCTTTCTTCACCAACATCCCAACAGATAACATTCTGTTAATTTCGTTCGTTCCTTCATAAATACGAGCGATACGAGCATCTCTCCAAGCAGATTCCATCGGAGTTTCTTCTGAGAATCCCATTCCTCCAAAAATTTGAATTCCTTCATCAGCACAAGCTTGTACATCTTCAGAAACCGCCACTTTTAAGATAGAACATTCAATTGCATATTCTTCCACACCTTTTAATTCTGCTTCTTGATGAGAATTACCAGCTGCTTCACGCATTGCAATTCTATCTTCAATATTTTTAGAAGCTCTGTAAGATGCAGACTCACCAACATAAGTGTTGGTAGCCATTTCAGCAATTTTAGATTTGATTACACCAAATTCTGAAATAGGCGTTTTAAATTGTTTACGTTCGTTTGCATAATTTACAGCAATACTCGTCACTCTACGTTGAGAATCTAAACAAGCTCCAGCTAATTTAATACGACCAATATTTAAAGCATTCATAGCGATTTTAAATCCTTCACCACGACCAGCTAACATGTTTTCTACAGGAACAACTGTATCACTATAAAATACTTGACGTGTAGAAGAAGCTCTAATTCCTAATTTGTGCTCTTCTTCACCCATTGTAATTCCGTTTGGATTGGCAGGATCATACTCAACAATAAAACCTGTAATATTTTTATCATCTTCAATACGAGCAAAAACAATCATCAAACTACAGAAACCTGCATTTGAAATCCACATTTTTTGTCCGTTGATTTTATAACTTTTTCCATCTTCAGATAGAGTAGCAGTAGTTTTTCCTGAATTTGCATCAGAACCTGCACCAGGTTCCGTTAGACAATAAGAACCAAACCATTCTCCAGAAGCTAATTTCGGAACGTATTTTTGTTTTTGCTCTTCAGTTCCATATAAAGTGATTGGCATTGTGCCAATCCCAGTATGTGCACCAAAAGCTGTACTAAAAGATCCAGTTCCACTTGAAATATAATCACAAGTTAACATGGTAGAAACAAATCCCATTCCCATTCCGCCATAAGCTTCTGGTACAGAAACACCCAAGAAGCCTAGTTCTCCAGCTTTGCGCATTACATCTTCAGTCAATGCATAATCTTTTGCTTCGAATCTAGCTTTGTGCGGAATGATCTCACGATCGTTAAATTCCATTACAGCTTCTTTCATCATGGTTTGTTCTTCAGAAAAATCTTCTGGAGTAAATACATCTTCACACTTCGTTTCTTTTACTAGGAATTGTCCTCCTCTTAATAATTCAGCCATTTTATTTTTTATTTTAAAAATTCATAAACTCCTGCAGCACCCTGACCAGTTCCAACACACATGGTAACCATTCCGTATTTTCCTGTCATATCTCTTTTGCGCATTTCATCAAATAATTGCACAGATAATTTTGCTCCTGTACAACCTAAAGGATGTCCTAACGCAATTGCGCCACCGTTAACATTTACTATTTCTTGATTTAAATTTAATTCTCTCATTACAGCTAATGATTGAGAAGCAAAAGCTTCATTCAATTCGATTAACTCAATATCTTTTTGTTGTAATCCTGCTTGTTTTAACACTTTCGGAATTGCAGCTACAGGACCAATTCCCATAATCCTTGGTTCTACACCAGCAGCAGCATAGTTTACCATTCTTGCAATTGGCTCAAGATTTAATTCTTTTACCATTGCTTCACTCATGATTAAAACAAAAGCAGCACCATCACTCATTTGAGAAGAATTACCAGCAGTAACACTTCCACCTTGAGCAAATACAGCTCTTAGTTTTCCTAATGCAGCTTGACTTGTTCCAGCTCGTGGACCTTCATCTTTTGTAACTGTATAAGATTTTGTTGCTTTTTTTCCGTTCGCATCAATATATGTTTGATCAACTTTTATCGGAACAATTTGATCTTGGAAACGATTTTCAGCTTGTGCTTTTAAAGCTTTCATATGAGAATTGTAAGCAAACTCATCTTGATCTTCTCTAGAAACCTTGAATTGATTTGCTACAGCTTCTGCTGTATTTCCCATTCCCCAATAATATTCTTCATGACCGGCATTCACTAGATCGTAGTTCAATTCTGGTTTAAACCCTGTCATTGGAACTGAACTCATACTTTCTGCTCCACCAGCAATAATACAATCTGCCATTCCGGCTTGAATTTTTGCAGTTGCCATTCCGATAGTTTCTATTCCTGATGAACAAAAACGATTGACAGTTACTCCAGGAACATCAACAATATCTAAACCCATAAGAGAGATTAATCGTCCCATGTTTAATCCTTGAGAACCTTCTGGCATTGCATTGCCAACAATCACATCATCAATACGAGTTTTGTCAAAGTTTGGTAATTCGTCCATCATATATTTGATGGTTTCTGCTGCCAATTCATCTGTTCTTTTAAAACGGAATACACCTTTAGGAGCTTTTCCAACTGCGGTTCTATATGCTTTTACTATATATGCTGTTTTCATAATTTTAGATTTTTAGATAATTAGATTTTTCGATTTTTGGAAGTCTAATAATCTAGAATTCCAACAGTCTAATTGCCTAATTACGTAATGGTTTACCTGTTTTTAACATATGTTGAATACGCTCCAACGTTTTTCTTTCTGTACAAAGACTTAAAAAAGCTTCACGCTCAATATCTAATAAGTATTGTTCTGAGACTTTCGTTGGTTCAGATAAATCTCCACCAGCCATTACGTAGGCTAATTTATTAGCGATTTTCTGATCGTGTTCAGAAATATATTTACTTGCTTCCATAGAATCTGTTCCTACTAAGAACATTCCTAATGCTTGTTTACCAAGAACCAAAACATCTTTACGTTTTACAGGTTGTGTATATCCAGCCTCGGCTAATAAGATTGCATGCTTCTTAGCTTCAGCAATTTGTCTTTCTTTGTTTACAACCACAACATCTTTTCCTTTTTGCAATATTCCCAAATCGAAAGCTTCATAAGCAGAAGTTGCTACTTTTGCCATTCCGATTGTTAAAAAATGTTCTTGTAATACATTCAATTGTACATCTCCTTTGTGGAATAAATCGGATGCTCTTAAAGCCATCTCTTTAGATCCACCACCACCAGGAATTACTCCAACTCCGAATTCTACTAACCCGATATAAGTTTCTGCAGCTGCAACAACTTTATCTGCGTGCATTGATAATTCACAACCGCCTCCTAAAGCCATTCCGTGTGGAGCAGCAATAGTTGGAATTGATGAATAACGCATACGCATCATGGTGTCTTGAAAGTATTTGATTGCCATATTAAGCTCATCATATTCTTGCTCAACAGCCATCATAAAAATCATTCCGATGTTTGCTCCTACAGAGAAATTTGGTGCTTGATTTCCGATGACCAATCCTTGAAATTCTTTTTCTGCTAAATCAACAGCTTTGTTAATTCCAGCCAGCACGTCACCACCAATCGTATTCATTTTAGATTGGAATTCACAATTGATGATTCCATTTCCTAAGTCTTCAATAACAACTCCAGAATTTTTCCAAACTTCGTTTGATTTTCTGATGTTATCTAAGATGATAAAAGAATCTTGACCTGGTTTTTTAGTTTGTGCTTTTGCAGGAATATCATAATAAAAAGTTGCTCCTTCTTTAACTGAATAGAAAGAAGTAGAACCATTTTCTAACATTTCTGTTACCCAAGCAGCAGGCTTTTTCCCTTCTGCTTTCATAATTTCAATTCCTTTTTCTACACCAACAGCATCCCAAATTTCGAAAGGACCATTTTCCCAACCAAATCCAGCTTTCATTGCATCATCAATTCTGTAAACTTCGTCAGAAATTTCTGGAATTCTATTTGAAACATATTCAAACATGGCTGCAAAATTCTTTCTATAGAATTCTCCAGCTTTATCTTTTCCGCCAACTAATACTTTAAACCTGTCAATTGGTTTGTCAATAGTTTTTGTTAATTCTAACGTTGCAAACTTTGCTCTTTTTTTAGAACGATATGCTAACGTATCTAAATCTAAAGTTAGAATTTCTTTTCTTCCTTCTGCATTCACAGACTTTTTATAAAAACCTTGTCCAGTTTTACTTCCTAACCATTTATTTTCCATCATAGTGTTGATGAAACCTGGTAGTTTAAATAAATCGTGTGCTTCGTCTTCTGGGCAGTTCTCGTAAATTCCGTTTGCTACATGCACTAGCGTATCTAAACCAACAACATCAACAGTTCTGAACGTTGCAGATTTTGGACGACCAATAACTGGTCCTGTTAATTTATCAACTTCTTCAACGGTTAATCCTAATTCTTTTACTTGATGAAAAAGAGATTGAATTCCGAAAATTCCAATTCTATTTCCAATAAAAGCAGGAGTATCTTTCGCTAAAACCGATGTTTTTCCTAAGAATTTAGATCCGTAATCCATTAAGAAATCAGTGATTTCTGGCTTACAATTTGGACCGGGAACTACTTCAAAAAGCTTTAAATATCTCGGTGGATTAAAAAAATGAGTTACCGCAAAATGCTTTTGAAAGTCTTCACTTCTTCCTTCGTTCATAAATTGAATAGGGATTCCAGAAGTATTTGATGAAATAATTGTTCCAGGAGTTCTGTATTTTTCTATCTTTTCAAAAACTTGCTGTTTAATATCTAAACGTTCAACAACAACTTCCATTACCCAATCAACATCTTTAATTAAATGTAAATCGTCATCAATATTTCCTGTAGTAATTCTTTCTGCAAATTTTTGAGAATATATAGGAGATGGTTTTGATTTTAAAGAAGCAGTTAGCGCATCATTTACCATGCGATTACGAACAACCTGATCTTCTAAAGTTAATCCTTTTGCTTTTTCTTTGTCATTTAGCTCTCTTGGTACAATGTCCAATAAAAGTACTTCTACACCAATATTGGCAAAATGACAAGCAATTCCACTTCCCATAATTCCAGAACCAATGATTGCTACTTTTTTAATTCTTCTAGTCATTTGTATAATTTATGAAGCTTTCATTTTTGATTTTTTGTAAATCATTTTGTCAGCTATTAATTTATTTATGGTTTCTGTTACTTTAAAGAAATTTTCTAATTCCTCTTCGGTAACGTGTTCTCTTACAATATTATTAAACTGATATACAGATGTTTTAGAAACTTCTCTCATTTCTTTTCCGTATTCAGTTAATTTGATTAAAACACCACGACCATCATCAGGATTTTTCTCTCTAGAAATTGCTCCTTTATCTTCCATTGTTTTTAAAATTCTAGAAAGACTTGTTGGTTCCATTCCCATTAAAGGACCTAAAGCTGTTGATGGCGTTCCGTTCTCATGATCAATATTTAACAAAACAAAAGCGGTAGCCATTGTACTGTCGTGTTTAGCAGCTTGTTCGTTATACAATTTTGCAACGGCTTGCCAAGTGGCTCTTAATTGATGATCTATAGAAAATGTTTTATCCATGGACACAAATGTATAAAAAAATATTATGCATGCATAGTAAATTGCAAAAAAATTATGCACGCATAGTAAATTTGTGTTTTGCTTGTAACAATTTATGAAGAAAGAACACTAACATTTATAAAATATGTAAGTTTGTAATTACTGATAGTTTATCAGATAAAATCAACCACAATCAATGAGTAACTTATTAGAAATAAAAAATGTCACTAAAAATTACGGAGATTTTAGAGCGTTAAATAATGTGTCTTTAACAATCCCTAAAGGAAGTGTTTTTGGTTTATTAGGGCCTAATGGCGCAGGAAAAACTTCATTAATTAGAATTATAAATCAAATTACACTGCCAGATAGCGGAGAGATTTTGTTAGACGGAAAACCTTTGCAGCCAAATGATGTAGAACATATTGGTTATTTACCAGAAGAACGTGGTTTGTATAAAAGTATGAAAGTTGGTGAGCAAGCATTGTATTTAGCGCAATTAAAAGGATTGTCTAAATCAGAAGCTAAAAAACGCTTAAAATATTGGTTTGATAAGTTTGATATTGCTGCTTGGTGGGATAAAAAAATAGAAGAACTTTCTAAAGGAATGGCGCAAAAAGTACAATTTATTGTAACTGTTTTGCATCAACCAAAATTATTGATTTTTGATGAGCCTTTTTCTGGATTTGATCCTATAAACGCACAATTAATTGCCAAAGAAATATTGCAATTACGTGATGAAGGCGCAACAATTATTTTTTCAACACATAGAATGGAATCGGTTGAAGAAATGTGTGATTATATTGCTTTGATTGACGAATCTAATAAAATTATTGACGGAAAATTAGATGATATTAAGCGTCAGTTTAGAACCAATACTTTTCAGGTTGGAGTCAAAACTAAGAATCCAAAAGAAATTGAGAACACAATAAGAGAACAGTTTGAAATCTTTCCTTCAGATTTTAAAATGTTAAGCGAGGGTTTTACAGCCAATGTGAAAATCCCAGAAAAAGAATCTCCAAACAACTTATTATCACTTTTAACAAAGTATGGAGAAGTGCAACATTTTTTAGAATTGGTGCCAAATGCAAGTGATATTTTTATTGAAGCAGTAAACAAAAATAGCTAAGACATGAACAAGTTAAAATTAATAATTAGAAGAGAATTCTTAGCGAAAGTAAAAAATAAATCATTTTTAGTGATGACTTTTTTAAGTCCGATTTTAATGGTCGGAATCGGTTTTTTAGTTTTCTTTTTAAGTAAAAAGAATGATGAAAAAGTTAAGAAAATCGTTTATGTAGATGAATCTAAATTGTTTACAGAAGATGATTTTAAAGACACAAAATCATACGATTATGTAAATTACACAGAACTCGGAATTGAAGAAAGTAAAAAGAAGGTAGAAGAAGGTGGCTATTATGGAGTGATTCATATTCCTCAAAATGATAGTTTAGAATTATTGGCAAAATCAATCACATTTTATTCTAAAGAATCTCCAAACATTTCTATAATTGAACGTTTGGAAAGTAAAATTGAATCAAAATTTAAAAACTTGAAACTAACAGGTTTCGGAATTGATTTAACCAAAATTGAAGCGTCAAAAATATCCGCAGAAATTAAAATGTATAATTTCTCTGGTGAAAAATCATCAAAACTCATCAATTGGTTAAAAATTGGAGTAGGTGCTATTGCTGGTTATATGCTAATGATGTTTGTTATGATTTATGGAACATCAGTTATGCGAAGCGTCATAGAAGAAAAAACTACGAGGATTATAGAGGTAATTGTTTCGTCTGTCAAACCTTTTCAATTAATGTTAGGTAAGATAATCGGAAATGCATCCGCAGGTTTATTACAATTCTTTATTTGGGGAATTATTATGCTAATTGTTAGCATTGTTGCTTCATCTGTTTTTGGAGTGAGTATGTCAGAAATGCAAACATCTAAAATGAGTCCAGAACAATTAGAAGCAATGAATAATGCAGTTGCTGGAGATAAAATGCAACTATTAATTCAAGAAATTTTCAGATTGCCATTAGTAACGATGTTTGTGTTATTTATTTTCTACTTTTTAGGCGGATACTTTTTATACAGTTCACTTTTTGCAGCTGTTGGTGCGGCAGTTGATAATGAAACGGATACACAACAGTTTATGTTGCCAATTATGTTACCATTAATTTTGGGAGTTTATATTGGCTTTGCAACGGTAATTAATGATCCTCACGGGCCAATTTCTACCATATTCTCTATGATTCCGTTTACATCTCCAATAGTGATGTTAATGCGTGTTCCGTTTGGAGTTCCTTGGTATGAAATAGCAATTTCAATGGCATTGTTATTGTGTACTTTTGTTTTTATGGTTTGGATGGCTGCGAAAATCTACAGAGTAGGAATTTTAATGTACGGTAAAAAGCCAACCTATAAAGATTTGTGGAAATGGTTAAAATATAAAGGATAAAATGTACCTTTAAAACATGGATAAAATAATTGATTTTTTTAATTATCAGATTACTTTTAGTAAAGAGATACATATAAGTGTAAAAGCAATTCTTGTTGCATTTTTAGCAATTTTAATTTCTTCTTTCTTATTAAAATTGATGCGAAGAATAATTACTAGAAAATTACCGGATACTGATAAAGCAAAATTTGTTTCTGTTTTTAGTTATTTAAAATGGGTTATTTATCTTGTAATTTTCTTAGTTGCGATGCATAATGCAGGCGTAAATGTAACCGCTATTTTTGCCGCATCAGCAGCATTATTAATCGGTGTTGGTTTGGCTTTGCAGACCTTGTTTCAGGATATTTTTTCTGGTATATTTATTCTAATTGATCAATCAGTTCACGTTGGTGATATTATTGAATTAGAAGGTAAAATAGGTAGAGTAGAAGAGATAAATTTAAGAACTACCAGAGCAGTTACTATTGATAATAAGGTCTTGATAATTCCAAATCATTTGTATTTAACTAATAGTTTATACAATTGGACAGAAAACGGTGTTGAGACAAGAGAAGGAATCAATGTTGGAGTTGCGTACGGAAGTGATGTTAAATTGGTTGAAGAATTATTATTGGAGGCAGCAAATAGTAATGCATCGGTGTTAAAAAAACCAGCACCAAAAGTGTTGTTTACAAATTTCGGGGAAAGTTCTTTAGAGTTTAGAGTTGCATTTACCATTAGAAATAGTTTCGAAGTTCGCTTTATTCAAAGTGATATACGTTTCGAAATTGATAGATTATTTAGAGAAAACAATATAAAAATTCCTTTTCCACAAAGAGATATTCATATTATCGATAAAAATAAATAAGTATGCCAAAAATTTTAATCATAGAAGACGAAGCAGCAATTAGAAGAGTCTTGAAAAAAATTATTTCAGAAGAAAATGAAACCTATAATGTTGAAGAAGCAGAAGATGGTTTACAAGGAATTGAAATGATTATGAATACGGATTATGATTTGGTTTTTTGTGATATTAAAATGCCGAAAATGGATGGCGAAGAAGTATTAGAAAAAGCTAAAAAAATAAAACCAGAAACTCCAATTGTTATGATATCTGGTCATGGGGATCTAGAAACGGCAGTAAACACAATGCGTTTAGGTGCATTCGATTATATTTCTAAACCGCCAGATTTAAATCGTTTATTGAATACTGTTCGCAATGCTTTAGACAGAAAAGAGTTGGTTGTAGAAAACAAACGCTTGAAGAAAAAAGTAAGTAAAAGTTATCAAATGGTCGGTGAAAGCGAAGCGATTTCACACATTAAAAATATTATAGAGAAGGTTGCGGCAACAGATGCTCGAGTTTTAATTACTGGTCCAAATGGAACAGGAAAAGAATTAGTTGCACATTGGTTACATGAAAAATCAGATCGTTCTAAAGCAACAATGATTGAAGTAAATTGTGCTGCTATTCCTTCTGAATTAATAGAAAGCGAATTATTTGGTCATGTAAAAGGATCTTTTACAGGAGCGAATAAAGACAGGGCAGGAAAGTTTGAAGCAGCAAACGGAGGAACCATTTTTTTGGATGAAATTGGCGACATGAGTTTATCTGCGCAAGCAAAAGTATTACGTGCTTTACAAGAAAATAAAATTTCTAGAGTTGGCTCAGATAAAGATATTAAAGTTGATGTACGTGTTGTTGCTGCAACAAATAAAGACTTAAAAAAGGAAATTTCTGAAGGACGTTTTAGAGAAGATTTATATCATAGATTAGCAGTGATATTGATAAAAGTCCCTGCGTTAAATGATCGAAGAGAAGACATTCCGTTATTGGTTGATTTCTTTTCACAAAAAATTGCTGAAGAACAAGGAGATGCAAAAAAAATATTTTCTAATGAGGCAATTCAGTTATTACAAGAATATGATTGGACTGGAAATATTAGAGAACTTAGAAATGTAGTTGAGCGTTTAATCATCCTTGGAGAAAAAGAAGTTTCTAAAAATGATGTAAAATTATTTGCGAGTAAATAAGATTTTTTAAATTATAAACAAAGTTGATGTTAACATAAAAAATTAGCATCAACTTTTTTATTTATTAGAATTTTTGCTGGGTATATTTGCATCAGAAAAATAAATACTAATTATTTAAAATAGATAAAATGGCAACAGCAGTAGGGAAACAATTTCCAAATTTAAACGTAGACGCAATGGATGCTAAAGCAAGTACTTTTAAAGTAAATGTTTTAGAGGAAGCAATTAACAACAAGAAAAAAGTGTTATTGTTCTGGTATCCAAAAGATTTTACTTTTGTTTGTCCAACAGAATTACATGCTTTTCAAGCTGCTTTAGGTGAGTTTGAGAAAAGAAATACAATTGTAATTGGAGCTTCTTGTGATACTCCAGAAGTACATTCTGCTTGGTTAAATACACCAAAAAACCACGGAGGAATTCAAGGAGTTACATATCCTTTATTAGCTGATTCTAACAGAAATTTATCTTCTATTTTAGGAATTTTAGATATTACTGCTGAAGTATTTGATGAAGCGACACAAACAATTCAAGTAGAAGGAGATAACGTAACTTATAGAGCAACGTATTTAATTGATGAAGACGGATTGGTTTTTCATGAAGGAATTAATCATATGCCAATTGGTAGAAACGTAAATGAGTACATTCGTTTAATTGATGCATATGCACATTTACAAGAAAACGGTGAAGTTTGTCCAGCAAACTGGCAAGAAGGAGACGATGCTATGAAAGCTGATGCTTCTAGTACTGCAGAGTATTTAGCTTCTCACTAAGAAAGTTAAAACATAATTCACATAAATCCCGAGTGAAACACTCGGGATTTTTTATTTTAAATAAAATTATTAGTGTTATATTTGACTACATACAGCCAATTAAATTATTTAATGCACCCCAATAATGAAATGTTAAATCTCCGGCGTGTAATTCTTCTTCAGTATATTTTGGTTTCTCTTTTTTAGTATTCATTTTATAGTTGGATTAATTGAGTCATAAAAATAATTAAAATATTTGGTTATTCTAATTCTTTCCTTTTTCTTCATTAGCCTTTTTAATAATTGCCTTTAATTTTTCTTTATGGTCTATTTTCTCTTGCTTTACCTTATTAATTTTTCGATTCATTAATTTGGTATGCTTTTTTTTATTGACGGTATTTTTTGCTTTTCCTTTTTTAGGCATTTTTTAATGATTTAATTAATATAGTATGCTTAAGAAAGTTTTTATTTCTTCTTCAGAAGTAAAGAAATTCGGACTCACTCTAATATTTTCGCCTTGTAAAGTTACAAGTACTTTGTTCTTTTTAAGTTTTTCAAAAAGTGCTCTAGTAGTTTCAAAAGTGGAGGTTTTAAAATGAATAATTGCTGTTCTATCTCTTCTGTTTTTAATAGGTGATATTATAAAGTGTCCTTTTTCTAGTAGTCCTTTGATAATTAAATCTGTGTTTTCTAAAGCCTTCTTGTAAATGTTTTCAATTCCAATATCCAACAATAATTCTAATCCTGCTGACCAAGCATCAAAAAGAGAATATGCCATTGTGCCGGTTTCAAATTTTCTAGAATCTTTATAAAATGTAAGTTTATCATCCTCTCTCTCTGCAGAAAACATTCCTGGCAAAACAGGATTTATCATTTTTACAACTCTTTTACTAACGTACAAATAACCAGTTCCGTCTAAGCCAAGTAACCATTTAAAACCACAACCTGCCATAATATCAATTCCGTCTTTCTCCACATCAATCGGAATCATTCCTGCACCTTGAGCAGCATCAACCACAAATAATGCGTTTTTTTTATGCGCAATTTTGCTAATTACAGCTAAGTTCGGTCTAAAACCGCTATTATATCTTACCGCAGCTACAGCAACAACACGTGTATTATTGTCAATCAGTTTTTCGATTGCTTCAGCGTTAAAACTATTATCTGCATTCAATTTTATAAACCGAATTTCTACCCCTTTTTCTTCGAGTTGTAACCAGGGAAAAGAATTGTTCCAATGTTCGCGTTCAGGAAGTATAATATTATCTCCTTTTTTAAAATTGATTCCTTGTGCAATAAGTCCAATTCCAACTCCTGTGCTTGTTGTTAAAGCATATTCTTCAGGTGATCCTCCAAGTAATTTTGATAAGGGAACACGAATTGTATTGCGATCAAATCCTTTTTTGCCAATGAAATTTGTTTCTTTTTTAAAATAAATATTTAGCCTTTCATTTACTAAAGTATTTAAAGGAGATTGAGAAGCATTGTTAAGATAAATGGTATCTTTTGTTATTGGAAACAACGCGCGAATTTTTTCTATTTTCATATTTGGCTAACTTTGTTAGCGAAGTTACCGAAAAAAGAGTTTAAGAACAAACGAATAGGTAAAGCTAAATACATAAATTGTCGTTGCTTTTTGATAATAATTTAAGAAGGTAAACGGTCTTAAATTAATCTGTTTTCCATACCTTTAACCTGTAATTAATTTTAATTATTGATAAAGAAAAGAATGAAATTAAAACTAGAAAAACCAATCGTATTTTTCGATTTAGAAACAACAGGAATCAATATAGGAACTGATAAAATTGTAGAGATTGCAATTTTAAAAGTGTTTCCGAACGGAAATAAAGAAAGTAAAACGTGGTTGGTAAATCCAGAAATGGAAATTCCGAAAGAAGCTTCAGATATTCACGGAATTACAAACGAACAAGTGGTTGTCGAGCCAACTTTTAAAGAATTAGCATCACAAATTAGTGAACTAATTTTCGGTTGTGATTTGGCAGGTTTTAATTCAAACCGATTTGATATTCCTTTGTTAGCAGAAGAATTAATGCGAGCTGGTATTGATTTTGATATGAATAACAGAAAAGCAATTGATGTGCAGGTTATTTTTCACAAAAAAGAACAACGAACATTAAGTGCTGGGTATCAATTTTACTGTGGAAAAGAATTAGAAGGCGCGCATGGAGCAGAAGCAGATACAAATGCAACGTATGAAATCTTGTTAGCGCAATTAGAAAAATATGATGATATCGGAACTTCTGTAGATGAGTTAAGTGAATTTTCTACACACGGTAAACGAGCAGATTTTGCTGGCTTTATTTTGATGAATGATAAAGATCAAGAAATATTTTCTTTCGGAAAATACAAAGGAAGAACTGTAGAAGAAGTATTTAAAGAAAACCCAGGTTATAATGCTTGGATGCAAAATGCAGATTTCCCATTATTTACTAAAAAAGTATTAAGAGAGATTAAAGAACGTATGTCTGCACCAAAAAAAGCAATGACAGATGAAGAGAAATTACAAGCGTTGCAACAAAAATTTAATCTAAAATAATGTCTTTTCGGATGCAGTCAAGACCTAGTAAAACTAATTAATGATAAAAAATATTTTTCTTTTACTATTTGTAACTGTTCAAGCTTTTGGTCAACAAAATGTTTTTAAAGGAACATTGTTAGATGCAAAAACAAAAGACCCAGTTGTGTATGTAAATATTAGTTTTTTGAAAACTACAAAAGGAATTTCATCTACAGAAGAAGGCACTTTTTTGATGTATATCAATCAAAGGTATTTAAATGGAAAAGTACACATTTCTTGTTTGAATTATAAAGATACAATTGTAAATGCTTCTGATATAAATGGAAAAACGTTGTTTATGAATCCAAAAGAGAATGTTATTGATGAGGTTGTAATTTCTAAAAGAGTTGATAGATCCATTTTGATAGATAAAGTAAAAAGGAAAGTTCATGGTGTTCATAGTGCCGGAATGAGAATGATGGCAAAGTACTTTCCGAATACTAAAAAAAACAACTGTTGTAACTATATTTCTAAAGTGAGTATTTACTTTTCTAAAAGGCACAATAAAAAGTCTAAATTTAGAATTCGAATTTTTGATAGAGATAAGAAAACAGGTTTACCAAAAAATGATTTATTAAACATAAATTTACCTGTTACAATTTCTGAAGGGCAATTGCAAACAGAAATCGATTTATCAAATTATAGTATAGAAATGCCAAAGAATGGCTTATTTATTGCTTTTGAAAAACTGTTTATTCCGTTTAATGAATACGGAAAGAAGCAGTCAGAATCAGAATCTGAAGTTTTATATGCGCCAATAATTGGTTTTACTAAATACAATTATAAAAAACCAAAAGACAGAACGTATTATTATGTGAAAGGAACTTGGACAGCATCTGCTTTAAATAAAATTAGTAGATTTAGAAAATTTGCTCCAGCAATTTCTTTAACTTTAACAAATTAAAAAAAAACAGAAATGTTTACAGCATATAAAAATTTACCAAATAACTCTAGAGTATGGATGTATCAATCCGATAGAGTTTTCACTAATCAAGAAATTGATCTTATTGCTATAAAAGCAACTGCTTTTATAGAGCAATGGACGCGACATGGAGATAATTTAAAAGGCTCATTTACGATAAAATACAATCAATTTTTAGTGTTAGCTGTTGATGAAGGTTTTAACAATGTTTCTGGTTGTTCTATTGATGCTTCAGTTCGTTTTGTAAAAGAATTAGAAAATGAATTGCAAATTGATTTAATGAATAAATTAAATGTTTCTTTTAAAGACGGAAACAATATCAATATTGTAAAATTAGCAGACTTTCAAAAGTTTGCAAAAGAGCAAAGGATTACCAAAGAAACTATTGTTTTTAATAACATGGTTCAAACCAAAGAAGAAGTAGAAAATAATTGGGAAATTCCGGCGAGTGAAAGCTGGCATAATCGTTTTATAAATTAATTGTATGAAAAAAATTGCAAGTTTACTTTTCGTGTTATGTTTTATAACAACTCAAGCGCAAACAAAAGATCCTTTATTAACTAAGGATAAAAAAGCGCAAGAAAAATGGGTGAATAACATTTTAAATAAAATGACGAATGAAGAAAAAATTGGTCAATTATTGATAGTTCAAGCCTATTCTACAAATGATAGTTTAAATGAGAAAAAAGTAGAAGAATTAATTCGAAAGTATCATGCTGGAAGTTTAATTTTTATGCAAGGAACTCCGAAAAAACAAGCTGAGTTGACAAATAAATATCAAGCATTATCAAAGTATCCATTATTGGTTTCTATTGATGCAGAATGGGGATTAGATATGCGTTTAAAAAATTCATTTCGTTATCCTTGGAATATGACTTTAGGAGCCGTTAGAGATAACTCGTTAATAGAAAAATTTGGAGAACAATTAGGGAAACATTGTAATCGATTAGGGATTCACATAAATTTTGCACCTGTTGTAGATATTAATATCAACCCTAAAAACCCAATTATTGGAAATCGCTCTTTTGGGGAAAATAAAAAAAATGTTACTGATAAGGCTATTGCATTGACACGAGGAATGCAACGTTTTGGTGTGATGGCAAATGCAAAACATTTTCCAGGTCATGGAGATACAGCAGCAGATTCGCATCATACATTGCCGGTTGTTGATTTTGATATGAAGCGTTTAGATACGTTAGAGTTGTACCCATATTATAAATTATTTAATGAAAATATTGGAAGTGTGATGACTGCGCATATGAGCATCCCGAAATTAGAACCAAACAAGACTTTACCTTCATCTTTATCTAAAAAAATCACTACAGGTTTATTAAAAGAGAAAATGGGTTTTAAAGGACTAATTATAACCGATGGATTGAACATGAAAGCCGCTGCAGATTTTGCTTCTTCAAAAGAAATTAATTTAGCAGCTATTTTAGCTGGAAATGATTTGTTGTTAATTCCGCATGAAGTTCCAGAAACAATGACTTATTTCTTAAAAGCAATTAAAGACAAAAAGTTAACCATTAAAAGGTTAGATGAATCGGTTAGGAAAGTTTTAAAAGCAAAATATTGGGCTGGTTTACATAATTACAAACCAATAGATTTTAAGAATTTACATGAAGATTTAAACACTAAAACGGATGAGTTATTACACAGAGAATTGGTTAAAAACGCTATTACAGTTATTAAAAATGAAGCAGATATTGTTCCGATTCAGAATTTAGATAAAAAGAAGATTGCGTATGTTAAATTTGGTGATGACGATAATACACCGTTTGTTACAATGCTAAATAATTATGCAAAGGTTGATGTTATTTCGGGCACAAGTACTTCTAATTTGTTGTCAAAACTAAAAGCATATAATTTGGTGATTATTGGATATCATACTTCTAATTTGCATCCATGGAAAGGGTTTAAGTTTAAGAAAGAAGATATTTCTACAATTGAACAAATCGCAAAAAGCAAAAAAGTTATTTTAGATGTTTTTGCAAGTCCATATAGCTTATTAGATTTTAAATCTTTTAAAAATATAGAAGGGATTGTAGTTTCTTATCAAAACAGTAAAGTAGCTCAAGAAATTTCAGCACAACAATTATTTGGAGCGATTAAAACAAAAGGAAAATTACCAGTTTCTATTCATCAAAAATTTAGAGAAGGCTTTGGTTTGTATACTTCAACATTAAGCAGGTTGCAATATGGTTTACCAGAAGAGGTAAAAATGTCTTCGGTAAAACTTAAAGAAATTGACGCATATGCAAATGAAGTAATAAAAAAAAAAATGGCTCCTGGACTACAAATTTTAGTAGCAAGGGAAGGAAGAGTTATTTATCAAAAAAGCTTTGGACATCATACAAATGATACACTTTTAAAAGTTAAAAATTCTGACATTTATGATGTTGCATCTTTAACAAAAATTTTAGCAACATTACCAATGGTAATGAAATCTATAGATAATGGAGAATTTAGAATAGCGACAAAGTTAAAGCATTTACTTCCTGAGTTTAAAGACACTAATAAAGATACTATAACATTAAAAGAAATTTTATCCCATAATGGGAGGTTAAAAGCTTGGATTCCATTTTATAAGGCTACTCAAGATAGTATTACTAATGAAAATTTACCAGCACTATATCGGCTCAAAAAAACAAAGAAATACAATATAAAAGTTGCTGACAACCTGTTTTTAAGAACTACTTATAAAGATTCAATTTTTACTAAAATAAAAGAAGTAGATCAGCGAGAGAGAGAAGGTTATCGATATAGCGATTTAGGTTATTATATTTTAAAAAGAACATTAGAAAAAAGATATAAAAAGCCTTTAAATGAATTGATTCAAGAGAATTTTTATGGAGCATTAGGTGCAAGTAGAACAAGTTATTTACCATTGAATAAATTTGCTAAGAAAGATATTGTTCCAACTGAAAAAGATGCATATTATCGAAATCAATTATTACATGGTTATGTACATGATATGGGCGCTGCAATGTTAGGCGGAGTTGCTGGTCACGCAGGTATATTTTCCAACGCTAATGATGTAGCTAAAATTATGCAGATGTATTTACAAAATGGATACTATGGCGGTAAAAGATATTTGAAAAGTAATACGGTTAAAAAGTTTAATAAACGTTATTACGAAGAAAAAAAAATAAGAAGAGGTTTGGGGTTTGATAAACCACAGTTAAATCCTGATATTGAAGCAACATGTGGCTGTGTTTCTGATGAGAGTTTTGGGCATAGCGGATTTACAGGAACCTATACTTGGGCAGATCCAAAAAGTAGAATTGTGTATGTCTTTTTATCAAACAGAGTCTATCCAACAATGGATAACAACGGTTTAATTACTGAGAACATAAGAACTAAAATTCAGCAAGTTATACAAGATGCTATTCTTCCTAAGCAGGAGTTGTAGATAGTTTTGTATAGATTAATTGTATTATAAGGGTAGCAATAAAATAAATAGAAGCAGTTTCTATATTGTAAAATTGATAAAGAATTAAAGCTTGAATTACATAAAAAATCGGAAAAAGAGTAATTCCTAAAGTAGCTCTAAATGTATCTACAAACTCAGTTTCATCAATCTTTCTTGATAATATTTTCCAAATTACCCAAGGGAAAAGACTATTTAAAACAATGAGATAATAAAGTGGTTTTACAAAATTAACGATAGCTTTTTTAGTTTTAAATTCCCCAGATTTAATGACTTTATTGACTGCTTTTACTTCAGTGAAATCAACATTTTTAGTGTTTAATTCTTTTAAAACACTATCGTAGTTCTCATCAGCAAGAATATGAACTGACAACTCTTTTAATTGATTCGAAACCTTCTGCTTAATTGAATTTATAGATTTGTTTAATTCTTCTGGATTGTAATACTCGTTTGCTAAAATCGGTTTGCCAAAATGGATTGCAACTTTACATGGAAAATGACCAATATTTTGATAGGTAATTCCAACTGGAATAACCGTAATTTTCAACTCTGGATATTTATCAAAAGCACCAAAAAGAATACGAGTAAAACCTTTACTTAAATTCCGAACTGTTCTTCTTTTATCGTGACTTCCTTCAGGGAAAATCATCAATGCATCTTCATTTTTTAAAATATTGAAACAATCATTAAAAACTTCTGTGTTTTTAGAAAGCTCTTTTACGCCATCTCTTATTCTGTAGATAGGCATTAAATTTAAGGTAGCTAAAAACTTTTTTACTAAAGGTTTTTTAAAAACAGCTGCTCTAACTAAATAATGTGTGTCTCTAGTTGCATTTGTCGTTACTAAAAGCGGATCTAATAATCCATTTGGATGATTCACAGTAAATAGAATTGCACCCTTCTTTGGGATGTTCTTTTTACCTACGACTTTTATGTTTTTTGTGTAAAAAAACAAGCCCAATTTTATGAAGCTTCTAATAAAGTTGTACCAAATGTTTTTCAAAAAAAAGTAAAATTTTAAAATCCTTGTGCTATTTTCTTAAGCTTTGCAGTATCAATCAAAGAAATATTCTTTCCTTTTAGTAAGATTATTTTTTCTTTTTTAAACTCTGATAATAATCTTATGGCAGATTCTGTAGCAGTACCAATTATGTTAGCAATATCTTCTCTTGATAGGTGAATGTTTAAGACGTTCTCTGAATTATGGCCAAACTTAATTTCTAAATTTAGTAGCATTTCTGCTAAGCGTTGTTTAACGGTCTTTTGTGCCATATCTACAAGTACATTGTCTACATTTTTTAAAGACCTAGCAAGGTCTTTTAAAACATTCATAGAAAATCCGGGATTCTTTTCTAAATCTTTAATAATTTCTTCTCTAGGAATAAAACAAACTTCCATGTCATTAATTGCGGTTGCTTTTAGGTTTGCAGCTTCGTCACTAATTAAACTGCGTTCACCTAGAATAGCTCCTTTTTTTGCCAAATGAATAATTTGATCTCGCCCGTTAGAGCTCATTTTAGAAACTTTGCAAATACCATCACTAATACAAAAAACACCATTAATATGATCTCCTTCTTCAAAAATGACTTCTCCTTTTTTTATTGTCTTTGAAGTTTTGCACGAAGAAATTCTAATTAACTCATCCTTGTTTAAAGATTTAAGAGAATTTAATTGTCTAACAATACATTGTTCGCACTTACTCATATTATTTTTTGGTCTACCAAATATATGTAAAAACTGACAATTATCATATTATAAACTAAAGTAATCTTAGATATTTGTAATAGGCATTTAGAGTAAATAATATGAACAATTTAGTATGTTATCATTGTGGTAATTCCTGTGATAATGAGTTGATTGCAAAAGACGATAAGTCTTTTTGTTGTAATGGATGTAAGACTGTTTTCGAAATTTTTTCCGAGAACGATTTAACATGCTATTACGATTTAGATCAAAATCCAGGCGCAATTCCCGAAGAGATTTTAGGCAAATACGATTTTTTAGATAATCAAAAGATCGTGGAGAAGTTGTTAGAATTTAATGATAACCATAAACAGGTTGTTTCGTTATATATTCCACACATTCACTGCAGTTCTTGCATTTGGGTATTAGAGAATTTACATAAACTTCAAAAAAACATTGTAGCATCTCAGGTTAATTTTCCTAAAAAAACAATTAGAATTACCTACGATTCTAAGCAAACGAATTTAAAAGAAATCGTATTGCTTTTAAGCTCTATAGGATACGAACCTTACATTAGTTTAGAGGATTACGAGGTTGGGATAAAGAAAATAGACAGAACTTTATTGTATCAATTAGCTGTTGCTGGATTTGCCTTTGGTAATGTTATGTTCTTGTCTTTTCCAGAGTATTTTGAGGTCAACGAATTTTGGCTAGAACAATACAAGTATGTGTTTAGATATTTGATGTTTTTCTTTTCAATTCCTGTAGTTTTTTATTCTGCAAAAGATTATTTTATTTCTGCATATAAAGGTTTAAAATCAAGAATGCTAAACATTGATGTTCCTATTGCATTAGGAGTTTCAGTTTTGTTTATTCGAAGCGCAACAGAAGTGATTTTTAATTTAGGTTCTGGTTTTTTTGATAGTTTAACGGGCTTGGTTTTTTTCTTGTTGATAGGGAAGTTTTTTCAACAAAAAACATATAATTTCTTGTCTTTTGAACGTGATTTTAAATCGTATTTTCCAATTGCGGTAACAAAAATTAATACTGATAAATCAGAAGAGAATACTCAGATTTATGATGTTGTTAAAGGCGATCGTTTATTAATTAGAAACCAAGAGTTAATTCCTGTTGATGGTATTTTAATCAACGGAAACGCAACGATAGATTACAGTTTTGTTACTGGAGAATCTGTTGCGGTTGAGAAAAATTCTGGAGATAAAATTTTTGCAGGAGGTAAACAATTAAACGGAGTTATAGAAATGGAAGTTTTTATATGATGCTATTTGGATTGGGAACAATTCCGTTAATGACAGCTTTTGTGTATTTAGGAAACTTTGCTACTGGTTTAGTTCGGAAAAGAATTCAACAATTTATTCCGGTTGCAGTTGTTGTAATTGCAGTATTATTTATTTTACGTGGAATGGGATTAGGAATTCCGTATGTTTCACCAATTCATATTCATGAAATGGTTGATGGTGGACAAATGTGTCACTAAGATTTTGCTTTCTTGTTTCTTCCCCAATAAGTAGCCAACGCCATTCCAGAAAACACATCCCAAATCCCCCAAAAAGCTGCTAATAAAGCCATTCCACCTAAACCTTCAAAGAATCCAAAGATTAATAACAATCCTAAACCACCATTCTGAATTCCGGTTTCCATGGCAATAGTTTTTCGGTCTTTTTTATTCAAACCAAAAATTTTCGCTGTGTAGTAGCCAATGAAAAAAGCAAAAATATTATGAAATATAACCAAGAATAAAACGAGATGAATGTAGTTCATGAAAATATCTAAATTCTGAGAAAAAGCAATGAAAATTAACGCAACAAAAACCAACATAGAAAGTGGTTTTAATACTTTTTCTATTTTCTTTGCCATTACAGAGTGATAATGTTTTATCAACATTCCAGCAATTAACGGGATTCCAAGTATTAATAAAACCAACTTAAACAGATCATAAGGGTTTAGTTCAACGGTTTGCAAAATTGCATTTGTTGGCTCATATAAACTTCCCCAAAAATGTAAATTAAACGGTGTCATAAAAATACAAATCAATGTTGCAAAAGCAGTTAAGCTAACTGATAATGCTGCATTTCCACCAGCCATTTTACTAAAAAAGTTAGAAACATTTCCACCAGGACAAGCTGCAATCATCATCATTCCTAAAGCAAAACTAGGATGCGGTTTTATAATTAATATTGCTACAAAAGTTGCTGCGGGTAATAAAATAAATTGAGATAAAACACCCACAAAAACAATCTTCGGGTTTTTAAACAAGCGTTTAAAATCTTCAAGTGTAATTCCTAAAGCAACACCAAACATTATAATTCCGATTGCAATATTTAAAACCCATAACCCGCTAGAATCAAAGTTGATTTTAATGTCGTCTATGTTTGTGATTTGATCAGTTTTTAAAAGCATATTCTATAATATTTGAACCCATTTTTAATGCTTTTTCTCTGACATTTTTTGTATTGTTGTGTACAATTGAATCTTCCCAACCATCACTTAAATCAGATTCGAAATCGTAAAAGCAAACCAACCTCCCTTCGTAAAACAAGCCAAAACCTTGTGGTGCTTTTTTATCATGCTCATGAATTTTGGGAATTCCGTTTTTAAAAGCAAACGTTTGATTGTAAATAGGATGATTTTTTGGAATTTCTTGAAACTGTAATTCAGGAAATACCTTTTTAATTTCTCTTCGAATAAACTTGTCTAAACCGTAGTTGTCAGAAATGTGTAGAAAACCACCAGAAACTAAATAGTTGCGTAAATTTTTGGCTTCATCTTCAGAAAAATAAACATTTCCATGACCGGTTAAGAATACAATTGGATATTTATAAATATCTGTATTCCCAACTGCAACAGTCCTCGGGTTTTCAGTGATTTTTGTATTGCTATTTGTGTTTGTGAATTCAATTAAGTTTGGTAAAGCTGTCGGATTGGAATACCAATCTCCGCCGCCATTATATTTTAAAATTGCAATTTCTTGTGCAGAAATACTCAGTGAATAGCCAATAAGAAAAAGAAATAAAAGTTGTCTCATGTATTAAAGTACAATTGAATTTGAAGCAAGGTAGTAAAATATTGTTTAAGCTATTTCATTAATCAAAGCAACAGTTTGTGTAGCAACAACTCCCGCAGTTTCAGTACGTAGTCTGCTTTCTCCTAAAGTAACAGGAATAAATTTTTGGGCAATTGCTTTCTCAATTTCATTCGGATTGAAATC
>JAQXEU010000022.1 GCA_029250685.1 Polaribacter sp.
ATAATTTTAATGGATTAAGTTTTTGGAATAGATTAATTATCATATATTTGCCCCCTCAAAATTATAAAACAAACATACAAATATATTAAGATGACGAAAGCAGATATCGTATCAAAAATTTCAGATAAATCTGGAATTGAAAAGGCAGATGTTTTAGCAACAGTAGAAGCATTTATGACTGAGGTTAAACACGCATTAGAACAAGGAGACAACGTGTATTTAAGAGGTTTTGGTAGCTTTATTATTAAAACTAGAGCAGAAAAAACAGGTAGAAATATTTCTAAGAACACAACTATTAAAATTCCTGCACACAACATACCAGCTTTTAAACCAGCTAAAACGTTTACTGAAGGAGTAAAAACAAATGTATTAGTAAAATAATAACAATATTAATCTAAACCTATAGTGGGTTTAATAAAACAATCTAATTATGCCAAGTGGTAAAAAAAGAAAGAGAGCAAAAATCTCTACGCACAAACGTAAGAAAAGAGCAAGAGCAAACAGACATAAGAAAAAGTAAGCATTAGCTTACTTTTTCTGCATTTGCTTTAAAAGCTAAAAACGTTCATTGACAAGAAGTTTAAACACTTCATACAGGCAAATACCCTGTAACATTATTTTAATCCATCTACACAATTAAGTGTAGTATAAAACCAAATTCAGAATGAAAACAGAATTAATTATTCGTTCAAGTTCATCTGATATTGATTTTGCCTTACTAAGAGATGGTAAACTTATTGAATTAAATAAAGAGACAAACGATAATAAGTTTTCTGTTGGTGATATTTTTATTGCCAAAATAGGAAAAGTATTATCTGGCTTAAACGCTGCATTTGTTAATGTTGGTTATCCAAAAGATGGCTTTTTACATTATCATGATTTAGGTGCGCAAGTAAACTCTTTATCAAAATTCCTTAAGAAAGTAAGCACAGGTAATTACAAAGAATTCACTTTAAAAAATTTCGGCTTTGAGAAAGATATACACAAAGACGGAAGCATTAATGATGTCCTAAAATCAGGGCAAAACACATTAGTACAAATTGTAAAAGAACCAATTTCTACCAAAGGACCACGAATTAGTTCTGAGCTTTCTATAGCTGGTAGATTTTTAGTTTTAGTTCCTTTTTCTAATAGAGTTTCTGTATCACAAAAAATTGCAGATCCGAAGGAAAAAGAACGTTTAAAAAGATTAGCCCAAAGTATAAAACCAAAAGGTTTTGGTGTTATATTAAGAACTGTTGCACAAGATAAAAAAGTAGCAGAACTTGATAGGGATTTACAAAACTCTTTAGAGCGTTGGAAAGGAATGTGTAAGCAAATTGCAAACACAAACACACCAACAAAAATATTGAGTGAGTTAAACAGAGCATCTTCTATTTTAAGAGATGTAATGAATGATTCTTTTACAAACATTGTTACAAATGACGAGACTTTAGTTGAAGAGATTAAAGATTATTTACAAGAAATTTATCCTGAAAAGGTAAATATTGTAACACTACACAAATCAAAAACACCAATATTTGAGAAGTATGGCATTGAACGTCAAATAAAAACTTCTTTTGGTAAAACAGTATCTATGAGTAAAGGTGCGTATTTGGTAATTGAACATACCGAAGCATTGCACGTTGTAGATGTAAATAGCGGAAACAGATCTAACAAAGCAAATTCGCAAGAAGACACTGCTTTAGAAGTTAACATGATTGCTGCAAAAGAAATTGCAAGACAATTACAGTTACGTGATATGGGTGGAATTATTGTGGTTGATTTTATTGATATGCAATCAGCAGAAAATAGACAAAAACTTTATCAGTACATGAAAGAGGAAATGTCTTTTGATAGAACAAAGCACAAAATTTTACCACCAAGTAAATTTGGTTTAGTACAAATAACTCGTCAAAGAGTAAGACCAGAATTAGAAATTAAAACAAGAGAGCCAAACCCGAATAAAAACGGAGAAGTTGAGGCGCCAATTGTTTTAATTGATAAAATAGAAATTGAGTTAGAAAGAATTATATCTAGCGGAAAAAACTACAAAAAGATTACGCTTAATGCGCATCCATTTGTAGCCGCGTACCTTACACAAGGTGTTTCTTCTATTCGATTTAAATGGTTCATTAAATACAAAAAGTGGATTGATATATTACCTAGAGATGCTTACCAGTACTTGCAATATAAATTTTATAAAAAAAGCAAGTAAGGCATTACTTTTATCAACAAAAAAAACCGCATCATTAAAATGATGCGGTTTTTTTTATAATTTGTTTTACTGTCTTTTATTCTTTATTGGATGCCAGTTTGGTATCTTCATTCCATTTTTTAACACTAATTACTTTGTTGTTATTGTAAGTAATTTCTTTTAATGAATTATTTTTCCAAGAGAACCATTTTCCTACTTTTTTACCAGCTTGGTAATTTGCTATCATTGTTTTTTCTCCTTCTAGATTATAAGAAACCCATTGACCAGTTAATTTTTTGTCTTTAAAAAAACCTTGCTCTTTTACAGAACCATTTTCAAAATAGTATGTAGCTTTTACCATATCACCAGATATTTCATAGGTGGGCTTAACCTCTTGAGAATTGATAATTGAAACTGTAAATAAAAATATTAAGGCGACTAATTTTTTAATAATATGTGTGTTTAATGTTAACTACTCACACAAATATACTTTTAATATTAACAATTAACAAACATTTACATAACATTAAATTAACATTGGGCTAAAACCAAAAACCCAAATTAAAATACCAATATGTTTTATTAGTATCAGGAGACCAAGAATATTTTAAGTCTATTGGGCCTAAAATTGAGTTTAAACTATAGCCTAACGCGTATCCAGATTTTGTATCATCAAACAAATCGCCGCCTTCTAAAACACTACTATCAACTCTTGCGTAATTTGCAATAACATGTAAAAACTGATTTTCTGTAACATCAAATCTAAAATTAAATGTAGATTTTAAAAATGATTGCTCAGACAAAGCATTAATATCATAACCATAAAAGGGAATAAAATTATTAATGAAATTTTGATTGTACCCACCAAGTAAAAAATCAAAAGTTGTTGAGTTAACTTCTCCTAATGTAAAACCTGCTTCCGACTCAAATAAAAAGGTTGTTTTTTTACTTATCGCTTTTGCAAACCCAATTCTTCCTTTTGCTTGAGAAAACTGCCTAAAGTCATTATTATAATCAGAAGACGATATATACCATTTGAATTTAGCAGCTATAAAAAAGCCTTTTTTAGGATAGTATTTGTCATCATGAGTATCTAATTTTAGATAAGAATACATATTAAAATAATCACTGTCGTCAAAAACAAAGGGCTCATTTGATGGTGTAGAAATTGTTTCAGTTTCGGACAACAATCTTTGATGTTCTAAACCTAAACCAATGGCGAATTTTCTATCGAACGTTGTTTGAATATAAATTCTATTAGTAAAGTCTCTGTAGTTTAAATCAATTAAATTTATTCCTGGAATCTTTGATTTTACATTCGTTTGAAAACTATTATATCTAGAACTGAATCCGTAACTATAATAAAATCCATTATCAACAAAATACTGTAAATCAAACCTTGGTTTATCTCCAATAACTAAATCCAAAGAAATAGCATCATTTTTAGATAAAATATTTTTTTGATTTAAGTTGATTAAAACTCCAGATTTATACACAAAATCATAATGAACACCTAATCTAAGACTCGCTTTTACATTGTTTTCTTTAATTTTTAATATAATAATGTCTCCTTCAGTAGTTTTTTTAATCTTAAAATTAATCATCTTAAAATTATCAGTTGCTGACAAATAACTAATCTTATTTGCTAGTTTCTTGTAGTTGATTTTATCTCCTTCATGCAGTTTTAATTTGCCTAAAACATACGCTCTCGTATAATTTTCATTTCCAGAAATTTCAATTTTATGAACAACAATTTCTTTATCCCTAATTACTAAATCAATTGGATTTCTTTTTATTGATTGAAGCTTAGCAATGCTATCAAATGTTTTCGTGAACTTTTTTGCAATTTGAGTTCCTTTAGAAAGAATTTCTAGTGATTTATCAAATGAAACTACAGAATATTCATAAATATCAGGATGAATATACACGTCTGTTTTTGCAATTTTTTCAGGATTTTTTTTATACATCTGATAACTTGAAATCTGACTTAAAACATCTATTGCA
This sequence comes from Polaribacter sp., assembly GCA_029250685.1. Taxonomy (GTDB): domain Bacteria; phylum Bacteroidota; class Bacteroidia; order Flavobacteriales; family Flavobacteriaceae; genus Polaribacter. The sequence continues at coordinate 4,181 of JAQXEU010000022.1, forward strand.
GACTTTATATTTTCTTTATTAAATAATTTAGATTGCACATCAACACCAATAATAATATCAACTCCCGTTTTTTCCATTTCATCAACCGGAAAGTTGTTTGCAATTCCGCCATCAATTAATAATTTTCCATTAACTTCTATCGGATTTAATAAAGTAGGAAATGAGCCACTTGCTCTTAAAGCTATAGGCAAAGAGCCATTTGTTATTTTTACCTGATTACCCGTTTCTACATCTGTTGCAATACAAAAAAACGGAATTGGTAATTTAGAAAAATCAGAAATTGAATCTACAGGCGACAATAATTCTGTTAAAAACCTCAACACATTTTGTCCTTTAGAAACACCTTGTGGCAAACCAATCTTCCCTTTATTTATAGGTAAAACCAATGAATGCTTTTCGCCGTGTTCTTTTTCAAAAAAAGATTCTGATTTTCTAAAATTTTTATCTTGTAAGAGCGTATAAAAATCTGTGTCAATAACAATTTTTTCTATTTGTGTTGCACTATAACCAGCAGCATACAGACCACCAACAATTGCGCCCATGCTTGTTCCTCCAATATAATCTATTTGAATTCCAGCTTTTTCAATTTCTTTTAAAACACCAATATGTGCAAACCCTTTTGCGCCACCTCCACTTAAAACCAAGCCGATTTTTGGTTGTTTTTTTTGTGAAAAAACAACTGCAGAAATCATTAGAAATATAAAAAATAGCTTTTTCATTATGATTTTTTGTTGAAATAATCAAATATAATTTTGGCTCTTGTATTACCAACCTCAGCAACTAACTCTTCTAAAGTTGCAGACTTTACTCTCTTTGCTGACTTAAATTTACGTAATAAAGTTGTAATAGTTTGCTTACCAACAGATGGAATTTGTTCTAATTCAGACTGAATTGCACTTTTACTTCTTTTGTTTCTGTGTAAAGTAATTCCGAATCGGTGTGCTTCGTTTCTTAAAAACTGAATGATTTTTAAACTTTCAGATTTTTTATCTAAATACAAAGGAACAGAATCTCCTGGATAATAAATTTCTTCCAATCGTTTTGCGATACCAATAATGGCAATTTTTCCTCGAAGCTCTAAAGCATCTAAACTTTTTAAAGCGGACGAAAGCTGCCCTTTTCCTCCGTCAATAATTATCAACTGCGGTAAAGGCTGTTTCTCGTCTAAAAGTCTTTTATAGCGTCTAAAAACCACTTCTTCCATCGACGCAAAATCATCTGGACCAACAACCGTTTTTATATTGTAATGTCTGTACTCTTTTTTACTTGGTTTTCCGCTTCTAAAAACTACACAAGCTGCAACCGGATGCGTTCCTTGAATATTTGAATTATCAAAACATTCAATATGTCTCGGTTCTTCATGTAAGCGCAAATCAGATTTCATTTGAGACATAATTCTTTTTGCATGACGATCCGGATCCACAATTTTCATTTGCTTAAATCGATCTTGTCTAAAATACCTTGCATTTCTGATAGATAAATCTACAATGCGTTTTTTATCACCAACTTTCGGAATGGTTACTTTAATTTCATCTCCAACATCAACAGCAAACGGAACGTAAATTTCTTTTGCAAGCGAATTAAATCGCTGACGGATTTCTACAATTGATAATTCTAATAATGCCTTGTCAGTTTCGTCTAATTTTTTCTTTATTTCTGATGTGTGAGATTGAATAATTGATCCGTTTGCAATCTTAAAAAAATTGACATAACCAAAGCTTTCATCTGAAATGACTGAAAAAACATCAACATTATTTATACTCGGATTTACGACGGTAGATTTTGCTTGATAATTCGCTAATTGCTCTAATTTTACTTTTATTTTTTGCGCTTCTTCAAATTCCATTTTAGCTGCAAAATCTTGCATTAATTCAGAGAATTTTTCTAACGATTCTTTAAAGTTTCCTTTTACAATATTTCTAATTGCTGTAATATCTTGTAGATAATTTTCTTCGGATTGTAGGTTTTCACAAGGCGCTTTACAGTTTCCTAAATGATACTCCAAACAGACTTTGTATTTTTTTGCTGCAACTTTTTCTTTGCTTAAATCAAATTTGCAAGTTCGTAATAAATACAATTCCTTAATTAAATCTAATAAGGCTTTAGCGGTTCTAATTGATGTATAAGGGCCGAAATATTCAGAGCCGTCTTTTACTACATTTCTAGTTAAAAAAATTCTTGGAAAACGTTCTTTTTTAATGCAAATCCAAGGATAGGTTTTATCATCCTTTAGCATCACATTATATTTTGGTTGGTACTTTTTTATCAGATTATTCTCTAACAGCAATGCATCTGTTTCTGTTTCAACAACAATGTGTTTTACCGAAACAATTTTCTTTACTAAAACTCTTGTTTTACCATTTTCGTGATTTTTATTAAAATAAGAAGCAACTCTTTTTTTAAGATTTTTTGCTTTACCGACATAAATAATAACATCGTTGGCATCAAAATATTGATACACACCAGGAGAGTTTGGCAACGATTTTATTTGAATTTCTAAAGCATTAGACATAAATACGAAATTACTATTTTACTTTTTCCTTTTTAACTTCTAAAAGATAATTTTACTACTTTTAAGGATTATTAATTAACCCCAATACGTATTATTATGAAAAAAGTGAACACTATTACATTAAAAACTGCCAAAAAATGGGCTAGTAACTGGAGAGAATTAGAGTCTACCTTCAACAAATACAATGAATGTAGAGCGTTTAACATTCCTAAAATTGACCTCCAAGAAGTTTTAGCTGAAGATGGTGTTGCAAGTATTAGGGCTTACCTTGGCGTAAAAGAAACACTAAATCCTAAAACAAAAGAGACTACATACGAAGAAAAATTAATGATTGTAGGTGTTGATAAAAACAACAAAGACATGATTTCTACTGTAAAAGCAGTTGATGGTTTAGGTGACGGTGATGAAGATGATATTTATGATTTTACAGATCCATGTCCAAATGTTTGCGATCCAGATAGTCCTTTAAACGGTTAATAAAATATGCCACCAGTTAGATATTTAATTTATTTTGGGCATGCATTGTTATTAATAAATGCATTACTTTACATTAAAAGCTATCGTAAAAATTCGGTCGCTTTTAACATATTTACGTTTTACCTTTCTTTTATTTTAATTATACAACTTATTACTAGTTATAAGGGTTATTTTAAAGAGAATAACATTTATCTTTCACATTATTATTTCATTGGTCAATTTGTTTTATTAAGCTTGTTATTCAAAAAAATTCTTAAAAAAAGAGTATTACAAAAAGTCATTACAATCATTTTGATTTTTACGTTAATCGCTTTGAGTGTTTTCTATATAATATATCCTTCAAGCTATTATCAGTTTAATATTTTTGAAATACTATTAACTTCAATACCATTAATTCTTTTTTGTTTTTTATTTTTTATTCAAACTATTGATGGATCTGATAAGAAATTTATTTATATAATTTCTGGGTTTTTCTTATATGTTTTATGCAGTACATTATTGTTTTCTGCCGGTAATTTAGAAAAAGACACAAGAAATATTATTTGGTGGACAAACTCAATTTTATATTTAGTTTATCAGTTGTTAATTTTTGTTGAGTGGTATAAACACCTTAAAAAGCCAATAAAAAAACTACCCGTAAAAACAATTGATTATAAGCAATAATAAAATCAATAGCTGTATTCACTGCAATTTTTGATATCTTCGTTTTAAGCAACTAAATGTAATGGAAGGTTTATTTTCTAAAGACAATCAATTAATTACTATTGTTATTATCGGGGTAATGTTACTCTTATTAATGGCTATTTCACTGTTGTTGTTTTTCTTCTTTTCTCGGAAAAAAATTGTTGAAAAAGAACTAGAAAAAAAGACTCTAGAGATCAGTCATCAAAAAGAAATGATACAATCCATCATTGTAACTCAAGAAGAAGAACGAAAACGAATTGCACAAGATTTACATGATGATATTAGCTCAAAACTAAACGTTATTAATTTAAACGCTAATCTATTAAAAGACGGCGAGCTTAGTAAGGAAGAATATATAATTGTAAACGATAGCATTTTAGATGCTACAGACAAAACATTAGAAAGCGCTAGAAAAATTGCGCATAATTTATTGCCTCCAATTTTAGATAAATTTGGGTTAAAAGATGCAATTGAAGAATTGGCAGATTCTTTTAATAACAGTAGAAAAATCACTATTAATTATATAATAAACTATAAGAACAAGCAACTTTCTTCTCAGTCTGAATTGCATCTTTTTAGAATTGTACAAGAATTAATTAACAACTCAGTAAGACACGGAAAAGCAAAGAATAGCACAATTACAATTACTTCAATAGGCACTAAAATTCATTTTTATTATAAAGATGATGGTGTTGGTTTTAATCTAAAAAACGCACTGCTTAAAAAAGGAATTGGAATGAAAAATATTGAAAGTAGAGTTGCTTTACTGCGAGGAAAATACTCAATTAAAACATCAGAAAACAAAGGTTTTGAAATAAATATTAACACCTAAAATCTCCCAAAGATGAAAAAAATTAATATAGCAATTGCTGATGATGAGCAGCTTTTTAGAAGTGGAATTAAGTTTTTACTAGAGAGAGAAGCATGTTTTAATGTAATTTTTGAAGCAGAAAACGGCAAAGAGTTAATTGAGTTTATTACTAATACTGACGTTTTCCCTGATGTTATTTTAATGGACTTAAAAATGCCAGAAATAAATGGTATTGAAGCCACAAAAGTAATTCATAAAACGCATCCAGGTATAAAAATAATTGCTTTAACCAGTTATGGTGGGAAATCTTTTATCACGAACATGATTGATGTTGGTGCCTCTTCTTATTTGCTAAAAAACACAAGCCCTAAAGTGGTCGTTCACACTATACATGAAGTGTACGACAAGGGTTTTTATTATGATGAAAAAGTACTTGCAATTATTCAAGAAAATATCATTTCTTCAAGCGGAAAACGCATAAAAAATGATTTAGATAAAAAGTTACTTTCTAATAGAGAAATAGATGTCTTAGAACTTATTTGCGAACAATTTACAACCTCTGAAATTGCAGAAAAATTATTTATCAGCCCAAGAACTGTAGAAGGACACAGAAATAATTTATTGTTAAAAACACAATCTAAAAATGTTGCTGGTTTAGTAATTTACGGAATTCAAAAAAAATTAATAGAAGTGACACCAGACTTTAATATCTAAAAATGAATTATTGTTCCGTTGTTTTTTCTTCTTCCTTAGGAAAAGCTTCTTTATTATAAATAAATAATAAGATTACACCTATTGTAATAAATGAATCTGCACCGTTAAAAATGGCATTAAAAAACGTAAAACTTTCACCTTCATAAATTGGAAAGTATAACATATCAACGACTCTTCCGTAAAATAGTTCTCCATAAGGGTTTTCAGCAAAAAGTGTTGCAACTCCATGAGCTGGAGCATCAAAAATAACACCGTAAAAAACAGAATCAATGATGTTTCCAAAAGCCCCAGAAAGCACTAAGGCAATTGCTAAAACAACTGCAGTTGGTGCGTTTCTTTTAATCGTATTTCGCAACCAATAAATAATTCCAAATACAGCAACAACTCTAAATAAAGTTAAAAATAATTTCCCTGCTTTTCCTCCAAACTCAAAACCCCAAGCCATTCCGTTGTTTTCAGTAAAGTGAATTCGAAACCAGTCAAAAACACGAACACTTTCTTGAATTTCGAAATGTGTTTTTACATAAATCTTACTTAATTGATCTATTAGCAATGCTAAAATAACGGTAACAATTGCAATGGTTTTTTTTGACATAAATAATAAATATTGTACTTAAAAAAAGCTTCCAAAATTGGAAGCTTTTTGTTTTATTGTTTTCTTTTAGCTTCTATGCTAAGTGTAGCATGAGGAACTAATTTTAAGCGTTCTTTCTTTATTAATTTACCCATTACCCTACAAACTCCATATGTTTTGTTTTCGATACGCAATAAGGCATTTTTTAAATCTCTGATAAACTTTTCTTGACGAATTGCTAATTGAACATTGGCTTCTTTTGCCATTGTATCCGCGCCTTCATCAAACGATTTAAACGACGGCGATGTATCATCTGTTCCGTTATTTGCATCATTTTTATAAGCACTTTGTAAAGACGCTAAATCTTCTTCTGCTCTTGCAATTTTCTTATCGATAATTTCTTTGAATTCTTGTAAGTCTTCATCTGAATATCTAACAACGTTGATTGCCATATTTCTTAAATTTTTTTTATTAATATTTTACTTTTGATGTTATCAAATTCTATATCTGTACCATCTGTTAATGAGTCTACAAAAACCATCTCAGAAGTTAGTGTTTCACTCATTATATATGCTTTGTTTGCCTCTACTGATGTTTGTAGGTTTTCAAAGTTTAATACCGATAATTTAATTTTATCGGTAACTTCTAAACCAGAGTCTTTACGTAAATTCTGAATTCTATTCACCAATTCTCTGGCAATTCCTTCTTCTCGTAAATCTTCAGAAATGGTAACATCTAAAGCAACTGTCAATCCATTTGCATTTGCAACTAACCAACCTTCTATGTCTTTTGATGAAATTTCTACATCTGAGATTTCCAAATGTATAATTTTTTCATCAATTTTTATAGAAAGATTTCCATCTTTTTCGATGTTAATTATATCTTCTTGACTAAAATTCTGAATTGCGTTAGAAATCGATTTCATATCGCGTCCAAACTTTGGCCCTAAAGTTTTAAAGTTCGGCTTAATTTGTTTCACCAAAATACCAGAAGCATCATCTAACAATTCAATTTCTTTTACGTTTACTTCTGATTTAATCAAATCAGAAACTGCCGAAATTGCTGCTTTTTGTTCTGTATCCAACACCGGAATCATAATTTTCTGCAATGGTTGACGCACTTTTATTTTTTCTTTTGCTCTTAATGATAAAACCAATGAAGATATTGTTTGCGCATTTTCCATTTTTAGCTCTAAAGAAGTGTCTATAAATAATTCATCATACTTTGGGAAATTTGCTAAATGTACAGATTCAAAATTCTCTTTTTGAGTCGATTTTGTTAAATCTTTATACAATCTATCCATAAAAAATGGAGCAACTGGTGCACTTAATTTTGCAACCGTTAACATACAAGTATATAATGTTTGATAAGCAGAAATTTTATCTTGCTCGTATTCTCCTTTCCAAAAACGTCTTCTACATAAACGAACATACCAGTTACTTAAAAATTCTTGTACAAAATCAGAAATTGCTCTTGTTGCTTTCGTAGGTTCATATTCATCGTAAAAAGCATCCACTTTTTTCACTAAAGAATTTAATTCTGATAAAATCCAACGATCAATTTCTGGTCTTTTATTTAAAGGAATGTCTGCTTCAGCATATGTGAAATTATCAATGTTTGCGTACAAAGTAAAAAACGAATACGTGTTGTAAAGCGTTCCAAAAAATTTACGCGAAACTTCAGCAATTCCTTCTACATCAAACTTTAAATTATCCCACGGATTTGCATTCGAAATCATGTACCAACGCGTAGCATCAGCTCCATAAGTTTTCAATGTTTCAAAAGGATCTGTCGCATTTCCTAAACGTTTCGACATTTTCTGTCCATTTTTATCTAAAACCAATCCGTTAGAAACAACGTTTTTATACGCAACAGAATCAAAAACCATTGTTCCGATTGCATGCAATGTATAAAACCAACCTCTAGTTTGATCCACTCCTTCAGCAATAAAATCTGCTGGATAAAACTCTTTATTGTCAATTAACTCTTTGTTTTCAAACGGATAATGCCATTGTGCATAAGGCATTGATCCAGAATCGAACCAAACATCAATTAAATCACTTTCACGTTGCATTGGTTTTCCAGACGCAGAAACTAAGGTGATTTTATCAACTACATTTTTATGTAAATCAATCGTATCATAATTTTCTTCTGACATGTTTCCAACTTCAAAATCAGCAAAGATATCTTCGGACATAAATCCTGCTTCAACGGCATTTTTCATTTCTGATTTTAATTCTTCAACAGAACCGATAATGATTTCTTCTTTTCCGTCTTCAGTTCTCCAAATTGGCAATGGAATTCCCCAAAAACGAGAACGAGATAAATTCCAATCATTTGCATTTTTTAACCAATTTCCAAATCTTCCTGTTCCAGTTGATTCTGGTTTCCAGTTAATCGTTTCGTTCAATTCGTGCATTCTATCTTTTACATCTGTAATCTTGATAAACCAAGAATCTAACGGATAATATAAAATAGGTTTGTCTGTTCTCCAGCAATTTGGATAACTGTGCACGTATTTTTCAACCTTAAAGGCTTTGTTTTCTGTTTTTAATTTGATGGCCAATTCTACATCAACCGATTTCTCTGGCGCTTCACCATCTGCATAATACTCGTTCTTTACGTATTTACCTGCAAATTCGCCTAATTCTGGTCTGAATTTTCCTTGTAAATCTACTAACGGAACTAAGTTATCATTCTCGTCTTTTACTAATAATGGTGGAATTTCTGGACTTGCTTGTTTTGCAACCATCGCATCATCTGCTCCAAAAGTTGGGGATGTATGCACAATTCCTGTTCCGTCTTCTGTAGTGACAAAATCTCCAGAAATTACTCTAAAAGCATTTTCAACGTTTTCATATGGCAATGCATATTTTAATAATTGCTCATATTTAATTCCGACTAAATCCGTTCCTTTACATTCTGTAGCAACTAAAAACGGAATTTTTTTATCTTCTTTTTTATAGCTCGATAATTCAGAAACTTCTTCAGTTTGCTGATATTTTTTTCCGCCAAATTGTTTTCCAACTAAATTCTTTGCAAGAATTACATGAATTGGCTCAAAGGTGTATTGATTGTATGTTGCAACAACTACATACTCTATTTTATTTCCAACAGTTAACGCAGTATTACTTGGCAATGTCCAAGGTGTTGTTGTCCAAGCTAAAAAGTGTAAGTGATCAAACTTTTTTAAGAAATCTGGAAGTGTGTTTTCCGTTGCTTTAAATTGCGCAACAACTGTTGTATCAGTAACATCTTGATAGGTTCCTGGTTGATTTAATTCGTGCGAACTTAAACCAGTTCCAGCTTTTGGAGAATACGGCTGAATCGTATATCCTTTATACATCAATTTTTTGCTGTAAATCTCTTTTAACAACCACCAAACCGATTCCATATATTTAGGTTTATAGGTAATATATGGATCTTCCATATCTACCCAATAACCCATTTTATTGGTTAAATCGTTCCAAATATCTGTATAACGCATTACTGCTTTTTTACAAGCTTCGTTGTATTCTTCAACAGTAATTTTGGTTCCGATATCTTCTTTGGTTATTCCTAATTCTTTCTCAACACCTAATTCTACTGGAAGCCCATGCGTATCCCAACCTGCTTTACGCTTTACTTGAAAACCTTTCATGGTTTTATATCGCGGAAAAATATCTTTAATAGCACGTGCTAAAACATGGTGAACTCCTGGTAAACCATTTGCTGAAGGTGGTCCTTCAAAAAACACATATGGTTTATTTCCTTCTCTAGATGAAATACTCTTTTCAAAAATGTTATTTTCATTCCATTCTGTTAAGATTTCGTCTGCAACTTTTGATAAGTTAAGTCCCTTGTATTCAGTAAATTTCGTGCTCATTTTTTCCTTCTGTATAATCGATTTGCGAAATTACATATTTTCTTGTAATTGTAAGGTTTGTTCAATAAAAAAACGCCCTGTTTTTAGGCGTTTCTTTTATTTTCTTTGTAAATTATTATATTCCACGCTCGCTTTTAATTTTTTCGTACGCATTTTGGATTTGCAAAAACTTGTCCTCTCCGCCTTTGATGTGTTCTGGCCCTAAATCTTGAAGTTTATCTGGATGGTATTTTTTAGCCATTTTCCTATACGCTTTTTTTACTTCGTCGTTGTTTGCTGATTTTGTAATTTCTAAAATTTTATATGCATTGTCTGAACCATCAAAAAACATGGCTTTAATTGATTCAAAATCATGTGGATTGATATTTAAATAACCAGCAATCTTTTTGATTTCATTGACCTCAACTTCAGTTACATGCTCATCTGCTTTTGCAATTCCGAATAAAAAGTGTAGTAATTGTAATCTTGACGCATGTGGCATGTGTTGACGAATTTGCCCACAAACTTGATGTGCAGAAACTTCTTTTTTCATGATTCCGCCAAACAATTTAAACGCATGATTTGCACGTTCTTTACCGTACATTCCAACAAATTGAGTTCTCACAAAGTTGAGTTCACGTTGATCAATTTTTCCATCTGCTTTTATAACTACCGAAGCTAAGATTAGCAAACTAATTTCAAAATCACCTGATTGTGTATTTCTGTTTCGGCTTCCATTTTGGTTTTCTTGAAATTCTTTTAAAAGATCTTCTTTAGAAAATCCGTCTACAAAACTACCTACAGCAAATCCTATAATACTTCCTATTGGTCCACCTAAGGTAAATCCCAATCCTGCTCCTAACCATTTGGTAAAACTTGCCATGTATTTTATTTTTTTAAGTTGCTAATTTACAAAGTTCTATTGTTTGACGCCTGTTTTTTAAGATTGTTTCAATCTAAATTGGATTTATTTTCTGCGTGAAGGATTGAAGTGGCATCCTTTTTTGTTTTCCAAAAAAAGATATAACGAAAAGCCTGGCGATTTTTAAAATAATTGCTGAGTGAAACCACGACAAATTTTTTAAAAATGGACACGCCCAAAAAATGAAAAATATCAGTATCTTTGTAGCCAATTAAATTTAAAATTATGTATCCAGAAGAATTAGTAAAACCAATGCGCGACGAATTGATAAACGCAGGTTTTGACGCTTTATATACTGCTGCAGATGTTGATACTGCTTTAGCAAAAGAAGGAACCACTTTAGTAATGGTAAACTCGGTTTGTGGTTGTGCTGCCGGAACTGCAAGACCAGGAGCAATTGCTTCTTTAGGCGCAGATAAATTCCCAACACATTTAACTACTGTTTTTGCAGGAGTTGAGAAAGAATCTACGCAAAAAGCGAGAGAACATATGATTCCATTTCCTCCATCTTCACCGGCAATTGCATTGTTTAAAGATGGTAATTTAGTGCATATGTTAGAACGTCATCATATTGAAGGAAGATCTGCGCAAATGATTGCACAGAATTTAGCACAAGCTTACGAAGAGTTTTGTTAATCTAATTTAGATTGATAAACTTTTTTAAAAAGTATTTGATAAAAAACCACGCAATTTGCGTGGTTTTTTTATTTTTATAAAATGAACAAAACTCAAATAATTGACAACACAACTGCCTTTGTAAAGGAAACATTAAAAGGTGCTGAAGGAGGACATGATTGGTTTCATATAGAACGTGTTTACAAAAACGCATTACTAATTGCAAAAGAAGAAAATGTTGACGAGTTTATCGTTTCTTTAGGTGCCTTATTACATGATATTGCGGATGCAAAATTTTATAATGGAGACGAAACTGTTGGGCCAAAAATGGCAAGAACGTTTTTACAAAATCAACAAGTTGATGAAGCTGCAATTGTTCATGTAGAAAATATTATCAACTATATTTCTTTTAAATCTTCACTTTCAATCGGTGAAAAATTCACGTCTCCTGAATTAGAAGTAGTTCAAGATGCAGATAGATTAGACGCCATTGGTGCAATCGGAATTGCACGTTGTTTTAATTATGGTGGATTTAAAAACAGGACTTTGTATGACCCTGAAATCACTCCGAATTTAAATATGACAAAAGCAGCATATAAAAATTCTACTGCGCCAACTATCAATCATTTTTATGAGAAACTATTGTTACTTAAAGATAAAATGAATACAAATTCTGGGCGGCGAATCGCCGCTGATAGACACTTATTTATGGAGCAATTTTTAGGTCAATTTTATGATGAATGGAATGGGGAAAAATAATTTATTTTCCTGGAAAATCTGCTCTTCTTTTTTCTAAGAAAGCTGTGGTTCCTTCTTTAAAATCTTCCGTTCCAAAACAAGCTCCGAATTCAGAGATTTCTGTTTCAAATCCATTCACACCGTCTTTAAAATTGTCATTTACTGCTTTAATAGCTGCTCCAATTGCTACTGATGAATTTCGCATAATTTTACTTGCTATTTTTGTTGCTAACGGAATCAACTCTTCTTGTGTAGTAACATGATTTACCAATCCGTAGTTTTTTGCATCTTCAGCAGAAATCATTCCGGCAGTCATTACCAATTCCATTGCACGGCCTTTTCCTATTAATTGTGGCAAACGTTGTGTTCCTCCATAACCAGGAATTACACCTAAAGAAACTTCTGGTAAGCCCATTTTTGCATTGTCTGATGCTACTCTAAAATGACACGACATTGCTAATTCTAATCCGCCACCAAGTGCAAATCCGTTTACAGCTGCAATAACTGGAGTAGATAAGTTCTCAACAAAATCGAACAACATTTCTTGCCCTTTTGCTGCTAATCTTCCACCTTCTTCCACAGAAAAATGTGCAAATTCAGAAATATCTGCGCCAGCAACAAAAGCTTTTTCTCCGCTTCCAGTTATAATAATTGCTTTAACAGAAGCATCAGTTTCTAAATTTTTAAATGCATTGTGTAATTCTTCAATGGTGTTTTTATTTAAGGCATTTAATTTTTTTGGGCGGTTGATTGTAATTGTTGCCAATCCGTTTTCAGTAGAAACAAGTAAATTTTCGAATGTCATGTGTTTATTTTTTTGGTAATGTAACTGTAAAAATAGTTCCTTCTTTTTTATTTGAGGTAAAAGCGATAGAACCATTATACGCTTCTATAATTTTTTTTATCATTGGTAAACCTAATCCCATTCCACTAGATTTTGTGGTAAATTTAGGTTCAAATATTAAATCTTTTACATCATCATCAATTCCTTTTCCATTATCAATTACAGCAATTTTTATCGATTTTTTATTAGAAGAAACAGTTACTTTAATTGTTGGATTTTCTATATTTTCAGTAGCTTGAGTGGCATTTGTAATTAAATTCGTTACAATTCTAATTAACTGTGTTTTATCAAGATTCGCTATTAAATTATCTTCAGTATAAGAATACGAAATATAATCTTCGTTAAAAATATCTAGTGCCAATTTTACAACTTCAACCACATTAATTTCTTCTTTATTTTGCTTTGGCATTTTTGCAAAATCAGAAAAAGCAGACGCAATTGAACTCATTACATCGATTTGTTGAATTAAAGTTTGACTGTATTCTTTTAATTTTTCTTTAATTTTTGGATCTTCTGGATCAAATCTTCTTTCAAAACTTTGAACCGTTAATCGCATTGGTGTTAGCGGGTTTTTAATTTCATGTGCTACTTGTTTTGCCATTTCTCGCCAAGCTTGTTCACGCTCACTTTGTGCTAATTTCACTGCACTTTCTTGGAGTTCATCAATCATTCTATTGTACGCATTTACCAACGTAATAATTTCAGTGCTTCCAGTATTGAATTCTATTTTTTCGTTGCGTTTATTTAAGCGCGTTTCATGAATCTTATCTGAAATTGTTTTAATTGATCTTGTAATATAACTCGATAAAAAATAAGCCAATGCTATAGCGATAATAAACATAAAAACATACACATAAGCAAGGCGATACATAAACTCATTGAGTTCTTTTTGCTGCATCGTATTGTCTTGTGAAAACTCTAGCTTTAAAACACCAATATTGTTTAACTTTAAATCGCTTAAGTAGGTGTATGAAGTTTCAAAACTGATATTTTCTACTTCGTCATTTTTAAAAACTCTGTGATTCGTATTGGACTCTAATTCATTTAAAATTCTTGGTGAAATAACACTTTCATCTATTTTATCAAATGCTGTTGATGTTGATGAAATTAGTAAATTTCCTTTTAGATCATAAATCGAAATCTCTAAATTATGAACCGATGAAATTTCAAAAATTCTCATTTTAAAAATTCTCGAAAGATTGTCAGAAGTTAGGTTTTCTAACAGATTTCTCTTTAATTCAAAATCAATATCTTTTCTGGTATTATCTTCTTTACGTCCAAAACGGTCAATGTTATATTCTTTCGTTTCTTCATCATATTGATATACCGTTACACCAACAATTAAAACAGATGCCAATAACACCAGCAAAATCATTGCTAAAAAAATACGAATTCGTAATGAGATACTTTTAAACATCAATATTATTTTTCTGTTTGTATGCGTTTGGTTTTCATAATTAAAATATCATCAAAATTTCCATCTTCATCCCAATCATATTTGCTTTTTCCTGTAAAACCTTTTTCTGTTTTTTCAATATGATATGATACTTTTACAGCTCTTCCTCCGTAAAAATATTCGATAAATAAAGAATCTTTTTTCACATTCCATTTTCCTGTAGATTCTTCTTTTTTCTCTCCTTTCAGATTGATATACCAAGCAGAAAACGAACCATCTTTCTTGTATTTAGATTGCGCTCTTCGTGGTGGATTGTTTTTAAAATCATCTTCAAAAACAAAAGTTGAGTCTGATTTTTGATACGTCATCATATCAATCTTTAAATAGGTTGTTTCCCAAGAATCTATGAGATATTCTTTGGTAGATTTTTCTTGATTACAACTCGCAAAAAGCATTCCGAAAACTGCAATATATAAGAAAGTTTTAGTTTTCATTTTTTTGGTTTTAAGAATGACAAGATAGTTAAATAAAAAAGCCATTACAAACTGAGTAATGACTTTAATTTTTTTTATTCTCGAAACAATTTTTTTATTCTCGATTGCGCTCGAACTGACAAATTTTCCTACAAAAACAAGCTCAAGCCAAAAGAACACTGCCTGTTCTAGCCAACGATGTTTATAATTTTACCCGGAACAATAATCACTTTCTTAGGTGTTCTTCCTTGTAACTGAGCTTGCGTTTTTTCGTGAGCCATCACTGTTTCTTCGATTTCATCTTTTGATAAATCTAACGATAAATCCATCGTAAAGCGCATTTTGCCGTTGAATGAAACTGGATATGTTTTAGAACTTTCTACCAAATGACTTGCCTCAAACACAGGGAAATCTGCAGTAGAAATTGAATCTTTATTTCCTAATAAACTCCACAATTCTTCTGCAATATGCGGTGCATAAGGTGAAACCAATATCGCCAAGGGTTCTAAAATTGCACGCTTGTTACATTTCAACGCTGTTAATTCATTTACAGCAATCATAAACGTAGAAACGGATGTATTGAAAGAGAAACTCTCAATATCTTCTTCTACTTTTTTAATGGTTTTATGCAATACTTTTAATTCGTCAGCTGTTGGTTTTTCTTTCGAAACTTCAAATGTGTCCTCGTTGTGATACAACTTCCATAATTTTTTCAAGAATGATGAAACTCCAGAAATACCTGAGGTTTTCCAAGGCTTAGCTTGTTCTAAAGGCCCTAAAAACATTTCAAACAATCGTAAACTGTCTGCTCCGTATTCTTCACAAATAGCATCTGGATTTACAACATTGTATTTCGATTTCGACATTTTCTCAACCTCGCGGGAAACTTTGAATGTATCATCACTTTCCGTGATGAATATTGCCTTTTTATATTCAACATTCAATGAATCATTTCTAAATTCTTGAACATCTAATTCATCAGACGAATTCACAAACATTACATTAACATGCTTCTTTAAAAGTTCAACAGAAACTATTAAACCATCTTTTAATTTTAATAACTCAGCATATTTATCTTGTCCCTTTTCAAGTTTAGCTTTAGATTTTTTTAATAACGCTAAAATTTCTTTTTGGGTTAATTCTTTTTTATCTGAAACAACTATTGGAGTCTTAATTCTCCAAAATCCACTCTCATTTTCGGTTTTGTATGCAAACCCATTTATTACATTTACAAAAGCACTCGTTCCCAAAATCATTCCTTGGTTGATGAGTTTTTTTGCAAACTCATCTACAGGCACAATTCCTTTATCAAATAAGAATTTTTGCCAAAAACGTGCGTACAATAAATGTCCGGTTGCATGTTCAGAGCCACCAATATATAAATCTACCTCTTTCCAATACTCTAGATTTTCTTTCGAAGCAATTTCATTTTCGTTGTGCGGGTCCATATAACGATTAAAGTAATATGAACTTCCTGCCCAACCTGGCATAGTGTTTAATTCTAACGGATACACCGTTTTGTTTTTCAACTTTTCATTGCTAACAACTTTCTTTCCGCGAGAATCCCAAGCCCATTCTGTTGCGTTTCCTAAAGGCGGTTTTCCATCTTCAGTTGGCAAGTATTTTTCAACTTCTGGCAATACAATTGGCAAGTGTTTCTCGTCAATCATTTGCGGCATTCCGTCTTTATAATAAACCGGAAAAGGCTCTCCCCAATAACGTTGTCTGCTAAAAACAGCATCACGCAAACGGTAGTTTATTTTACCATAACCAGCGCCTTTTTTCTCTAATTCGAAAATGGCTAATTTTAATGCTTTCTTATATTTTAATCCTGATAAAAAATCAGAATTTGCAATTTTTGTTCCGTCTTTATCTGCATGCGCAGCTTCAGAAATATCTACATTTTCGAAAATATTCGGAATATCAATATCAAAGTGTTTAGCGAAATCATAATCACGTTGATCTCCACAAGGAACCGCCATAACTGCTCCTGTTCCATAGTTTGCCAACACGTAATCTCCAATCCAAATCGGAATTTGTTTTCCAGAAAAAGGATGCAAAGCATATGCACCAGTAAATGCACCAGAAATGGTTTTTACATCTGCCATTCTATCACGTTCAGAACGTTTTGAAGTTGCAGAAATATATGCTTCAACTGCTGCTTTTTGAGCGTCCGTTGTAATTTTAGAAACTAACTCATGTTCTGGAGCTAAGGTCATAAATGAAACTCCGAAAATTGTATCTGGTCGTGTTGTAAATACATCTATTTTAAAAGACTTCTCGACTGCGCTCGAAGTGATCTTCTTTTTACTTTCAGTTTTTTGAACTTTAGGAAATTGAATTGCAAAATTAATTTCAGAAACAACTTTTACAACATTTTGAATTACTTCTTCATTTGTAAAACGAATTACATTAAAGCCTTCATTGTTGAAAAATGCTGTTCTTACTGCTTCATCTTCTTTACCAGAAAATTCAACAATTAAATTTTTTGCTAAACACACATAATCCACTAAAAATGTACCAACAGTATATTTCTTTCTGAATTTTGATGCCCCTTTTTTATTTTTAATTTCATTCCAAAGCGTTGTTTCTGCTTTCGATAAATTTTGACGTAATTCTTTTAAAGCTTCTAATTCTTTGTATGATAATTTTACTTCTGAAGTTGTGTTTTCTAAATCTCCAGCCACATCAAAAGAAACCATTGCTCCAACCGATTTTCCAATCCAGTTTGTTTGAGAATCTTTTAAAGGTTGTGGCCAATCAATTGTTTCCAATCCGTCTAACAAACGTTGTGCATACGCAGAAATTCGCATTGACCATTGTGTCATTTTTTTTCTAACAACTGGATGACCTCCTCGTTCTGAAACTCCGTTTACAATTTCGTCATTTGCTAAAACGGTTCCTAATGCTGGACACCAATTTACTTCTGTATCTGACAAAAATGTCAATCTATATTGTAATAAAACTGCTTCTTGTTCAGCTTTTGAAAAAGCTTTCCATTCTTCCGCAGAAAACGATTTTATTTCATCCTCACAAACAGCATTTACGGTTGTATTTCCTTCTTTTTTAAAGATTTTTTCTAACACAGAAATATCTTCTGCTTTGTCAGCATCTTTGTTGTACCAAGAATTGAACAGTTGGATAAAAATCCATTGTGTCCATTTATAATATTCTGGATTTGAAGTTCTCACTTCTCTACTCCAGTCAAAAGAAAAACCAACGCGATCTAATTGTCTTCTATAGGTTTTTATGTTTTCTTCAGTAGTTTTTGCAGGATGTTGTCCTGTCTGAATTGCATATTGTTCTGCTGGCAAACCAAAAGAATCATATCCTTGCGGATGCAACACATTAAAGCCTTTATGACGTTTGTAACGCGCATAAATATCTGATGCAATATATCCTAACGGATGCCCAACGTGTAAACCTGCTCCGCTTGGATATGGAAACATATCTAACACATAATATTTAGGCTTTTCAGAAGTATTACTGGCTTTAAAAGTTTGGTTTTCTTCCCAATATTTTTGCCATTTTTTTTCTATCTCAATATGATTGTATTGCATTTGATTTTCTGCTTTTTAGAAGCGCCAAAGTTACAGCTTATTACTAAAAGATTAAAGTAAAATACTTGTGAAATAAAATCGATAAAATTGTACGTTATTTGCAGTGAAAAAACGAACCACTTTGAAAAATAATCTTGTAAAAGCACACCTTGCATTATTGGGAGCCAATTTAATTTATGGGGCCAATTATATCATTGCGAAAGGTGTAATGCCAAATAAAATAGGCCCTTCTGCTTTTATTTTTTTAAGAATTGTTGGAGCTGGAATTCTTTTTTGGATCATCAAGTCATTTATTAAAGAAAAAATAAACAAGAAAGACATTCCGCTTTTAGTTTTATGTGGATTTTTAGGTGTTGCTTCCAATCAGTTATTATTTTTTCACGGATTAAATTTAACATCTCCCATTGATGCATCTATAATTATTACTGCAATTCCGATTGTTGTATTAACTTTTAGTGCCATCATTTTAAAAGAAAAAATTACAAAAAACAAGTTACTAGGTTTAACAATTGGAGGAATTGGAGCTGTTTTACTGGTTTCGTACGGAAATAGAACTGAAGGAACGAGTTCTTTTCTTGGTAATGCTTTTGTGTTTTTAAACACGTGTACCTATGGTTTATACTTAGTTTTAGTAAAACCTTTGATGAAAAAATACAGTCCTTTTACTGTAATAACTTGGGTGTTTTTATTTGGGTTTTTCTTTATGCTTCCATTCGGAATTCCAGATATTTTAAAAACAGACTTTTCTGCTTTTACAGCTAGCACTTATGCTGTAGTTGCCTTTGTAATTATCGGAACAACATTTTTAGCGTATCTATTTAATATTTATGCCTTAAAAACTGTTGCTCCTTCTGTCAGTGGAAGTTATGTGTATTTACAACCTGCAGTAAGTTTTATTATGGTAAGTATTTACGCTTACGGTTTTGGAAAAATAGAGTATGCTCAAGATATTAATCCTGTTAAAATTACGTGCTGTTTGTTAGTGATAGTAGGGGTTTATTTAATTAGTAAAAAGCCAAAACTTAGAGCATAAAAAAATCCGAAAAAATTAATTTTCGGATTCTTAAATATTTTGATATCTACTTATTTTACAGCAACTGTAACCACTGTGTTAGCCCATCCAATATGCATGTCTCCAGATTTAGAAAATGTAATTGCTAATGCTTCTACAAAACTAGAACCTTTAGATACTTTTCCTGCTACCCTTACTACATCATTTGCTTGCTTGTAGCTTCCGCTACCCCAAGTGTGCAGCTTATTACTTAAAATAATTGTCCATTCAGAGCTTCCTGGAATTGCAAAAACCGTATACGTTCCTGCTTTTACAGATTTACCTCCAAACATTACATTTTTATAAAATCTAACCTCTGTAGATTCGTTTGCGCCAAGTCTCCAAACCTTTCCAGCTGGAGCTAATTTCGCCATGCTTCTCCCTTTCAATTGAGGTCTACTATAAACAACTTTTGCAACTGCTCCATCAGCTTTGTTGCTATACATAGCAACATCTAAAGGGCTTTTATCTAACTTAGGGAATTTTTGTGCAGTTGTTTCATTTGAGAACAATACTGCCATTACGAACAATGCGATTACTAATACATTTTTTTTCATCTTATTATATTTATTTAATTGAAACTTTAACTATTGTATTTCCCCATCCCATGAATAAATTCATGTCTTTATCAAATGTCATAGAAAACGCATTAATGTTAGCCATGCTAGACATTAATTCTCCTTTAACTCTTACAACATCTTCTTCTTGTTTATAAAAATAAGAACCCCAAACATTTTTTGCAGTACTTAAAATAACTGTCCAGTTTCCTTCGTTTGGAATTGCAAATAATGAATAACTTCCAGCTTTCACTTTTTTACCACCAAATATCACATCTTTATAAAAAGTAATTTCTGCAGCTTCGTTTGCGCCTAGCCTCCAAACTTTTCCAGCCGGAGCTAATTTCGCCATGCTTCTTCCATTTAACTGTGGTCTGCTGTAAACAACTTTTACAATTTTGTCTGAAATTTTATAGTTTGATGGAAAAGACGCAGCATCCATCGGGCTTTTATCTAATCCTTCAAATTTTTGTGCAGTCGTTTCGTTTGAAAATAATACTGCCATCGCAAAAAGAGCGATTACTAAAACATTTTTCTTCATGATATTTATTATTGGTTAATCTTTTAAATCTGTCTCCAAAAATACGTTTCCTTACTCAGGAGACTAATTAACTTTTGTTAAAGAATTTAAAAAGTTTTACCCTATAAAGATATCAATTTATTGTTTAACTCTTTTTAAGACCCAATTAGAGATTTCTTTTAATGCAATAGGCGAGAAAGTTTGATCAATTTTTCGGTACTCATTCATATTACCTGTTTCACATTCTTGAAAAAAGTGATTCAAACCCTCTAACTCTACTATTTTAAAATCTTTGTTTCTTCCTTTTATCAAAGCATACTTTATTCCTGTTTGATTGATCTTTGCATCCACTTGTGTGTCTTTACTTCCGTTTAAAGATAAAACTGGAATTTTTAATTTTTCGAATTCGTCTGCTGGATTATACTTTAAAAAATAACGATTCCATGGTTTATTACTTGTTTTAACCTGATTCTCAATAAATGCATTTATGTTTTTCTCTGGCGCACCCAAAGATGTTAAAATAGGTCTTAAAAACGCATTGTAATGCGCATCTATTTCTTTTTTAATTTCATCGTTACTTTTATTAGAGGTTACAATTGCAATCGCTTTTCTTGTGTTTTTTTCATATTCAACTTCGTCTTTTACAGGAAAACCTCTTAAAGTTTTAGACTGCATTACTGATAACTCTGTTCCAGAAACTCCTGTAGAAGCTAACAATACAATAAAAGCAACATCATTTGAATTATTTGCGGCCAATGGTGCTATAATTCCACCTTCACTATGCCCAATTAACCCAATCTTTTTCACATCAATTTCTTTTCTAGTTTTTAAATACGCAAATGCACTTAAAACATCCTTAGAAAAATCTTCTGTGGTTGCGGTTCCAAAATCACCGGTTGACTTTCCATGACCTCTATCATCAAAGCGTAAAACTCCAATTCCTTGTCTTGTTAAATGATCTGCTAGTACTAAAAATGGTTTATGCCCCATAAAAGTTTCATCTCTATCTTGAGGTCCACTTCCGGTAATTAAAACAACAACTGAGTAATTACCTTTTTTACTTGGTAATGTTAACGTTCCTGCTAATTTAACATTCGCTTTTTTATTATAAAAAACTACTTCTTCCTCATAATAAGGATATGGTTTTGTAGGTTCTTGAGGTCTTTTTGTATCGACTACCTTAACAATTCCTTTTTTTAAGTTTAACTTTAAAACTATCGACCCTTCTTTATAAACCCCTTCAAATTGTTGAGAACTCTTATTGAATTCTCCTTGATAATTCATGCCTAAATTAGAGCCATCAATTGTTAATTTACCATTTAAATATGTTGTAGATCTTGGTTTTACTCCAGAAACCCTAAATGTTGGAACTGCCATTGTAGATTCATAGGTACTTCCTTGCTTCTTTATTGTAAATACAAAGGTTAATTCTTTGTCACCTCTCATTGTTTTTCCGCTCCAATCTCCAGAAATATCTTGAGAAAAAACACTTACAATTGAAATTGTTGTTATTAAAATTAATGCGATAATTGTTTTCATTTTGATTTGATTTTAGACAGTTTTATTCATTGTCGAGAAATATTCGACGTTTTAATAATTTAATAAATACTTGATTTAATATCCTTAGGTATTGATTAGTATTAAAGTGTTGTTTTTAAAGAATTACCATAGATTTCTGCTTTAGAATCCATAGATTTCACTATTGCAATTCCAATCAACATTCCTAATGTCATCCCTAATGATGCACCAATATAGCTTTCTATCATTGCGCCAATCGGTATTCCGAAACACATTCCTATTGCAATTCCTAAACTTGTGTAGTGACCTTCAATGGTCAAAGAAAATTTTACTTTTAAAAATTGTTGTAGTTTAGAAAAATTGCGGTTCAATTCTTTAAATCTAGGTTTAGAGCTCAATTGTAAATTCTCTAATTGTTTCTCAATTTCTTGAAACTCCTCTTGACTTAAATCCTTAGATTGTAAATCTGTTAAGACAGCTATAAAAGTGTTATAGCTTTTAATTCTTGATTTTTTATTAGTTTCTTTTTTAGATTTTCCTAAAAAAGAAATCGCTTCTGTAATCTTCATCTTTAATATTCTTTTCTAATAAGTGGCTCATCTTTTAAAATATTACACTTTTTATAAAAAATATTATTTTTTTAATTCCTCCATGTCTTTAATCATGGTTTTTAACCTTCTCATGATACGTCCATAGCCTAGGTTAAAATCCCATTTTCCTATTTTGGCACCTACAACAGCTAGAAATATCATTGCTAAAAGCATAATCCCTACAAATACTAACGGAAATCCAAATACTAATGGTGTATGTGGGTACTCATTGATAAAACCATTTGTAATAATATCTCCTGGAACATCTCCACCAATTTCACCACACCAAAAACCAAAAAACATTGTTAAAAACATGTATGGATATAAGAATCTAGAAAATTTTGTGTTTGTATCTATTAGCTTATCTGTCCAATTCTTAAAAGAAATTAAATACTCATAACTATTTAAAGTGTTATCAATTTTATTCAATTTGTATATTGTTTTTCTATTAACAATTATAATAAGGTTGAATAAAAAAAACATCATAATTCCCATATATGGGATTTTCACAAGATATGAAACAGGTACAATAATAAAAGAAAACACAACAATACCAATCACATTAATTTTGTACATTTTTTTAAATTTACTAACAAGATCTATTGACTTTTGATTGTATAAATCGTTTACTTTAGGAGCAATCAATTTATCATCATTCACAAAACCTTCTTTCCAGATTGATTCAATTGATTTTTCCATCTAATAATTTTTTTAATCGTTCTTTAATTCTAATAATTCGTACTGATATATTGTTTTTACTAGTTCCAATAATATCAGCAATGACTTCATTTGGTTTTTCTTCTAAATACAATAAAATAATAGCTCTATCAATTTCTGATAATTTTCGAATCGCTGTATATAAAAGGTTCAAAGACTCATCTTCAAAAGTTTTAGTTTCTACTCCAATTTCTTTTTGTTCAAAGTCAGAAGGCATATTTTGACGATTATTCTTCTTCTTTTTAACTAAAGTTAAACAGCAATTCAAAGTTAACCGATACACCCAAGTAGACCATTTAGATTCTTCTCTAAAACGATCTTTACTTTTCCAAATTTGTAAACAGACTTCTTGGTAATAATCTTCAAAATCTTCTTGCGTATCTGTATATGCACGGCAGATTTTAATAATTATCCCTGAGTGTGGTAAAATTGAATTTGTGTAAAAATCGTTGCTCAATATCTATTATATTGGTTAGTGGTTCAAGATAAAGAATATTACATATTCTTCAAAAAAATAAATAAAAAACTATGCGCAACCACAATTTGTATCGCAGCCATTTTTGTTTTTTTTTGATTTAAAAACAAATTTTCTAAGCAAAAAACTTACTGCAATTATTAAAACGATATAAGAGATTATTTCTTGCATTAGCTAAAAATTGTAAAGGTGATAAATGAAGCAACGTATGCTAAAATTCCCATACCAATTAATTGCGCCATTGGCCATTTCCAAGATTTAGTTTCTCGTTTCACAATTGCCAATGTTCCCATGCATTGCATTGCAAACGCGTAGAAAATTAATAAAGACATACCGACTGCTAAATCGAATCTTTTTTCTCCTGTTTCTGGGTTTACTTCTGCTCGCATTCTTTCTTTAATTGTACTATTGTTTTCGTCATCACTTTCTACACTATAAATAGTTGCTAAAGTTCCTACAAAAACTTCTCTTGCAGCAAAAGAACTAATTAACGCAATTCCTATTTTCCAATCGTAACCGAGAGGTTTAATTGCAGGTTCTATGCTTTTCCCCATAATTCCGATATACGAATTCTCTAATTTTGCAGAAGCAATTTTAGTTTGAATTTCATCCGAAGAAAGGTTTTCATTCAACACATTTTTAGTGATATTTTTTTCTACATTATCAAAAGAATCTGGTCCGTTAGAGGCTAAAAACCACAATACAATAGAAATTGCTAAAATGATTTTCCCAGCACCAAAAACAAATGCTTTTGTTTTTTCTAGTACATCAAAAACAACATTTTTTATTGATGGTAATTTATAATTTGGCATCTCTGCTACAAAAAATGAAGTGCTTTTTACCTTCAATAACTTGTGCAATATAAATGCTGAAATGATTGCAATAGCAAATCCTAAAACATATAAACTCAATAATGTAAAACCTTGTAAGCTAAAATAGCCTAAGAATTTTTTATCAGGAATTACCAACGAAATTAAAATTGCATATACAGGCAACCTTGCAGAGCAGGTTGTGAATGGTGTTACTAAAATGGTAATTAACCGTTCTTTCCAACCAGAAATTGTTCTTGTTGCCATTACGGCCGGAATTGCACAAGCAGTTCCAGAAATTAACGGAATTACACTTTTTCCGCTCATTCCGTATCGACGCATAATTTTATCCATTAAAAAAACAACACGACTCATATAACCGGTTTCTTCTAAAATAGCAACGAATAAAAATAAAATGGCAATTTGTGGAATAAAAATTACAACTCCACCAATTCCGGGTATAATTCCATCTGTGATTAAATCTCTTAAAACTCCATCGTTCATTTGCTTAGTTACAAACTCGCTTAAGTTTGCAAATTGCGCATCAATAAAGTCCATTGGAGCTGAAGACCAATCAAAAATTGATTGAAAAATCAACAATAAAACTCCGAAGAAAATTACGTATCCAAATATTTTATGTGTAAAAACGCGATCTAATTTACCTCGTAAATCTTTCGCTTTTGTTCGATCAACAAGATAGGTTCTTTTTAATATTTGATTGATTTGTTGATATCGATGAATGGTTTCTTTGTGTTGATATCGCTTCACTCTAGAAACATCTTGAGTAAATTGTAAAAGCTTCTTTTTTTCTTCTTCTGTTAACGAATCAGGAAAATTGTTTTGGGTAATCATCAACCATAATTCATACAAAGTATGATTAGAACTTACTTCTTTTAATTTCTCAAAATAATCTCCATCAATTTTATGATTGATAGAACACAACGGATGCGTATTTGAAACCTCAGCACAATTTTCAATGGCTTTTTTTACGTCATTTATTCCAATATTTTTTCTTGAACTTATTAAAACAACTTCGGTTTGCAATTCTTTTTGCAATGTTTCAACATCCAAAGAAATGCCTTTTCTTTCCATTTGATCTGACATGTTAATTGCCAAAATAATCGGTATTTCTAAATCTTTTACTTGAGAAAATAAAAAGAGATTTCGTTTTAAATTTTCTACATCTGCGACTACAACAATAATATCTGGAAAATCTTTATCAGTTGTATTTAAAAGAGAAGTAAGTACAATACTTTCATCAACCGAAGTTGGATTAATGCTGTACGTTCCTGGTAAATCTGTAATTATTGCCGTTTTATTATTCAATAATTTACAAGTTCCTTGTTTTTTATCTACGGTAACACCTGGATAATTCCCAACTTTTTGCGTTAAACCTGTAAGTTGATTAAATAATGAAGTTTTTCCTGTATTCGGATTTCCAATTAAAGCTACTTTTATGGGTTTTGGGTTTTCCATAAAGTTAATTCTTGGTGATTTTTATTTGTTCGGCCATTTCTTTTCTAATTGCTAAATGGCTTCCGTTTACACAGATATATAATGGATCTTTTAATGGCGCAACTTGTAATAATTCGACTTCAACTCCTGGTAAACATCCCATTTCCAATAATTTAAGCGGAATAACGTCTAATGACTCTTCGGAAATAATTCCGATTTCTCCTTTTACTAAAGTTGCAATTGTGTTCAAAAATCCTTGTTTTATAGACTACAAAGATACGTGTTTAGAATGATTCTAAACAAAAAAACATTTATTATTTACGGTTATATTCTTCTTTTAACAAAGCAATATCTGCAATTACTTTTTTCATGTCTTCTTTCTCGGTTCCGTCATAATAACCACGAATTCTTCTGTCTTTATCAACCAGTACAAATTGCTCTGTATGAATCCAATCATTTTCATCGCCATTTCCTTCATCAATCACAGCAAAATAACTTTTTCGAGCCAATTCGTAAATGTGTTTTTTGGATCCAGTTGTAACATTCCATTTTCCATCAATTACACCTTTTCTTAAAGCATATTCTTTTAAAACTGGAACGCTATCCATAACAGGAGTTACCGAATGAGATAAAAACATTATGTCGTTATCATCTTTGTAAAATTCTTGCAATTCGCTCATGTTATAAGCCATTGCGATACAAATAGTTTGGCATCGTGTAAAAAAGAAATCAGCAATATAAATTTTGCCTTTATAAGAATCGTTTGTAATGGTTTCTCCGTTTTGATTTGTCAACCTAAAATCGGCGATTGTATGATTTTTCTGAATGTGTTTTACAGAAGCATCTACCAATTTTGGGTTTACATCCGAAGGGCTATAAATTGGCAACCTTTTGTCAACAGATAATAAGTTGTAAAAAACCGTTAATGCAATTACAGAAAAAACTGCAAAAAAAATGATAAATGAAAGTGATTTTTTTACTGAGAAGAACCCCATTTTTATATGTATTTTATTATTGCAAAATTACGTGATAATCTTCTTTAAATAAAGCAAATTCGAAGAATTTGGGATAAATCTTTGTTAAAAATAACAATACAACTCGTTTGCTATTTTACAACTCTTATTAAAAACGTACATTTGTCCGATTAAAAAAGAAAAAACACTACATGGAAATATTAATTAAAGCTTCTCAATTCATTTTAAGTTTATCACTTTTGATTGTTTTACATGAATTAGGGCACTTTATACCTGCAAAATTGTTTAAAACTAGAGTAGAAAAATTCTACTTGTTTTTTGATTATAAATTCTCTCTAGTTAAGAAGAAAGTTGGTGAAACTGTCTACGGGATTGGTTGGATTCCGCTTGGTGGATATGTGAAAATATCTGGAATGATTGATGAAAGTATGGATACCGAGCAAATGGCATTACCACCACAACCTTGGGAATTTAGATCTAAACCAGCTTGGCAACGTTTAATAATTATGTTAGGTGGTGTAATTGTGAATTTTATTTTAGGAATTTTAATTTACATTATGTTGATGTATTCTTACGGAGAAAACTTTTTACCAAATAAAAATGTAAAAGGCGGAATTTGGGTACAAGATTCTTTAGGAACTTCTTTAGGCTTAAAAACTGGTGATAAAGTTTTAACAATTGATGGTAATGAAGTTAGAAAATTTGCCAACTTACCAATTGAATTTATCAACGGAAACAACTATACAATAGAAAGAAATGGTCAAGTAATTGATAAAGAAATTCCGATTGATTTTATTTCTAAACTAATTGAAAGAGGGAAAAATGAAGGTTCTTTTTTATTACCTAGATATCCTTTTGTGATTGGTAAAGTTTCTGATGACTCTCCAAATTTAAATAGTGGACTATTACAAAAAGACATAATCACTGCAATTAATAATGAGGCGATTACTTATTATGATGAAGCCGAAGATGTCTTAAAAAAATATACAAATCAAAACATTTCTCTAACAATAAAAAGAGGTTCAGAAACAAAAGAAATTCCTGTTAAAATTACTAGTGAAGGTGCAATTGGTGTTCAATTAGCTAGACTTTCAGTTTCTGATTTAGAAAGATTAGGGTATTATGATTTAGAAAATATTGAATATACTTTTGGAGCAGCAATTCCCGCAGGATTAAATAAATCTTGGAGCACATTAACGGGTTATGTAAAACAATTAAAAAAAATATTTAATCCAAGTACTGGAGCTTATAAAGGTTTAGGTGGGTTTATTTCTATTGGAAGTATATTTCCATCAGAATTTAGCTGGCAAACGTTTTGGAACATTACAGCATTCTTATCAATCATGTTAGGGTTTATGAACTTATTACCAATTCCTGCTTTAGATGGTGGGCATGTTGTTTTTACTCTTTGGGAAATGATTACAGGTAAAAAACCTGGTGATAAATTCTTAGAATATGCACAAATTGTTGGTTTCTTTTTACTGATTGCATTATTACTTTTTGCAAACGGAAACGATGTTTATAGATGGCTTTTTAAATAAAATTAGCTAAAACACATATTTAATTTTGACCACATTTATCACATTCATAAAACTTAAAGCCAGAGATGTATTTTAATATACCACGGCGCTGTAATCTATGTCTTGAATACGACTTACATTTAGGGCAAAATTTCATAATCGGGGAACAAATTTAACGCAAATTTACAGTAAACAATTAAACTAAGAATACGTATGAGTACTTAGTTCGTGTATAAAAAGTATTGTTCTAAACTACTAAAAGGTTAAAATTTATAAGTTAGATCTAGTAAAAAGTTAGATTTTGGCATAGGAACCAAATTAGTTTCTGTATACTCTTTATCAAAAATATTATTCCCAATAAGCGATACATTAAAAGGCTTTAAATTTAATGTAAACATTACATCTACAATACCATAGCTTTCTCCAGTAGACCTTTCTGAGAATTTATAAACAAGACTCTGGCTTACATTTTTAAAGAACTGAGATCTAAATGTTGATGTAAAATGATGCTTTAATGAATTAATAGAGTATCTAGAAAAATTAGCATTTACTTTGTCTAAATTTTCATCTAAATAAGTATAACCAAAGGTGAAGTTTTGTGTAAATTCTTTTAATTTATAACGAAAAGACCCATTAAATTCAAATCCGAATGAATTTAAATCTTGAATATTTGTTGCTTCCCATTTATCGTTAGCATTTGCTTTAACATAGTCGATTAAGTTATTTGAATCTCTATTAAAAATGGCTGCTGAAAAATCTATTCTTGATGATGAATATTTTAATCCCAACTCTTCAGAAATGGCCTCTTCTGGATTTAAATTGGCATTACCTAAAGTTGTTGGGTCGCTATAAAATAAATCTGTATAAGTAGGAATTCTATAAGTATATCCGGCATTAGCATACACTTTTAAGTTTTCACTTAAAGAAAACCCAATATCAACCCCTGGAAATGCATGAAACTTAAAGTCTGAAAAATAATTAATTGCAACTCCTGGAGTAATATCTATTTTATCATTCAATAATTTAAAACGATGTTCTAAAAACACGTTTGCCATAAAACGCTCTCTAGAACCTAAGTTATTACTTGTTAAAAATACTTTTGCAATATCAATTCCAAAACCTGTAATTCCTAAAGAAGAGCTATATGAAGTATTTAACTCAGCCCCAACTTTATTTGCGATATGTAAATTTCTATAAACAGAAGGGTTATTACGAATGAAAACATACATATCTTGATTTCTTTTCCAATAAAATCGTGGCTTTAATGTGAGTTTTTCTCCTTTAATAACTGTTGACAAACCAACTAAACTAGATTGTGTTTCTTCGTATTGATTGATTGCAGAAGGTGAAGCATAAAACCCATTAGCACCAAAATTTCTTTCTGTAAAGTATCCGATAAAATTAATTGGAGTATTGTTTTTATTAAATGTGTTTTTTATAAAATAATTTTGATTTTTAAAATCTGTATTATGTCTATATCCGTCTGATGAATTTATAGATGCGTGAGCAATAACCGAACTATTCTCAAGGTTTTTTCCAACCGTGATCGCTCCATTTTTCTGACCAAAAGAACCTATTTGAACTCCAACAGAGTTTACATTATTTGCATTCTTTTTGGTAACAATATTAATGGCTCCAGTAAATGCATTTTGTCCAAAAATACGTGCCGCTGCTCCTTTAATAATTTCTACACGTTCAATAACTTCAATTGGCAAAGCCATATTCATTGTGTGATGTCCTGTTTGTGGGTCTTCAACTTTAATACCGTCAATTAATAACAATGTTTGATCAAAGCTACCTCCACGAATGTATAAATCTGCTTGCATTCCGCTTACACCTCTTCTTCGCATATCTACACCAGCAACTTGTTGCAATAAATCGGTAATATTTGTTACAGCGCTTTGTTTTATTTGTTTAGCGGTAATTACTAAAATTGTTCTAGAGTTTTCTTTAAAAGGTAGATCTATTCTACTAGAAGTAATGATAACTTCTTTTAAAGTATCTCTTTTTACAGGATCTATTTGTGCTTTTACCTGAACGGTATAAAATAATATGGCAATTATTAATGTAATTTTTAATTTCATAAATAGTTATTTAAATAAGATGCAAAATTCGTAATTTCCCGGACGATTAAAGTAGTCCAGTATTAAAATGATAGATAGTCCGATTAATAATATTTTGAAACAGTTAATAGATTTTGATAAAAATCTATCTCAACCTTTATACATACAGGTTTCACAGCAAATTATAAATGCAATACAACGTAGGTATTTAGCTAAAGGGACAAAGTTACCAGGAACTCGTATGTTTAGTCAGTTATTAAGTATTCATAGAAATACTGCTGTTGCCATCTACGAAGAGTTAGCTTCTCAAGGTTGGGTAGAAATTATGCCCAATAAAGGAACTTTTGTTTTGGAGCCAGAACAAAAGACAGCAAAAATAAAAGCAACTTCACAAAAAATAAATGAGGCATATACATATGCAAAAACAACAGGATTCCCTTTTCAAGAATCATTTCATTTAGCATCAACTATTCAATTAACAAATTCAAAATATACCATTAACGAAGGAAGCCCAGATTTACGTTTGCATCCTGTTCATCAGTTTACAAGATGGTATAGTGCTGCCATGAAACGAAAAACGTTAATAAAAAAATGGAACAGACCAAACGAATCATCCTATTCATTATTCCAAACGCAACTTTGTAATTATTTAAATGCAACTAGAGGTTTTCATATAAATCCAAATAACCTGGTAAGTACACGTAGTACAGAAATGAGTTTGTACATCGTTTCGCAATTGTTGATAAAACAAAACGACTTAGTATTGGTGGGAAATTTAAGTAATTATGCTTCTAATATGATTTTTCAACAAACTGGCGCAGACATTAAAACGATTCCAGTAGATAAAAATGGTTTAGATATTGAATACATAAAAAAACATTTTATTAAAGGAAGCATTCGGTGTGTTTATGTATGTGCTCATAGAGATTACCCAACGATAGTGACATTAAGTGCAGAACGTCGTTTGCAGTTGTTACAACTTGCTAAAGAATATGGATTTGCAATTATTGAAGATGATTACGATTACGATTTTCAGTTTGAAGGTTCTGCAATGTTGCCCATGGCTAGTTCAGATGCTGATGGAATGATTATTTATTTAGGAAAATTGGGACAATCATTATTTCCAAGTTTTCAAACAGGATTTGTGGTAGCGCCTGAAAACTTAATTTCGGAAGCAAAAAATTATTTAGAATTACTAGACAAACAGGGGGATTTAATTCAGGAACAAATGCTGTCGGAATTAATTAGCGAAGGTGAAATTTATCGCCTAATGAAAAAAAATATTGTCATATATAAACAACGGCAAGATTGTTTATGCAAACTCTTATCTCAATATTTTTCAGAAATAGCACAATGGAAAATACCTTCTGGCGGATTAGCTATTTGGTTAAAATTTCAATCTAAAATATCTTTAGTAAAATTATCGGAAGAAGCAGAAAAAAACGATTTGTTTATACCCAAAACTGTACTTTATCAAGATAAAAACACCTGTGCAATTCGTTTTGGTTTTGGGCATTTAAATGAAGAAGAAATAGCCATTGTAATTAAAAAATTAAAAAACGCTTACAATAAGCTGTTTATATAATTCTATCGTAAAAGAAAGTGCTTTTTAACATATTAAGATATTAACAATGTCTTTTTGCCTTCTATTTTTTGATATTTTTATAGACATGTATGTTTTGGTAGATTGTAATAATTTTTATGCTTCTTGCGAACGGGTTTTTAATCCGAATTTGCAGAAAAAACCAGTTGCTATTTTAAGCAATAACGACGGTTGCGTAATTTCTATGAGCGATGAAGCAAAAGCAATAAATCTTCCTTTTGGCGCGCCAATTTTTAAATGGGAAAGCTTTTGTAAAGCCAATAATGTTTCGGTTTTGTCTTCTAATTATCCGTTGTACGGAGATATGAGTGCTCGTGTGATGAAAATTCTGAGTCAGTTTTCTCCAAACATAGAAGTGTATTCTATTGACGAAGCTTTTTTAGAGTTGAAAGGTTTTGAAAATTATAATTTTACGGATTACGGAACAAAAATTAGAAGCCGAATTTTACAATGGACTGGAATTCCGACTTGTGTTGGTGTTGCACCAACGAAAGCGCTGAGTAAAGTAGCCAATAAAATAGCACGTAAATTTCCTGATGAAACTAGTGGAGTTTATGTAATTGATTCTAAAGAAAAACGAATAAAAGCACTAAAATGGATTCCGTTAAAAGATGTTTGGGGAATTGGAAGACGTTTGCACAAACGTTTAGCTGTAAAAGGGTGTAAAAATGCTTTTGATTTTACGCAGCTTTCTGATGCTTGGGTTTTAAAAAACTTTTCTATTACTGAATGGAAATTAAAAAAAGAGTTAGAAGGTGTTCCTAAAATTGAATTGGAAAGCGAGATCAATTCTAAAAAATCAATTGCAACAACCAGAAGTTTTGAATACACATTTTCTGATATAGAAAACATCAAAGAACGCGTTTCTACTTTTGCATCAAGTTGTGCAGAAAAACTCAGGAAACAACAATCAAGCTGTCATATGATTATAGTATTATTAAGCAGCGATCGCAATAAAAAAGACACTGAACAACACAGAACAAGCAGAACGGTTATTTTTCCGTATCCTACAGATTCTACTTTAACAATTAGCAAAGCTGCAGTAAATGCGGTAAATTCTATGTTTAAAAAAGGCATAAAATACAAACGTGCTGGTGTAATTGTTAGTGGGTTAGTACCAACAGACAATCATCAATTAAATTTATTTTTACACGAAAACCCAAAACATAAACCATTAATGTCTGCTATTGATCATATTAATACTAGATTTAAAGCAGATAAAATTAAATTAGGAAATCAAGATTTAAAACGTACTTGGAAAATGCGTCAAGAACGATTATCTCCTAAATACACCACAAATATTAAAGATATACTCGTTGTTAAATAAAATCGTATGGATACAAAGACCTCTAAAAACTTAACTTTTTTTACTCCAAAAACTTCTGATAGCGATGGAGCAATTTTTATTGACTCAGGAATTTCTGCCGGATTTCCTTCTCCTGCAGATGATTTTAGAGAAACCAGAATTTCTTTAGATGAAGAATTAATCACCAATAAAGAAGCAACATTTTTTGCAAAAGTTAGCGGACAATCTATGATTGGAGCAGGTTTAAATGATAATGATTTGTTGGTAATTGATAGAAGTATTGAGCCAACTAACAATAAAATTGCCGTTTGTTTTTTAGATGGCGAGTTTACAGTAAAACGTTTACGAGTAGAAAAAGACGAGGTTTGGTTACAACCAGAAAACCCTGATTATCCGATAATTAAAATCACCGAAGAGAACAATCTTGTTATTTGGGGAATTGTAACAAGTGTGATTAAAAAACTTTAAAATCATTCTTTTTTAATAATTTATTATTGTTTTTCGATAATTTTTATATCTTTGCAATGTTAAAATATACAACATGGCGAATATACCTACATCAAAACAACAAATCATAAAAGGAAAAAAACTTACGTGTACAGTTTGTAGCAATGATACTTTTTGGGAAAGAGAAACTTTAATGAATACTGTAAAGATTTCTTTAATCTTGATTGGTTAAACAAAAAAGCAAAAAACTATATCTGTGATAATTGCGGACACGTGCTTTGGTTTATGAATAAAAAATAAAATTATGAAAACAGAAAAAATCTTAAAAATTATGAAATTCTTTTCATGGTTTGCATTTATCGGATTAATGATTAAAGCTGGAGCTATATTATTTACTTATTTCTTAAGTATCAATAACGCCGAAGTTTCTAAAGATTTATATGAAGGCATAAATCTTTTTGAATACAGAGAATATAGTTTTATACAGTATTCTTTTATTATTGGATACAAAATATTGCTTTATGCTACAGAAGCATATATTGCTTATTTGGTGATTCAATTATTGCGAAAACTAGACATCAAACAACCTTTTAATTTGGATGTACAACAGTTTATGCAACAAATAAGTAAAGGGATCTTTTATTTATGGATTATTGCTATTGTGCACAATACACACATGCAAATAATCGGTAAAAAATATGATTTTGAAATGGATTTATTCTCAAGCGATTTTGTTTTCTTGTCTGTTATCATCTTCATTTTTGCACAAATTGTAAAACGCGGAATTGAAATTCAATCTGAAAACGACTTAACAATTTAACTATGGCAATTATTGTAAATTTAGATGTAATGCTTGCCAAACGCAAAATGAGAAGTAAAGACTTGGCAGAAATAATTGGTATTACAACTGCCAACTTATCCATCTTAAAATCTGGGAAAGCAAAAGCAGTTCGTTTTTCAACGTTAGAAGCAATTTGTAAAGCGCTAGATTGTCAACCATCAGATATTTTAGAATATGTAAATGATTAGAAGATTTTGTGTAGTTTTGAATAAATTATTTTAAATCACAAATCAATGCGTTTACATTTTTTTAAAACCTTAGTACTTTCACTTTGTATTACAACAATTGCAAGTGCTCAAAGTTATATCAAATACGATATTTCTTTTAACAATGCTGTACATCACGAAGCAGAAATTAAAGTATCATTCACTAAAATTAAAAAAGGAAAATTTTCTTTTAGAATGAGTAGAACTTCTCCAGGAAGATATGCTATTCATGAGTTTGCTAAAAACGTATACAATGTAAAAGCAACCGACAGTAAAGGAAAATCTTTAAAAATTACACGCCCAAACCCTTATCAATGGGATGTAGATAATCATGATGGAACTGTAATTGTTACGTATACATTATTTGCAAATAGAGGTGGCGGTACCTATGCACAAATTGATGAAACACATGCACATTTAAACATTCCTGCAACTTTTATGTTTGCGCCTTCATTAAAAGAAACACCAATTCAAGTTACGTTTAATCCAAGAAAAGATTGGAAAATTGCAACCCAATTAAAACCAATGTTCGATAATACATATTATGCGCCAAACATGCAGTATTTTATGGACAGTCCAACGGAATTGAGTAATCATTTAGTGCGTTCTTTTGATGTTGAATCTGACGGAGAAAAATTAAAAGTAAAATTAGCATTGCATAATATTGGAACTGAAGCAGAAGCTGATCAATATTTTGAA
Organism: Polaribacter sp.; assembly: GCA_029250685.1. Classification (GTDB taxonomy): domain Bacteria; phylum Bacteroidota; class Bacteroidia; order Flavobacteriales; family Flavobacteriaceae; genus Polaribacter. The sequence goes on from JAQXEU010000022.1 coordinate 39,696, forward strand.
AGTGTTAAAAAAGTTGTTTTACAACAAATGGCTGTTTTTGGCGAATTACCAAAATTTGATTATGGTGAATATGTTTTCTTAGCATGTTATGTACCGAATGCTAGTGGAGATGGAATGGAGCATAGAAATTCTACCGTTGTAACAAGTACAAGAGCATTAGCAAATGGCGGAATGACAGGAAACATCGGAACCGTTTCTCATGAGTTTTTTCATGCTTGGAATGTAGAGCGAATTAGACCACAATCTTTAGAGCCTTTTTCTTTTAAAGAAGCAAATATGAGTGGAGAATTGTGGTTTGCAGAAGGATTTACAAGTTACTATACAAATTTGTTTTTAGCTAGAGCAGGGTTAATGTCTCCGGAAAGCTATATCAATAGCTTAAACGGAACGTTTAACTACGTTTGGAATTCTCCAGGGAGATCATTTTTCAATCCGATAGAGATGAGTTATCAAGCGCCTTTTGTGGATGCCGCAACTTCTGTTGATCCTGTAAATAGAGGAAATACTTTTATTTCTTATTATTCTTACGGAAGTGCTTTAGGTTTAGCATTAGATTTAGCATTACGTAACGAAAAAGGGAACCTAACTTTAGATGGCTACATGAAATCTGTTTGGAAATCTTATGGAAAAAAAGAAAAGCCTTACACAGTTGCTAATTTAAATGATGTTTTAAATAAATATGCAGGTAAGTTATTCGGGAATTATTTCTTCTCTAATTTTATCTACAAAAGTGCAATGCCAAATTACCAAGCTTTGTTTAAAAAAGTTGGTGTTGTTTTAAAACAAGATAGCGAAAAAGTGTTTTTTGGAGCGTCAACATCAAACGGAGTTGTAAGAAATAATCCGCAAATTGGAAGTCCGGCATATAAAGCAGGCTTAAACACAAAAGATAAAATTGTAGCAATCGATAATCATGTAATTAGTGATAGAAATTCTGTGAATAAAATTTTATCAAACTATAAAATTGGAGATGCAATAACGATTCAGTTTAGCAGATACAATCAATTAAGAACTGTAAAAACTACGTTGATTAAAGATCCTAGATACACAATTATGACCTATGAAAAAGCTGGTTTAGAACTTACTCCAGAAATGTTGAAAAACAGAAAAGCGTGGTTAGATAAAAAGTAACATCTAAACACTTAACATAAAAAAACGCCGAGCATTGCTCGGCGTTTTTAGTTTTATAAAAAGAAAACTTATTTCTTTTTTGGATTGTCTCTATTCATCTCTGTAATATCTACACTTGTAGCTTCAACTCCTAAAAAGAATTTACTAAAGTGATCTGCGCGTAACCAGAAAGAATATTCTGTCATGTTACCAAATCCGTGACGTTGTCCTGGCATTAACATAAATTTAAAACGCTTATTCGCTTTAATTAATTCGTTTGCCATTCTAATTGTTCCTGCAGGATGTACATTGTTATCAACATCACCATGAATCAACATTAAATTACCTTTTAGGTTATTTGCTAACGATTGATTGTAATCAATTTTATATTTATAAGTCGATTTTCCTTTGCTATCTATTTCTTCTTTAACTCCGTGATGTGTTTCACTCCACCAAGAATTATAGACTCTATTGTCATGATTTCCTGCAGAAGAAACAGCTGCTTTAAAGAAATCTGGATATACTAACATTGCTGCTGTAGACATAAATCCTCCACCAGAATGACCGTAAATTCCAACTTTAGAAATATCAATATAATCGTGCTTATTTGCTAATTGCTCAGCAACATATTTTTTATCAGCCAAACCATAATCTCTTAAGTTTCCATATCCGTAGTTATGATACCATTTAGATCGATCTGGATGTCCACCACGATTTCCTAAAGTGATTACTAAAAAACCAACTTGTGCCATTCTGTCTAAACGATCCATTCTAAAAGAAAAAGATTTGTTTACAGATTCTGTTTGAGGTCCAGGATATACATATTCTAATAATGGATATACTTTTGTAGAATCAAAATCGAAAGGCTTATACATTACGCCGTATAAATCTGTAATTCCGTCATCTGCTTTTACTTTAAATGGTTCAGGAAATTTATATCCTGTTGCAAATAATTGCGATAAATCTGCCTCTTCTAATTTCATAACTAATCTTCCGTCAGCAGAACGTAATTCTGATTTTGGAACTGTATTTACTCTTGAAAAGTTGCTTACAAAATACTTATTAGAATCTGACATACTTGTTCTAGAAGTATAATCTCCTGGATTCAATGTACGCATTCCAGAGCCATTTAAATTGATTTTATAAGTGTGTGCAAAGTATGGGTCTTGCTTTTTATTTACACCATTTGCTGTAAAATACAAGGTTTTAGATTTTTCGTCTAATCCAGCAAATCCAGCTACATGATAATCTCCATTTGTAACTTGATTCTTCAATTTTCCATTCGCGTCATACAAGTAAAAATGTGCCCAGCCATCACGTTCTGCCCAATGTAACATTTCTGTTTCATTATTGAATAAAATTAACGGTCTAGATTCAATATACGTGTTAAAACGTTCTTCAATTAAAACTTTAGATTTACCCGTTTCTAAATCAGCTACACAGATATCGTATTTTTTACGATCTCTACTGATTACGCTATAATATAATTTTCCTTTTTTTGATAACAATAAAGAAGGTTTAAAAAGATCATCTCTGCTAGATTGTTTTGATGGTGCTCTAAATACTGATACACTTTGTTGTTTGATTGTATCTAATGCTACATTTACTATTCTTTTTGATGAAATATCAAAAATCATTAGTTCGTTTTTAGAAAACTCTGGTTCTCCAGGCATGTGATATTTATACGTTTCTAAAACTGGTCTTTTACTTGACACAGAATTAATAACCCATAAATCTTTAATTTTTCTTGAGTCAGATTTTTGAAAAACGAATTTTTTAGAATCATGAGACCAAGTTCCCCAAAGACCTTTACGATTATCTTTGTTTTTAAGTTTCGTTTCGTTGTTTTCGCCTCTTCCACCACCGCCGTAACCGTAGTTTTCAACTCCATCTTTTGTCCATTGGTTCTCAACAATTGTTGAATCTTTTTCGTCTTTAACTGCTTTTAAGAAGTTTGCTTTATCCATCCAAAAAACGTTAAAGTTTTTAGAGTATAATACGATAGAACTATCTGGTGCAACATTTGCCCAACGTTTCCATTTTCTTTCATCTTTTTTATTGTCGATAATGGTTAATCCGTTACCACCTAACCTGTATTCTAAGTGATATACTTTCTTCTCCATTTTAGGTTTTCCTTTTTTGGCTTTTTTATCCTTTTTACCTTTTTCTTTTTCATCAACTTTAGGAACTTCTTCTGTTGCCGTTACTCTAAAGCGAATTGCTGTTTCAGCTTCATTAAATTTGAAAGAAAATCTTGGCAAATGTTGTCCATCATAAGGATCTTTAGTGATTTCTGTTAACCACTTTGCCATTTTAACGTTATCAAAAAGTTTTTTTCTTGTTTTTTTATCTGCATCAACGATGTAATAGTTTGCTCCGTCTGAAGTTTTGTATTGATACCAAAAACGATTTCCTTTTTTAAGCCAATGTGGGCTAACTGATGTTGAATGTACTAGTTTGGCTAAGTTTTTAGGCGAATATTTTGCTGCTTGTCTGTAGTTTGGTTTTGGAGTTTCTTGTGCAAATGAGATGCTAGAAACAAATACAAAAAGCAATAGTAGTGCGCTTTTTTTCATGATTTAATTGTTTGGTTTATAGATATAAAAGCTAAAGTTCTTTAAAAGAAATAAGATATCAAACTTTAAAGAGAATTATTTCTTGAATTTTAACATTAAAGCATAAAAAAAGTCCTCATTAAATGAGGACTTTTTTATTTTATATCTAATTAAAATTAGTCGGCCAATAAAATTACTTTATTGTCTTTCATTTCAATAGTTCCAGAATTAATTACTAATGTTAAAACTTTATCATCATCTGCATGAGGAACTAGTTTATCACTTAATTCATTTAACTCTAAATGCTCTTGAGTGTGAATTTGAACTGTTCCTTTCTTTAGTATAGAAACAATTGGTGCGTGATTATTCAACATTTGAAATTCTCCATTTACTCCAGGTACTGATATTGAATCAATTTCTGATGAAAATAAAATAGCTTCTGGTGTTACAATTTCTAAAAACATAATTCTTTAGTTTTTTAAGCTTCTGCTAACATTTTTTCTCCAGCGTCAATTGCATCTTGAATTGATCCTCTTAAGTTAAATGCTGCTTCAGGGTATTTATCTAACTCACCATTCATAATCATATTTAATCCTTTAATAGTGTCTTTAATATCAACTAAAACTCCTGGTATTCCAGTAAATTGTTCAGCTACGTGAAAAGGTTGAGACAAGAAACGTTGCACACGTCTTGCTCTGTGTACAGCTAATTTATCTTCTTCAGATAATTCTTCCATACCTAGAATTGCAATTATATCTTGTAATTCTTTATAACGTTGTAGCAATTCTTTTACAGCTGTTGCAGTATTATAATGCTCATCACCTAAAACTTCAGCAGATAAAATTCTTGAAGTAGAATCTAAAGGATCTACTGCAGGATAAATACCTAATTCTGCAATTTTACGAGACAATACTGTTGTCGCATCTAAATGCGCAAACGTTGTTGCTGGTGCTGGATCTGTTAAATCATCTGCAGGTACATAAACCGCTTGTACAGATGTAATAGAACCTTTTTTAGTAGAAGTAATACGTTCTTGCATTGCACCCATTTCTGTTGCTAGTGTTGGTTGGTAACCTACTGCAGAAGGCATACGTCCTAATAAGGCAGAAACCTCAGAACCTGCTTGTGTAAAACGGAAGATGTTATCTACGAAGAAAAGAACGTCTTTTCCTTGTGCTTCTCCTGCTCCATCACGGAAATATTCTGCTATAGTTAATCCTGATAACGCAACTCTTGCACGTGCTCCAGGTGGTTCATTCATTTGTCCAAATACGAAAGTTGCTTTAGAGTCTTTCATTCCTGGTTTATCAACTTTAGATAAATCCCATCCTCCTTCTTCCATAGAATGCATAAAGTCATCACCGTATTTGATAATTCCTGATTCTAACATCTCTCTTAATAGATCATTTCCTTCACGAGTTCTTTCTCCAACTCCAGCAAATACAGATAAACCTCCGTGTCCTTTCGCAATGTTGTTAATTAACTCTTGAATTAATACTGTCTTTCCAACTCCTGCTCCACCAAATAATCCAATCTTACCTCCTTTTGCGTAAGGCTCAATTAAATCAATTACTTTAATTCCGGTAAATAAAACTTCAGTAGAAGTAGATAAGTCTTCAAATCTTGGTGCTGCTCTGTGTATTGGCAAACCATTCTCTCCTTTTTTCTCTAAGTTTCCTAACCCATCAATCGCATCTCCAGTTACATTAAATAATCTTCCGTAGATATCGTTACCAATAGGCATTTGAATTGGGCTTCCAGTTGCTCTCACATCTTGACCTCTTTGTAAACCATCTGTTGCATCCATTGAGATTGTACGAACTGTATCTTCTCCAATATGTTGTTGAACTTCTAAAACTAAAGTTGAACCATCAGTTTTTGTTATCTCTAATGAATCGTAAATTTTTGGAAGTGCAGCATTTTCTGTATTAAACTCTACATCGATTACTGGACCAATAACCTGTGAAACTTTACCTGTTGTTGTAGACATTATAGTATCTAATTAATGTTAGTTATTTTATTTTGTGGTTTTTACCCTTCTTTTTCAGGGTGCAAAGATAATTATAATTAATGTAAAATTAAAAACCTTTCGAGTCTTTTTTACAATGAAAAAACTATTGGTTTAAATATTAAAAGTGAAAAAAAATTAGAGTAATAAAAAAAGCCTCATACAATGTATGAGGCTTTAATTTTATTATAGTTTGTAATTATTTCAAGTTAGAAACTTTAATAACAACTCTTCTATTTGTAGCTCTTCCAGATCTCGTTTTGTTATCTGCTAATGGATATAACTCTCCGAATCCACCAGCTTCTAATCGACTATTGTCAATTCCTTTTTTAACTAGGTAATCTCTAACAGATAATGCTCTTTTTTCAGAAACTCTTAAGTTTGTCGCTTCTGTTCCTGTACTATCAGTATGTCCTTCAATTATAAAGTTAGCTTTAGGGAATTGGTTCATAATAGCAACAACATTGTCTAACTGCTCTGAACCACCTTTTTTGAAAGATGTTCTTCCTGAGTTAAATAAGATTGCTTTAGCTGCCATGTTAATTGATTGAGTAGCAGCGTCTGTAATTACAGGCTCTGGACATCCGTTATTAGAAGCAGGTCCTGCTTCATTAACACAATTATCATCTTTATCTAAAACACCATCACCATCAGTATCAGGCCAAGGACATCCTCCGTTAGCTGCAGGTCCTGCAACATTTGGACAGTTATCATCTTTATTTACAACACCATCACCATCTGAATCTGGACAACCTCTGTTTGCAGAAGATCCTTTTTCATTTGGACACATATCGTCTTTATCAGCAATTCCATCGCCATCAGCATCTGGACATCCGTTTAATGCAGCTAAACCAGCAGTGTTTGGACAAGAATCTTTAGAATCTTGGATTCCATCACCATCAGCATCTGGACAACCATTGAAAGCCTCTAAACCAGCAACATCTGGACAAGAATCTTTTTTATCAACAACTCCGTCACCATCAGTATCTACTGCACCGAATCTGTAAACAACTCCAACAGAATGTTGGAAATGATCAGCACCATCGTCTCCAAAACTACGTTTAGCACCAGATTGGAAGTTAATTCCATATTGTTCGTTAATCCAAGAAGTGAAACCAGCTCCAATATTCATTGTTAAAGCTTTACCTCCGTATAAATGGTTAATACCAAAACCAGCGTAAATATATGGATCAAAGTATTGGCTCGTAGAACCAAAAAGTTTTTCTGACCATCTATTTACATCATACTTTACATTTGCATCAGCAGCAATATATGTTGCTCCATTAATTTTATTAAATGACCCAGCTAATTGAAGCGTAAATCCTTCTTTATAATATCTTTCAGCAGTAATTCTTGGAACACCAAATTCCCAATCACTTAATCCAATATAATCTTTAACGATATCACCAAATCCGGCATTACCACGAATATCAACCATATTAAATCCTAAACTAACTGCCCAAGGATTATCAGAATCCTGAGCGTTTACATTAGAGACCATCGCTAATGTAAATAAAGCTATCACAGCTATTTTTAAATGTTTCATTATCAAATTTTTAAATTAAAAGTTCTTTATATAAGATACAAATGTAACTTGTTCAAGTTTATTTACAAAGATTTTTTGTAAAAAAAACAAAAAAACAGCATTCAATTGTAAGTGTTTATATGACTTTCAGTAATCTCCCAACCTTAATAAACGCATTAATTGCTTTATCTAAGTGCTCTTTATTATGTGCTGCAGATAACTGTACTCGAATCCTTGCTTTTTCTTTTGGTACAACTGGAAAAAAGAAACCTATTACATAAATTCCTTCTTCTAACAGCATGTTAGCCATTGTTTGAGAAAGTTTTGCGTCATATAGCATTACAGGAACAATCGCTGCATCCGCACCAACCAAATCAAAACCGGCATTTTCCATTTCTGTTCTGAAATAATTAGTGTTCCATTCTAATTTATCACGAAGTGAAGTGTCTGCAGAAATCATTTCAAAAACTTTTAAAGATGCACCTACAATTGCTGGCGCCAAAGAATTGGAAAACAAATACGGGCGAGAACGTTGACGTAAAATTTCAATTATTTCTTTTTTACCTGTTGTATAGCCACCCATTGCACCACCTAAAGCTTTTCCAAAAGTTCCTGTTACAATATCAACACGCCCAATAACGTTTTTCAACTCAACAGTTCCTCTTCCTGTCTTTCCAATAAATCCAGTAGCGTGACATTCATCAACCATTACTAGTGCATCATATTTATCTGCTAAATCACAAATCTCATCCAATTTAGCAACAATTCCATCCATAGAGAAAACACCATCAGTAACGATAATTTTAAAACGATGATTTTGTTTATTCGCTTCTATAAGTTGATTCTCTAGAGCTTTCATGTCATTATTATCATAACGGTAACGCGCTGCTTTACATAAACGAACTCCGTCTATAATAGAAGCGTGATTTAAACTATCAGAAATAATTGCATCTTCTTTTGTTAATAAAGGCTCAAAAACACCACCATTTGCATCAAAAGCTGCTGCATATAATATAGTGTCCTCAGTTTGATAAAACTCAGCAACTTTAGCCTCTAATTCTTTATGAATATCTTGAGTTCCACAAATAAAACGAACAGACGACATTCCAAAACCATGGGTATCCATCGTATCTTTTGCTGCTTGAATAACTTCTGGGTGATTTGACAACCCCAAATAATTATTTGCACAAAAATTAATTACTTCTTCGCCAGTTGAAATTTTTATTACAGCATCTTGAGATGATGTAATAATTCGCTCAGACTTATACAATCCTGCATCTTTAATTTCTTGTAATTCTTGCTGTAATTGTTCTTTTATGTTTCCGTACATTATATATAGGTTATAATTTTTTTAAAGTTTTAAATGCGCAAAGTTAAGAAACTTCTTCAATCAAAATTTGTTCATTAACATATATGAGTAGTTTTTTTACTACTTTTATTTGCATTGATGACAATACATCTTCATATGTTATTAATTGTTGATGATGTTCTTTTGAAGGTTTTCCTGTCTTATAATCAACAATAACTGCTTCATTTTGTTGATTAAACACCAGTCTATCCGGAATAAAAACATGATTTTCTTTTGATACAATTTCTCGTTCATTAAAAACAATTACCTGATCAGAAAAGTAGTTTATTAACTTCGGATGATTTACAATATCAAAAAGCATTTTCTTTATTTTAATAACATTTTCCGAATTCAAAAACCCTTCCTGAAAATACTGCTGAACAACTTTTTCAATATCCTCTTTTAAAATAACTTTCGACAACATTTCGTGTACTAAGTTTCCATATTCGATTGCTTTTCCTTGTTCAGTTTCCCAAAGTTTTGATGAGTTTGCAACCATAAAAATATTATGCTCATGCCAAGGACTACTGATAAATTCTTTCTGAATTACTGAACTAGAAGTTACTGTTTCTGCTTTACTAACTTTCTTTTTATCACCAAAAGTGTATTTTAATTTATCATTAGACCATTTTCCACTTTCTTTTAGAAAATTAATCAAAACTCCAGAAGTAGAATTTGTATTTACTACTTCTCTTGCATTGATGTTTTTCTCAGTTATCACATATAATTGCTCAACAGACCTTGTTAAAGCAACGTACAATAAATTAAAATTATCTAACTCTAATTCTTCTCGTTGATGTTTGTAAATCTCTGCTCCTTTATCTCCAATATATTTTATACTTGAATGAGAATCAATCAATAATTCGTCAAAACTCTCAAATTGTTCTGAGGGTAAGTTTTGTAACCAAGATTTTGGGTTTATTTGTCGATAAATTTCTATATCATAAGGAAAGATTACAATAGGGAATTCCAACCCTTTCGATTTATGAATTGTCATAATTTGAACCGCATTTTCTGCTTTTGGCGCAACAATACTCAGTTTGTCTTTTTTCAAACTCCAAAAATCTAAAAACTGCTGAATACTAGTTCCTTTCTTTTGCTGCTCAAAAACGACGTCTAAGAAAAACTGAATATATGCATCAGATTCTTCAGCCAATTTAAAAGCCCTAATAATTTCTTCAATCTGTTCGTAAAATGGAAGTTTTGAGAAATTCTCAACATCAAATTGTATCGTATATTCCGAAATCCTTTCGAAGAAATTAACTTCATTTTTAATGTCAAAAGAAGCGATAAAACTATGTTTATCGTTTTTAATTTTCAAATGATCATGTAAGAAATAAGAAATATTTAGCCAAGTTTCTTGGTCTTTTGGGTGTTGAATAGCTTGTAATAAGTCAATAATGAAATTTACTTTTTCGCTATTCTGAATCAACAAGGTTTCTGACGAAATAATTTCAATTCCTTGTTCTGATAAGTAGTTTGCAACCGAAACTCCCTCTTTTTTTCGCCTAACTAAAACACATACATCTTTTCTTGGAAAATCAGCCTCTAAATTGATAATCGTTTCATAAACCTTCTTAGCATATCTTATATCGTTTTCCTCTTTGTTATCTTCTTTCTCAAGGAAATCAATCGATACAAATCCGCCTTTTTTTTGTGTTGTGTTTTGTTTATTTCCATCAACAAATAGTTGTTGATACAATGGGTTTTGAAAACATCCAGAAACGAATTGAAAAAACGAATTATTAAAGTCGATTATTTCACTATAACTTCTAAAATTTGTTTCCAATCCTTTTACCTCTTTTTGCACTTGAAACGGATTAGAAATTCGTTCGTTTTGTTCATCAGACCCCAATTTTATAAACTGCTCTGCTTTTCCGCCACGCCAACGGTAAATTGCTTGTTTTCCATCACCAACCAACAGCAGATTACTTTTTTCTTGCGCCAATGCATTTTCTATTAACGGAATTAAATTTTGCCATTGTAAAATGGATGTATCTTGCATTTCATCAATAAAATAATACATGAATTTTTGACCGATTCTTTCATAAATAAAAGGCGCTGGTTCTTCTTTGATATTGTTAGAAATTAACTGATTAAATTCTGAAATTAATTGAATATTATTCTCTTCTTTTATCGTAGTTAATTCTGAATTTACTTTCGTTAAAACCGCTAACGGAATGATGCTTTTTAAAGCTAATTTATTTAAAGTTTGTTGTTGATATAATTGTTCAGATTCGTTATACAATTGAAGAATTTCTGGTAAAATTTCTTCAATATTCGCTTTGATTTCGTCTGATTTTGATTTCGCGTAAAACATATTTTCTTCGATTCGAAGTTTGAGTTTTGATGCATCAAAAAACTTTGCTTTTTCAATTGTTTTTAAAGACAAAAAATGCTTCGGAATTAACGAGTAATAAAAATCATTATGCTTTAAATTTTTAGAATCAATTAAAGCTAATCCTTCTTCGCTAATTTCAATAAAACGCTTTTCTAATTCTTTTTGATGTTGTGATAATTTCTTTTTTAAAGAAGTAAAATCACTTATCGTTTTTGAGTTTAATTTTTTAAAGTGCTTTGCATCCTCATCTTTCAATAAAATCTTTGCAAATTCATTTAAATCTCTAGAAATATCCCAAGATTTATCTTCTTTCGTTTTGTCTAAAGAATACTCAATTAACGTATTTGTAATGTCGTTTTCTACACCAATTTTAGATATCAAAACATCAACCGCTAAAGATAATAACGTATCTGAATCTAACTCAACTTCAAAGTTTAAATTTAGTCCTAAATCAAACGCAAAACTTTTAATTATCTTGTGTGTAAAACTATCAATTGTGGTAATTGCAAAAGCGCTATAGTTTTGTAAAATAGCTTCTAAAATTAAACTACTTCTTTTCTGAATTGTAATTGTATCAAGTGTGGTTTCTTTTTGTAACTTCAAGAACAAATCGTTCTTTTTTCCCTCTGAAAAACACTGCAAATTATCCAACACGCGTTCTTTCATTTCAGAAGCCGCTTTGTTTGTAAAAGTTATGGCCAAGATTTTCTGAAACACAAATCTGTCGTCAGATTGCAACACAACTTTTAAATATTCTTTTACAAGCGTAAATGTTTTTCCACTTCCTGCGGATGCATTATAAACCTGAAAATTGGATGTCGTTTGCAAAAAATAGATGTTAAAAATTCCGTTAGCAATTTAACTAAAAAAAGATTCCCGCTTTCGCAGGAATCATAATTATTTTATATAAATAAATTGTGTCTTATCCTAAACCAACATCCAAAGACATCATTACAATAAATCCACCTATAAAACCTAGTGTGGCAATGTCTGTATATTTATCTCTTTGTGTTTCCGGAATTACTTCTTCTACAACAACAAATATCATTGCGCCAGCTGCAAATGCTAAAGCGTACGGTAAAATTGGCGTAAAAAACGCAACTGCAACAGCTCCTAAAACTGCAGCAACTGGCTCTACAACTGCTGATAATTGACCGTACCAAAAGCTTTTAAACCTACTAACTCCTTGTCTTCTTAAGGGCATTGCTACTGCAAATCCTTCAGGAAAATTCTGAATCCCGATTCCAATTGCCAATGAGATTGCAGCAATAATCATTTCTGTTTGTTCTACACCAACTAGGGTTGATGCTGCTCCAAATAAAACTCCAACGGCTAATCCTTCAGGAATATTATGCAACGTAATAGCCAACGTTAATAAGGTGGTTTTATGCCATTCTGTTTTTACTCCTTCTGCTTCACTTTCTTTAAAATTAATGTGTAAATGTGGTAAAATTTTATCCATTCCGAACAATGCCAAAGCACCCAATCCAAAACCAATTGCAGATGGAATTACTTTTACAAATCCTTCACCAGGACTATTTTCAATTGCTGGTGCTAACAAACTCCAAAAACTTGCCGCTACCATAACTCCTCCTGTAAAACCTAACATTCCGTCTAAAACAGCTCTGTTTAATTTTTTGAAAAAGAAAACTAAACTTGCTCCTAAAGCAGTTAATCCCCAAGTAAATAATGATGCATATAATGCTGCCCAAATTGGGTTTTCTTTTGCAAATACAACGATTTGATCAAATGTGCTCATGATTTTTTATTTATTGTCCGTTTTGGACTTTTTGAATGTATAAATTGTTTGCAATTTTATTTGAAATTGAAATCTTTTTATTGTTGATTTTAATGGTCATAGAACCATCAAAGTCTTCTTTTTCAATTACTGTAATTTCTTGTCCTAATGCAATTTTTTGTTTGTCTAAAAACTGTAAAAATGTTGATGATGAATCGTGTACACCAACACAAATTCCAAATTCATTTATTGTTAAAGTTGCTAATAAGCTTTTTTCAATTTGATCTAAATTTCCTTCATTATCAGGAATCGGATCTCCATGTGGATCATACTTTGGAAAACCTAATAAAGCATCAAGTTCGTTAATTAGTTTAGGCGATTTGATATGCTCTAATTGTTCTGCAACATCGTGTACTTCATCCCAATTAAAGTTTAATTTTTCTACCAAAAAAACCTCCCACAAACGGTGTTTTCTAATAATATTTGCAGCCGTTTTATTGCCTTCTTTTGTTAAAGAAACACCTTGGTATTTCCTATAAACCAACACGTTTTTGTCTGCGAGTTTTTTTACCATATCAGTTACAGAAGACGCTTTTGTTCTCAATCTTTTTGCAATAGCATTTGTACTTACTCCTTTATTTGAAGTAATTCCCAAATGATAAATTGCTTTTAAATAATTTTCTTCTGAAGACGTAAACATGTTCTTTAATTTCAATGCAAATGTATTTAATTTTAAGTTAGTATAAAAATATTTTTAGTCTTGTCTAAAAATAAATTATTACAAATACTTATAGTACATTTGCTAAAAATAGTTGCATTGAGTACAGAGATTATAATTAATCGATATAAAAATTCTGCTAAGTTTCAGCAGATTTTATCGGAACTTCAACACGAAAAAAACCATTTTCAAATTACGAATTTGGTTGGATCGTCGTTGTCTTTTGTTATTTCCGAGAGTTTTAAAAAAACAGAAAAACCATACCTTTTAATCTTTAATGATAAAGAAGAAGCGGCTTATTATTTAAATGATTTTGAACAATTGTTGGGTGATAAAAATGTGCTTTTTTATCCAGGTTCATATAGAAGGCCTTATCAAATTGAAGAAGTAGATAACGCAAATATTCTATTAAGGTCTGAGGTTTTAAATCGAATAAATTCACAGAAAAAACCTGCAATAATTGTAACATATCCAGATGCGTTGTTCGAAAAAGTTGTTACTAAAAGAGAATTAGAAAAGAACACCTTAAAACTAAGTATTGGCGAAAATCTTTCACTAGATTTTGTAAACGAAGTATTGTTCGAGTACAATTTTAATCGTGTTGATTTTGTAACTGAACCTGGCGAATTTTCTGTTCGTGGTGGAATTATAGATGTGTTTTCTTTTTCGAATGATGAACCCTACAGAATTGAGTTTTTTGGCGACGAAATAGAAAGTATTAGAACCTTTGATGTAGAAACACAGCTTTCTATAGAAAAATTGAAAAAAATCAGCATTATGCCAAATGTTGAGAATAAAGCATTGCAAGAAAAGCGTGAAAGTTTTTTAAAATATATTTCATCAAAAACAATTATTTTTCATCAAAATATAGAATTATTAACGGGTAAATTAGATACTTTTTACGCAAAAGCAACCGAAGCCTTTAAAGAATTATCTACAGAAATAAAACACGCAAAACCCGACGAATTATTTTGTAATGGCGCGTTTATAAAAGAACAAATCAATCAATTTTCTGCCGTTGCAATCAATCAATCAGAAAAAGCAAAAACTTCTACAAACGTCACGTTTAAAGTTTCTCCTCAACCATCTTTCAATAAACAATTTGATCTTTTAATCAAGAATTTAAATAACTATTCTAAACAAGGTTATACCAATTATTTATTTTGTGGAAATGAAAAACAAGCACAACGTTTTCATGATATTTTTAATGATGTTGAAGAAGAAGTTCATTACGAAACGATTGTTTTTCCAATTCATGAAGGGTTTATTGATGCCGACGAAAAAATAGTTTGTTATACAGATCATCAAATCTTTGAACGTTATCATAAATTCAGATTAAAAAATGGTTATGCAAAAAAGCAATCTATCACATTAAAAGAAATCAATAATTTAGAAATTGGAGATTATGTAACACATATTGATCACGGAATTGGAAAATTTGGTGGTTTACAGAAAATTGATGTTGAAGGAAATAAACAAGAAGCCATCAAATTAATTTATGGTGACCGCGATATTTTATACATCAGCATTCACTCATTGCATAAAATTTCGAAGTTCAACGGAAAAGATGGAAAACCGCCAAAAATTTACAAATTAGGTTCTGGGGTTTGGAAAAAAATCAAACAAAAAACCAAAGCTAGAGTTAAACATATTGCCTTCAATTTAATTCAACTATACGCAAAAAGGCGTTTAGAAAAAGGATTCCAATTTGGTCCAGACACACATATGCAACATGAGTTGGAAGCGAGTTTTATTTATGAAGATACGCCAGATCAATTTACATCAACACAAGATGTAAAAACGGATATGGAAAAAGAACAACCAATGGACAGATTGGTTTGTGGAGATGTTGGTTTCGGTAAAACAGAAATTGCTATTAGGGCTGCTTTTAAAGCAGTTGATAACGGAAAACAAGTTGCCATTTTAGTGCCAACAACTATTTTGGCGTATCAACATTTTAGAACATTTACGGAACGGCTAAAAAACTTTCCTGTAACAATAGATTACCTAAATAGGTTTAGAACAACCAATCAAAAAAACCAAGTAATTGAAGGTATTTCTGATGGAAGTGTTGATATTGTTATTGGAACACATCAATTAACAAATCAGCGAGTGCAATTCAAGGATTTAGGGTTATTAATTATTGATGAAGAACAAAAATTTGGTGTAGCTGTAAAAGACAAATTAAAAACGATAAAAGAAAATGTTGATACGTTAACATTAACGGCAACTCCAATTCCAAGAACGCTACAATTTAGCTTAATGGCAGCGAGAGATTTATCAGTAATTACAACACCGCCACCAAATCGTCATCCTGTAGAAACTAATGTAATCCGTTTTAGTGAAGAAACAATTAGAGATGCTGTTTCATATGAAATCTCTCGAGGCGGACAAGTGTTTTTCATCCACAACAGAATCGAAAACATTAAAGAAGTTGCTGGTTTATTACAACGATTAATCCCGTCTGCAAAAATCGGAATTGGTCATGGTCAAATGGAAGGAAGAAAGCTAGAGGAATTGATGCTCGGTTTTATGAATAATGAGTTTGATGTATTGGTTTCTACTACAATTGTTGAAAGCGGTTTAGACGTACCAAATGCCAACACTATTTTTATTAATAACGCCAATAATTTTGGTCTTTCAGATTTACATCAAATGCGTGGACGTGTTGGTAGGTCTAATAAAAAAGCCTTTTGTTACTTTATTACGCCACCATATCATATGATGACAGATGACGCGAGAAAACGAATTACAGCATTAGAATTATTTTCTGATTTAGGAAGCGGAATTAATATTGCCATGAAAGATTTAGAAATTCGTGGGGCAGGTGATTTATTGGGTGGAGAACAAAGTGGATTTATCAATGATATTGGATTTGATACGTATCAAAAAATACTTTCTGAAGCGATTGAAGAGTTGAAGGAAAATGAGTTTAAAGAATTGTATCCGACTGATAAAACAAAACCGAAAGAGTTTGTAAAAGAGGTAACAATTGATACCGATTTCGAAATTTTGTTTCCTGATGATTATGTGAACTCGATTACAGAACGTTTGAATTTATACAACGAATTGGCCAGTTTAACAAAAGAGGTTGAAATCAAACAATTTGAAACAAAATTGATTGATCGATTTGGGGAATTACCAATTCAGGTTGTGGATTTATTAGACTCTGTTCGCATAAAGTGGTTTGCTAAAAAATCTGGTTTAGAAAAAATCCTTTTAAAGAAAAAACGCATGATTGGTTATTTTGTTTCTGATCAACAAAGTTCCTTTTATCAAACAGAAAACTTCACAAACATGTTAAAATACGTACAACAAAACAGTAAAAGCTGTGTCATGAAAGAAAAGGAAACTAAAAATGGTTTGCGATTATTAATTACGTTTATTCATATAGATTCTGTTTCTAAAGCATTGTCTGTTTTAAAAGCTGTTTAATTTGAAAAACACACATACAAATCAACTTTTCGGATTGTTATTGGCAACATTATTTATCAGCACTTCTGGTGTTTTAGGTAAATACATTGCAATGCCATCTGAAGTTATTGTTTGGTTTCGTTCTGCTATTGCAATGGTTTTCTTATATTTTTATTGCAATCTGAAAAATATTAGTTTAAAAATCACTCGTGTAAAAGACATTCCTTCTTTAGTGATTAGTTCTTTGTTCTTAGGAGCACATTGGATTACGTATTTCTATTCTTTAAAACTATCAAATGTTGCTATTGGAGTTTTGTCTTTATATACATTTCCTGTGATTACAGCTATGTTAGAACCTCTTTTTATGAAAACAAAATTTGACTATGTTCATGTTTTGTTGGCGTTGTTGGTTTTATTAGGTATCTATATTCTTGTCCCAGACTTAAATCTACAAAGTTCGTATACAAAAGGGATTTTGTTTGGGGTTTTATCTGCATTTTTATATGCTGTTAGAAGTTTAATTCTAAAAAGAAATCACACACATAAATACCATGGATCTACCATTATGTTTTATCAAACAATGATAATAAGTGTTGTGCTAATTCCTGTACTCTTTTTTATGGATGTTTCAAATATTACGACTCAATACCCATATGTTTTGTTGTTAGGTGTTCTTACGACCGCATTAGGGCATAGCTTAATGGTGAGAGCATTTAAACATTTCTCCGTTTCAACCGCAACAATAATCAGTAGTGTTCAGCCAATATTCGGAATTCTTTTAGCGTTCTTATTCTTAAATGAAATTCCGACCATCAATACTTTTTTTGGTGGATTGTTGATTTTATCTACCGTTGTAATTGAAAGTATTCGATCTAAGAAAAAGTAGTTTTAAATAGCCTCAAACAATTTTCCTGGTAAGGGTTTTAAAACGCCCTTCATTTCTAATTGTAATAAAAATGGTGCTAATTTATAAATCGGAATTTGACAATCTAAAGCAATTACATCCAATAGTTGTTTTCCGTTATTTAATAAGTAATCGTAAATTTTTTGCTCCTCAGAATTTAACTCAATAAATAATTGTTGTTGTTTAGGTGTAGCGTTTTTCGCTTGAGACAAATCCCAATTGAGCATTTTTGCCACATCTTCAGCAGATGTTAACAAGGCTGCTTTGTGATCTTTAATTAAACGATTAGATCCTTTACTGAACAAGTCTGTTGTTCTTCCAGGAACTGCAAAAACATCTCTATCGTACGAATTAGCAATATCTGCAGTAACTAAAGAGCCCCCTTTTTCAGCAGATTCTATAATAATTGTTGCCTGAGAAATACCAGCAACAATTCTATTTCGTTTTAAAAAATTTTCTCTCAAAGGGTTTTCATCATGCCAAAATTCTGTGATAAATCCGCCATTTTCATTCACTTGATTGATATATTTTTTATGAACTTTCGGATAAATTTGCTCAAAACCATGTGCCAAAACAGCAATGGTTTGTAATTCGTTTTTTATGGCTTCCTTATGTGCACATATATCAACTCCGTAAGCAAATCCGCTTACAATTATTGGGTTGTATTGTTTGATGTCTTTTATAAATTCTTTGCAAAAACCACGCCCATAAGAAGTCATATTCCGTGTACCAACAATACTGATGATGCGTTCATTTTTTAAGTCGATTTTTCCATCTTTAAAAATTAAAATTGGTGAATCGATGCATTGTTGCAAGTTTTTGGGGAAATCATCTTCTAAAAAGTAAGAGGTTGTAATGTTATTTTCTTCGATGTAATTAAGTTCTGTTTCGGCAAGAATTTCGTTTTTCTTATCAAACAATTGATTGGTAACGTGTGTTCCAATTCCATTGACTTTTAATAAAGTAGCGGGTTTTTCTTTAAATATCTGACGAACATCGCCAGTGGCAACAATTAGCTTTTTTGCTAAAATATCGCCCACAGCTTTTGTCTTTTGCAAACGCAAAATGGCTTTTAATTTTTCTTTTTTCAAATCGCAATAATTTGACAATCAATATACAACAAATTTTTGTTGATAAGTTTCTAATCAGTCTCGGATTTTTTGCAAAAAAATACTAACTTTGTTATTATGACTTTAACTAGCTACATCAACGATTTATTATACAGATACGATTGCGTAATTATACCAGATTTTGGGGGATTTGTAACCAATGCTATTTCGGCAAAAGTGAATCATTTTTCACACACATTTTATCCACCAACAAAACAAATCACGTTTAATTCGCATTTAAAAAACAATGATGGTTTATTAGCAAATCATATTGCTTCTTCAGAAAATATTTCTTTTGAAAAAGCTTCTAAGAAAATTAGTGAAATTGTAAATAGTTGGAATACTCAATTAAAAACCGAAGCTGTTGTTATTGGTAAAGTTGGGAGTTTGTCTTTAAACAAAGAAAAGCAACTAATTTTTGAACCAAATACCGCATCGAATTATTTGATTGAAACTTTCGGAATGAATGCTTTAAGTTCCCCTGCTGTTAAGCGTTTAGAATATCAAAAAGAAGCTACAATATTAGCGCCAGTTGTTGTTACTAAAAAGTCTTCAAACTTTTTAAAATACGCTGCTTCTGTTGCAATTTTATTTGCTGTTGGTACAATTGGATGGAACGGTTATCAGAACAATCAATTACAAGAACAATACACAAAACAACAATCTGATGTTGAGAAGAAAATTCAATCTGCAACTTTTGTTATTGGAGATCCTTTACCAACAATTCAGTTAAATGTTGAAAAAGAAGGACCAAAAAACTTTCACATTATTGCTGGTGCTTTTGAGTTTCCAGAAAATGCTGAAAAGAAACTACGTCAATTAAAAGCGAAAGGTTTTGATGCAGAAATCATCGGAAAAAACAGATGGGGTTTAACACAAGTAACGTATTCTAGTTTTAGAACCAGAGCAGAAGCTTATAAAAGCTTAGAAGAAATCAGAAGCTCTCATTCTGAAGATGCCTGGATGTTTATAAAGAAATTACAGTAAAACACTTTTTTAAATACGAATATCGCAATAACATTAATTTGTTATTGTTTATCTTTGCGAATAATTTAAAATTCTATTTCTAATGAGTTCAAAAACTCCATCCGAATCATTAACTGTTTTAACAGATATGGTTTTACCAGGCGAAACAAATCCTTTAAATAATTTATTTGGTGGTGAACTGTTAGCAAGAATGGATAGAGCTTGTAGCATTGCTGCACGTAGACATTCTAGAAGAATTGTTGTAACCGCATCAGTAAATCATGTTTCTTTCACAAAAGCTGTACCTGTTGGAAGTGTTGTAACTGTAGAAGCAAAGGTTTCAAGGGCTTTTAAGTCTTCTATGGAAGTGTATGTTGATGTTTGGATTGAAGACAGAGAATCTGGTTTAAAATCTAGAGCAAATGAAGGTATTTACACATTTGTTGCTGTTGATGAAACAGGAAGTCCTGTTCCTGTTCCGAAAATTATACCAGAAACCGATTTAGAAAAAGAGCGTTTTGACGGAGCGTTAAGAAGAAAACAATTGAGTTTGATTTTATCTGGAAAAATGGATCCAAATAATGCTACAGAATTAAAAGCGCTGTTTAATTAAATTATCTTTTTAACAACCAACTTGCTGGGTTTTGCCTATTTGTTTCTTTATGTAAAACAAAAATCAATGTCGTTTTTTGATTGATTTTATTGGTGAAAATCTTTCCTAAAACTTGACCTGTTATAACGTTATCACCTTTTTTCACTGTTAACGTTTCTAAATTATTATAGGTTGTGATATAATTTCCATGTTGAATTAAAACTGCTTTTTTCCCACCAGTTAGAACTTGTATTGCCAAAACTTTTCCGTTAAAAACACTTTTTGCAGTTGCTCCTTTATCGGTTGCAATGTGCAAACCAGAACTTGTAATTGTTATTCCGCGTAAAGTTGGATGTGCCTGTGTGCCAAATCTTCTAACGACCAGGCCGCTCTTTACTGGCCAAGGTAATTTTCCTTTATTACTTTCAAACTTTTTTGCTAATATTTTAGCTTCTGGAGTTAATGCAAATCCTTTGGCTTTTTTGATGCCTTTTAAAGCATTAGATTTTGCAATAGCGGCTTTAATAATTTTATCTATTTGTGCCGAAATTTTACGTTCCTCTTGTTGCTTCGCTTTTATTTCTCTGATGTATTTTCTTTCGTTTCTTTTTATTTGAGAAACTAATCTTACTTTATTTTTTTTATCTGTTTCATTTTGTGTTTTTTCAGCAATTTCAACTTTAATCAATGTCTCTTTTGCTTGTTTCTTTAATGAAAGTGAATCGTTTAATTTTTTTACAACATTCGTTTGAACCACAATTTCTTCTCCTTGCTTTTTTCGAAAAGAAGTGTATTGTTTCATGTATTGCATACGCTTGTATGCTTGTCTAAAACTTTCTGATGACATAAAAAACAGCAACTGACTTTGTTTAGATTTGCTTTTGTATGATTTAAAAATCATGTCAGCATAATCTTTCTTTAAAACGGCAAGTTCTTTGGTTAATTTTGCAATTTCTTTTTCGTTTTTACCTATTTCTGAGGACAAAACGACAGCTTCACTATTAATCGTTTTTAAGTACTCTGTTCTCGTTGCTATTTTTTTGGTAAGATCATCTAAAGCTTCTAAAGCGTTTTTTTCTTTTTTCTGCTCGGTAAACAACAGCTTATTTACTTTAACAATTTCTTGTTTTAATTTTTTTCGTTTTTCTTCTAATTGCTTTCTTGTTTGCGCATAAGAAGTATCAATATTAGAGAATAAAGCGACTAAAAATACACAGAAAAAAAGTTTAAAAGCTTTCATTAAAAAACAACTTGTTTATAACCTCTTGGCGCTCTAAAAGGAATTGAAATATTCTTATTAAAAATCACTGATCTATAATCAATATCTAAATTGGTGAATTTTCCGTTGTCTTTTGCTCTAATTTCAATTTTTTTCGGAAAAACTTCACCATCAATTGTTGAGTAGCTTTTATAAGCAACTTTTAATTCTTGCTTTTTTGGACTATTCTGCAATGCTTGCATATCTAGCTTAAAATGATTTGGATTGATCCAAAACAATATATCAAAAAGTGTTTTTTGTTGAACGGGTAACAATAAATGTGCATCGTTATCAACTACAGATTTATATCTCTGCATTTTTAAATCAAAAATAGTTTCGCCTATCAACATACTTTGTAATTGTTTGAAGTTTACTTCAGCACCAAACATTTTTTCAAGTAATTTAAAATTTCCTTTAAAATAAGTTCTATTGATTTTCTCGTAATAACTAACAGAGGTTGGAGTGATTTTTGCTCTCGCTAATAAAACCAGCCCTTTATAAGTAACGTTAATCCAAATTACCTTGTCGGTTTCTATACGTAATTTTACTTTTAATTTATGCTTTTGCTTTTCATCTTTGTAAGCAACATTCATTTTCGCATCAATTGTCCTTTTATTAAGAAATGTAGCAATGTGTTTCTTAGAAACTTTTCTTGCAGACATTTTTTTAGTGACATTCGTTTTACTAACTGCAATACTTTTCGTTTTACATGAAGTAAAAACCAGAAAAGTCACTAAAATCAATCGAAAAAACTTCATTAAAATTTTATTTTTTACGTAATGTTAACGCTTTATTCTTGCTTTTTATTGCTTCACTTTTATTACCTAAACCGTTATAACATTTTGCAATTTCGTCATAAAAATCGGCTTCTAATTTATTGTTATCAATCACAAAATCGATGCCGTTTAATAATTGTTCTAGCCCTTTTTTAAAATCATTATTTTGATTTAAAGCTTTTGCATTCATCAAATAAACAAACGCTTGCGCGGGAAATAATTCTAATCCTTTATTGCTATAAAAAAGTAATTGCTTGTTATTAATTGTCGACAAAGTTACTATTTTACGAAGTGTTTCAAAGCTTTTTTCAGATTCAAATTTAGCGATTAAATCTTCTACGCTTTCTAATGTTTCTGTTGATTTTTTAATCACTTTTTTGAAAAATCGATTCTTGAACAAAACTAACTCTGGAGTTAATTGATTTGCTTTTTCTAAAGTGGTTAAAAGTGATTTTGCTTTTTCAATTTGATTGTTTTGAAAATACAAATACACTAAATCTACTTTGTGCATTGAATTTATTTTTACCAATTTTTCTTGAACTACAATCGCGCTTTTTATATTACTGGAAGCCAAATACACTTTACTTAAATGTTTTAAAATCCAATAATTATTATCGTCAATTCTTAATGCTTGTTGCGCATATTGCTCTGCTTCCAAGAACTTTTTCATCATTAAATAATTCTTAGAAAGCTCAAACAAAACAGAAACATCATTTGGCTTCAACTCATTACATTTTTCTAAGTTCTGAATAGCAACTCTATAATTATAAATAGATTTTTGTGCCAGTGCTTTAAAGAAATGATCTTGAAATTTTAAAAAACTCTGCTCTTTTAAATTTGGTGAAATTGGGATGCTATCTTGTGAAAATCCAACAATAGGATTCCACAAAAAAAGTAATAATAAAAAAGTAATGCTGCTTAATCTCATCAAATTGATAATAAATAACATTGCAAGATAGTATTTATAATATTTCTTAAAAGAGAAATTGCTCAAAACCTCTTCTAGTTTGATTTGTTTTTAGGTTCTTTGCAAAAACTTTTTATAGTGAATTACTTATCGGTAGAAAATATCTCTAAATCTTACGGAGAAAGAATACTTTTTGAAGACATTTCTTTTGGAATAAATAAAGATCAAAAAATTGCTTTTGTTGCCAAAAACGGAAGTGGGAAAACATCTATTTTAAACATCATTGCTGGTTTAGATATTCCTGATAATGGTCAAGTAATTTCTAGAAAAGGAATTCAGATTTCATATTTAGCTCAAAACGATACTTTAGATCCAAAGCTTACTATAAAAGAAGTTGTTTTTTCTTCGGAAAACAAAACCTTACAAGTAATTTCTCAATACAATAAAGCCTTAGAGAATCCAGAAAATGCAGATGCTTACCAAAAAGCTTTTGAGTTGATGGAGCAACATAATGCTTGGGATTTTGACACACAATACCAACAAATTTTATCGAAATTAAAGTTCGATAATTTAGATCAAAAAGTTTCTGAGCTTTCTGGTGGACAAAAAAAGCGTTTGTCTTTAGCAACAATTTTAATTAACAAACCAGATTTATTAATTCTTGATGAACCAACAAATCATTTAGATTTAGAAATGATTGAGTGGTTAGAAAGTTACTTTGCTAAAGAGAAGATTACACTTTTTATGGTAACGCACGATCGTTATTTTTTAGAACGTGTTTGTAATGAAATTGTAGAATTAGATCACGGAAAACTATACAGATATAAAGGAAATTACTCGTATTATTTAGAGAAAAAAGAAGAACGAATTGCTGTTGAACAAACTACGGTAGAAAAAGCAAAAAACCTCTACAATAAAGAATTAGATTGGATGCGTCGCCAACCAAAAGCACGTACAACAAAATCGAAATCTAGAATCGATGATTTTTACGAAATCAAAGAGAAAGCACACAAGAGAAGACAAGATCATCAGGTTCAATTAGAAATAAATATGGAGCGCTTGGGAAGCAAAATATTAGAGCTTCATAAAATTAAAAAATCGTTTGATGATACATTAATTTTAGACGGATTTGAATACGTTTTTAAACGTGGAGAGCGCATCGGAATTATTGGTAAAAACGGAACAGGAAAATCATCTTTTTTAAACGTAATTACAGAAAAAATTCCTGTTGATAGTGGTAAAGTTGTCTTGGGCGAAACAGTAAAATTTGGGTATTATACACAAAGTGGAATCGTTATAAAAGAAGGACAAAAGGTTATTGAAGTTATCAAAGAGTTTGGTGAATTTATTCCACTTACTAAAGGAAGAAAAATTACTGCTGGTCAATTATTAGAACGCTTTTTATTCGATAGAAAAAAACAATACGATTTTGTTGAAAAACTAAGTGGAGGAGAACAAAAACGCTTGTATTTGTGTGCTGTTTTAATTCAGAATCCAAATTTTTTGATTTTAGATGAACCAACAAATGATTTAGATGTTGTTACCTTAAATGTATTAGAAAACTTCTTGTTAGATTTCCCTGGAAACTTATTGGTGGTTTCTCACGATAGGTATTTTATGGATAAAATAATGGATTCTCTTTTTGTTTTTAGAGGCGAAGGAATTATTGAAAATTTTCCTGGAAATTATTCAGATTTTAGAGCGTACGAAGATTCAAAACCACGTGAAGAAAAGAAAAGTATAGCCGTTCCTAAAAAGGAAGTCGCTAAAAAAACTTCTAATCCAAAAGGCAAGCTTAACTTTAATGAAAATAGAGAATTTGGCTTGTTAGAAACTGATATTGCAAAACTAGAAAAAAACAAAATTAGAATTGAAAGTCAGTTTGCAAATAGTGAAATTCCTACTGAAGAAATCAACAAGAAATCTCAAGAATTACAGCAAATAATTTCTAATTTAGAACAAAAAGAAGAGCGTTGGTTTGAGCTTTCTATGAAATTAGAAGGTTAATTAAGCACTTACGATTTGAAAATCTTCGAGTAATTCATCATTATTAAATCGCAACAATAATTGCGCAACAGCAACAGTATCTTTTTCGCAATACGCTACAATTCTGTCTAAGTTTTTTTCTTTGTAATATACATCAGCAACTTCGTTTCCATCAATGTCGTCTTTTGGTGATGGAATTCCTAAAATAGAGGTTAATAATTTTAACGACGAATAATGTTTATAATCTCCAAACTTCCATAACTCCATCGTGTCCAAATGTGGAATTTCCCATGGTTTTTTGCCGAATAGATTTAGTTTTTTTGGCAATTCAATCCTGTTGATTATCATTCTTCTTGCGATATATGGAAAGTCAAATTCTTTTCCATTATGTGCACACAAAACATGTTCATTTCTATTAAAATGAGATTCTAAAAGTTCTTTAAACTCAAGTAATAATTCTTTTTCTTCATCACCAAAAAAAGATTTTAAACGCAATTGTTTTTCCTTTTTCTGAATTGTAAAATAACCAACCGAAATACAGATTATTTTTCCGAATTCTGCCCAGATTCCAGCACGTTCATAAAAATTTTCAGCAGTAACTTCATCTTTACGCTGATAGGCTGTTTTTTGTTCAAAAAGTAGTTTTGTGGTATCAGAAACTGTGTTCCAAGTTTCTTCTTGCGGAACTGTTTCAATATCAAGAAACAAAATGTTCTCTAATTTTAAATGTAAATTCATAGCAGTAAATTTTACTGTGAAGTTACTAAAAATAAAAAAGCTTCGAAAATTCGAAGCTTTTTTATAAAATATCTTGAGAAGATTATTTGATTATTAATTTTTTGGTAGCCACTTTATCTCCTTCAATAACTTTCATAACATAAATTCCAGAACTTATGTGAGACAAGTCTAATTGTTTTTTATTTACAGAAAATTTCTGAGTGAAAACTCTTTTTCCTAAAACATTATAGATGGTTACCTTTTTTTCTATAGTGTTAAAGGTCGTTATGGTTAATTTTCCTTGAATTACTGGGTTTGGAAAAGCAAAAAACTTAACAATATTATTCGTTTTTACTTTGTTAGATTGCCCACTAGACAACGAAACAAAACAAGTGCAAAAAACAAAGATTAAAATGTAAAGTTTTCTCATATTCACAAATAATGTTATAAATATATAAAAGAATTCTTTGTTCTTAACGTTACGCTGCAATTTTAACAATATAACATCTTGATGATAAACAAAAAAAGCAGACCGAAGTCTGCTTTAATTTCTATAATTAATTCTCAATTTACAATCCTATTGTCCAACCAGTTGCCCAAGTTGGTGCATTTTTTCCATTTCCAGCTCCGGTATTTGTACCTTCTGTAAAATACGTTTCTGTTCCTGTATATTCATCTTTTTTAGTCACATTGTCAAACTGAATGTTTGTAATTAAAATGTTTCCGTTTTTCACATTATCATTTGCAGCAGTATCTGAAGATTTAATCTTAATTCCTAAAGCAAAATCTGCTGCATAAATATTTGATGCAGTCCAGTGTCCTCCACCTTCTTTAATGTATAAAGACCCTTCAGAACCTGGCCCAACAATTGAAATATTTCTTAATACTGCAGTTGTAGTTGGCGACGCATTTCCGTCATCTCCATTATTTGAACCTTCAATTCCTGCTTTTGTTCCTTTATTGATGAACCAATATTCTCCAGTTCCAGACCATCCGTCAGCAAAATCAATTGAATCATCTCCAGAACCTGTAGAAACTAAGTATTTTCCTGAAACTGTTCCTCCGAAAAATTCGATTCCATCATCACCTCCATTATATGATTGTACATATTCGAAAGTTGTTCCAGAACCAACACCGAATAAAGAAACTCCGTTAAATTCTTTAGAACCATTAAATGTTGCTCCTGTATATTCTACTCTCAAATATCTTACAGATCCTGAGTTATCATTTGTTACAGTTCCACCATACGTTAAATCAGAAACTTCTGCTGTTGCTGTAGTTCCTTTATTAGTTGGTGCTTTACCACAAATTACCAATCCACCCCAATCTGCTGGTGCTGGAGTTGTTTTAGAAGATGTCATTACTACAGGGTTTGTTGCTGTTCCGTCTACAAAAATCTGTGCTCCTTGCGCAACTGCTATATAAGAACTTGTTCCTCCTGAAGCTTTAATTACTGTTCCTGCAGGAATTACTAATTTCGCACCAGCTTCTACTACTAATGCTCCGGTTAAATTATACTCAGTTCCTGCATTTAATGTAACAGTTCCTTGTGTAATGTTTCCTTTAAAATTTGTTGCGTCTACTTGAAAACCATTATCTGGTTCTTCATTTGAAACTGTACAACTTGTAAATGCAATTGCTACAATTGCTACTAATAATAATACTCTTTTTTTCATTTTTGTGTTTTAGTTTATTTCTATTACAAAGAAATACTTCTTGTTTAATACCTGTTTTACCAAAAGTTTAAAAAACTGTTAAGCATTCACGTTTTTTGTTATACTTATGTTAAGTACTTTTAATCTAGTTTATACGTTAAAGAGAAACTTGCATTTACGCCATTTTTAAAAGATAAAACTTCAATATTTTGAATATCTTGAACTCTTTTAATTGTTGGATTCAATACGTTTTTAATTGAAAGTCCTAATTTTACTTTCTTAGAAATTTGTGATTTTAAAATCAAATCTAAGCTTCCAATTCCTTTATCAATTAAATCTCCTTTACCCGCAGAACCAATTGCATAAATTCTATCAGAAAAATAGTTATAGGTTAATGTTGCTAAAATATTCGCTGTTTTAGAAAAATCTTTTATGTAAGTAACATCAGCATTTAAAATCAAGTCTGATGCTCCTGTCAACTTTCCGTCCTTATTTGTAAAGTTTACATTTAAATTTGTTTCATTGATAACCTTAAATCTATCAAAGTCTTGATTAGAATACATGTATGAAGTATTAAATCCAGCAGATAACTTACTTTTTAAAATATCGTCTCCTTTCTCTAATTCTTTAGAAAAAATATTTTTTCTAATTTCAAATTCTGCTCCTAAAACTATTGCTTGTTTACCTGTGTTTACATAAGAAATATCGTTTGTTGCTGATGCAACAACAACTTCGTTAATTGGATTTTGAATAATTTTCCCAAAACCTGTTACAGAAATAACTTCTTCTCTTGTTGGGAAATATTCCCATCTAATATCTGCATTATAGTTCGTTGATAAATCTAAATCTGGATTACCAAATTTAATCTGAGTTACATCTTCAAATTGAAAAGGTGCTCTTTCTTTATATTGTGGCAAAGTGTACGATTTACTTGCAGCAAATTTTAAATTATTTTTTTCGTTTACTTCGTATTTAAAAGTTGCGTTTGGTAAAAATTCAAACTTTGCAAAAGCATCTTTATCTCCACTTGGATCTAGTGATGTTTTCCATGCGATATCTTGATAAATATGTTCAAATCTTAACCCGACAACGGCTGTAAATTTTGAATTAAATTTATATTGCGCTTCCGCAAACCCTCCATTTATATATTGATTTCCAGAATATGTTTGTGGGTCTAATGCGTTTTGTGTTGATGCATCACCTCTAAAAGTTTCTACTTTAAAAAGATTATTTGCTAAATTTGATTGTGTAAAATATGCATCTAAATTTGACGAATTAACAATTGGTTGAGTCACATTTCTGTTAACTCTAAAGTTAAACTGTGTTGCTTTAAAATCTACTTTTTTAAACCTACCGCTATAACCTAAAGTAATTTTCCCCTTATATTCATCTTCTTTATCTTTTGAAAAAAGATACGATGTAGAAAAATTTGCTGAAACCTCATCTTCAAATAATTCTTGGAAAAAACGATGATTGTCTGAAGCCGCTAAATCAGAAACTATTTTTACACCAGTTGGATCATTATCACTTTTTGGAACTAACATGTTTTGTCTTCTGTCTGGAATAACATTATTGATATGATTGTAAGAAACTCCCCAATCTAGAATAATTTTTTCTCCAAATTTATGATTTCCTAAAAACTGATTTACAAACAGAGATGTTTTATCAAAAGTTGCTCTTTTTACAAATCCGCCACCGTTACTTGCGTTATCAAAAACATTAATTACTCCATTATACTCATCTAAACTTTGATTTGAAGAGTTGATAAATAGCGAACTAAACTTATACGTGTTATTTGCGTTAACTTTGTATGTAGCGTTTAACATTGCTGTTGAATTTGTATTATAATCGTACGATTTAAAAACATAATCTGTGTATGCCAAACCTTGTGCATTAACACCTCCACGGTTAATTCCTTCTTTAAATTTAAACCCATTAGAAAAAGATACCGTTCCAAAAATGTTAAAATTACCTTCTTCTCCAACTTGAAATTTCTTTCCTCCTTTTACAGATAAATTTGTGGCAATTGGTGTTTTAGAAATATTATCCCAACTTGTTGTAAAATTGTATCCACTTAAAACATTTGTTGGATAATTATAATTGTAAAAACCTGTATAATTAGGCCCTTGCTGTAAATAAAAGTCATTCGAAAGGTTTGAATTTGTTGCAGAACCAATACCGATTTCTAAAGATGGTTTTCCAACATGCTCTTTAGAAACAATATTTACATTTCCTCCTCCAAAATCACCATAAATTGATCCATTATAAATTTTATTAATATCTATTTTTTGAACAATATCCGTAGAGAAAATATCTAACGAAATATTTTTTCTTGATGGGTTATTAGATGGAATTGGCAATCCGTTTAGGGTTGTAGAATTGTATCGATCTCCCAAGCCTCTCACAAAAATAGTATTAGAACCTTCTTGTTTAGAAATACCTGTTGCTTTAGTAACTGCTGTTGCTAAATCAGAAATCCCTTTATTATCTAATTCTTGAGCACCAATTGTTGTTTTAATTGCAACTGCTTTTTTCTGCTCACTTAAAATCGCAGAAAGTTTTGCTTTATTTATAGTTCCGGTAATTTGAACTTCGTCTAAAGTTAAACCTGCTTTTGCACTTAACTTCTCATTAATCGTAAGAGTTTCATTAGCAACTATTAGAATCTTTTTTTCTATTGTTTGATATCCAACAAAGCTAAAAACCAAAATATAATTTCCTGCATCAACCTTTAAAGAATAGTTTCCATCAAAATCTGTTGTCCCACCAATTGTGGTTCCTTTAATAAACACATTTGCAAATGGCATCGGTTCATTATTTGATTCTGTATCAGTTAACATTCCTTTTACAGTTCCTTTACTTTGTGCAACAACTAGTTGACTTATTAACACAAAAGCTATGATTAATTTCTTCATTATTATTATATAAGATTATCTTTATTTTCTGCAAATGTCTTGCTGTTTTGTAAAACTAACGTTAGCAATAAATTACCTTTCCATCAACACAAGGTTAAGTCTTTGTTAAGTCATTAAATCATTGTTAACGAATTGTTTTTTTAAATTTATTATCCATACTTTTGGTAAAAACAAAAGAAAATAAGGTGATGAAGAAAAATGATATTAAGATTTTACTAGTTGATGATGAGCCAGATATCTTAGAAATTGTTGGATACAATTTAAAGAACGAAGGCTATCAAGTTTTTACTGCGAAAAATGGTGCTGATGGTGTAAAAGTGGCAAAAAAAGTAATTCCACATTTAATTTTATTAGACATCATGATGCCAGAAATGGATGGAATTGAAGCTTGTGAGAAAATTAGAAAAATAAAAGATTTAGAGCACGTAATTATATCGTTTTTAACCGCACGTGGTGAAGATTATTCTCAGGTTGCTGGTTTTGATGCTGGCGCGGATGATTACATTACAAAACCAATTAAGCCAAAAGTTTTAGTAAGTAAAATACAATCCTTATTAAGAAGGCTAAAGAAAGAAGAAGAACTAGATACCTTTACAAGAATCGGAGATATTGTGATTAACAGAGAAGAGTATGTTGTTTTTAAAGCTGATAAAAAAATAGTATTGCCTAAAAAAGAGTTCGAACTTTTTTCTTTATTAGCTTCAAAACCGGGAAAAGTTTTTAAACGAGAAACTATTTTAGATTCTGTTTGGGGCAATGAAGTTGTTGTTGGAGGAAGAACGATCGATGTACACATCCGAAAATTAAGAGAAAAAATTGGAGATGATTTTTTTAAGACAATAAAAGGTGTTGGCTATAAATTTGTTTTAGAAGATAACGACTAAAAAAACATTCATTGAAACTAAAAAAAACCTATTCTTTTGCTTTAATTTCAGCATTATATATAGCAATTCTTGTTATCATTGTTGATGCATTATCATATTTCTTATATCAAGAAATGGGGTTTTGGGCTTTGTTTTTTGCTGTTGTATCTCTATTAGTTTTTTCTTTTCTTATCATTCAATATCGAGTAGAGTATTTTATATACAGAAGAGTTCGTAAAATATATGATGATGTTTCATTACTTGAAATAGAAGACTTAAAAAAAAAATCTGTAACAACCGATATGGAAACACTTTCTAAAAGTGTACAAAAATTTGCAGAAGGAAAACGTATCGAAATTCAAAATTTAACCGAGAGAGATTCATTTAGAAGAGACTTTTTAGGAAATGTTGCCCACGAATTAAAAACACCTTTATTTACTGTTCAAGGTTATTTACTAACCTTAATTGAAGGGGCTTCCGAAGACAAAGAAATTTTAGAAAAATACTTAGGAAGAGCAAATAAAGGTGTAGAAAGGTTAGTTGCTGTTGTAAAAGATTTAGACATGATTGCTAAATTAGAAACCAAAGGGTTAAAAATGAATTTGCAACCTTTCAACATTTTAGAACTAATTCAAAATGTTTTTGATTTGTTCGAAATGAGGGCAAAAAAGAAAAACATTTCTTTAGTTTTTGATAAAATTTATGAATTTCCAATTTATGTAATAGGTGATGAAGAAAAAATAGAACAAGTACTTATCAACTTAGTTGTTAATTCTATTAAATATGGAAAAATTGGCGGAGTCACTAAGGTTGGTGTTGATGAATATAACCAAAATAAGTTTATAATTAAGGTTTCTGATAACGGAGAGGGAGTTAAACAAGAGCATTTATCTCGTTTGTTTGAGCGTTTTTATAGGGTTGATCAAAGTCGTTCAAGGGATCAAGGTGGTTCTGGCTTAGGGCTTGCAATTGTAAAGCATATTATTGAAGCCCATAACGAAACTATACTTGTAAAAAGCACTTTTAAAGAAGGTTCAGAGTTTTCTTTTTCGTTAGAAAAGGCTAAGTAAATCTTTGTCTAATTTGCTTTCTTTAACCGAAACACCATTGAAATACTTTACTTCATCTAAACAATTCAAATTAAAGTTTTCTTCTTCACAAAAAGGAGCAATTGCTTTTGTTTCTAAATAACTTGCTAAATACTCTTGTTCAGTTTGATTTTTTGTTGGAATGAAAAATACTTTCTTTCGTAAAACTGCTAAATCCATTATTGATGAATATCCAGATCTACAAATAACTATTTCAGACTGATTGATCTCTTGTTCTAACTCTGACGATAATAAATAGTTGTAGATTTTAATACCGTTTTCGACTTTTACAGTTTGATTATTTTCAATTTTCCCTTGAACTAACACGACTTTTTTTGAATAATTTTTAAAAGCTACAAGTAGCTTTTTTTCTAAAGACTTTCTTTGTGATTCGATTCCTGATAAAATAATTAAAACATCATTTTCTTTTTGAATTTCTTCTTTTTGAAACCTACTTAAAATTCCTATAAATTTCTTTTTTATCTTGGAGTTTTTTGTGATTGAAAGCTTTCCTGAAAATTCAGAATTTTCAAAGTCAGGAATCCAACATTCATCAAATTTTTTAATAATTTTTTGATGTAAATAACTTGTGAAAAAAGTAGTGAAGTCTGACAAAACATTTAATTGATGTGTAATATAAACCGACTTAACCTTAGTGTTTCTAACTCCAAATCGATTGTCAGAAATTACACCAACAACATCTTTATTCACTTCAATAAAGTCATCAATTACTTTCTTTTCAGCTCGAATTGCTTTTAAAATTTTTGGAGACTGAAGTACAAGTCCCAATTTTAATTTTTTGGTATATAAAACATTATAAGAAGGTAATTCTAAAGTCTCAAAATTCGGAAATTCTTTTTGTAAAAAACATAGTGCAAGTCCGTCAGAAGCAATAATTGGTATAAAGTTATTTTCTAATAAAAAATGAATAATTGGCACACAACGAGCGGCATGACCTAGTCCCCAATTTAGTGGTGCAACAATTATTTTTTTTTCATTTTTATATTAAATCAAATCCAATATCTTTTCTGTAATTCATCTTATCAAAACTGATTTTCTCGATACTTTCATAGCTTTTCTCTAAAGCTTCTTCAATTGTATCACCAAAAGAAGTAATTGCCATTACGCGACCTCCACTTGTTACAACTGCGTTGTTTTTTATAGTAGTTCCTGCATGAAAGACTATTGAATCTTCTACGCTTTCAAAACCAGAAATTTCTTTTCCTTTTTCATATGCTTCAGGATATCCACCAGAAACTAACATTACTGTTGTTGCAGTTTTTTTAGTTACAGAAAACGATTTTTCATGCAAATTTTGGTTTGCAACACCTTCAAATAAATCAAATAAATCTGACTCAATTCTCGGTAAAACAGCTTCAGTTTCAGGATCTCCCATTCGAACATTATATTCAATTACCTGTGGGTTCCCATCAACATTCATTAAACCAATAAAGATAAAACCTCGGTAATCAATTCCGTCTTTTTGCAATCCGTTTACAGTAGGAATTACAACTCTTTCTTCAACCTTTTGTAAAAACTCTTCAGACGCAAATGGCACAGGAGAAATTGCTCCCATTCCACCAGTATTTAAACCTTTATCACCTTCTCCTATTCGTTTGTAATCTTTTGCAGAAGGTAAAATTTTATAACTCTTCCCATCAGTTAAAACAAAAACAGATAGTTCTATTCCATCTAAAAACTCTTCAATAACAACTGTAGAAGATGCTTCTCCAAATTTTTGATTAGAAACCATTTCTTCTAATTCCTTTTTTGCTTCGTCTATAGAATCTAAAATTAAAACACCTTTCCCGGCTGCTAAACCATCAGCTTTTAAAACATAAGGAGCATTTAATGTTTCTAAAAAAATAAATCCTTCTAATAAGTTTTCTTTTGTAAAAGATTGATATCTAGCAGTCGGAATATTATGTTTTTCCATAAATATTTTAGAAAAATCTTTAGATCCCTCTAACAAAGCACCATCTTTTTTAGGTCCGATTATTGAAATGTTTTTCAGTTCATCATCAGCTAAGAAAAAATCATGAACACCTTCAACTAAAGGAGCCTCTGGGCCAACAACAACCATTTTAATATTGTTTTTTAATACTGTTTCTTTAACAGACGCAAAATCGGTTGGGTTGATGTTTATATTGATGGCTATTTGAGAAGTTCCTGCATTTCCAGGAGCGACAAAAAGTTGATTTACTTTATTGCTTTCAGATAGTTTTAATGCAAATGCATGCTCTCTTCCTCCAGAACCTAAGATTAAAATATTCATGAGTTGTGTTGTTGTTTAAGAGCACAAATATACGGCGATAAATTTTCTTTTGAGATTGAAAATTTATGAAATCCTTATTTCCATTTTCTAAAATATTTTATAGCTGATAAAATATGATAGAATAATAATTTTATTTTTTTTGAGGAACCTTTTCTATGAATATGAGTTATTTTAACTTCTGGATAATATAAAATTTCCTTTCCAGATTGTTTTATTTCTCTACAAATATCTGCGTCTTCCATATATAAAAAATAACGTTCGTCAAATCCTTTCAATTTGACAAAATCAGGCGTTTTAAACAGCATAAAGCAACCATGAATGAATTCTGGATAAAAAGGTTTTGACAATTCTAAACCAGGATCTTTTCTATTCTTTTTAAAAACCACAATTCTTCTAGAAATCATCTCTTTAATTGTTGGGTTTTTTCTACAAGTAAATTGAGTTTCTCCATTTAGAGAAATAACCTTAGGGGAAATCATAGAAATTTTTTTATCCTTTTCAAATTGTTTAATCAAAACATTAAAAACGTTTGGGTTAAAAGTAACATCGGGGTTTAAAATTAAATGATAATCTGAATTTATTTTTTCAAGAACTTTATTATGGGCTTTTCCAAAGCCAATGTTTTTATTGTTAAAAACAAACTCAATTTCTGGGTGTTTAAATAACTTAATTAATTTATTTGTTGGGGAGTTATCAATTAAGAAAAGCTTTTTTCTTAATGGTATTTGCAAAAAACTTTTTACAGTTGATTTTAGTATCTGTATATCTTCTTTATACAAAACAATAGAAGCTGATATTTGAATTTTATTATTCAAATTTAATATGCTTTTTCTTCTCCATTAAAAACATTAAAAACAGTTTGTAAAATAATTTTAATATCTAATTGAATTGCCCAGTTTTCTATGTAAAAAACATCTAGTCTAATTCTATTTTTAATATCTGATTTTTTAGTAATTTCTCCCCTGTAGCCACGCACTTGTGCTAAACCTGTAATTCCAGGTTTTACAGCGTGTCTATCTAAATAATTGTTTACGTTTTTTTGGTATTCAATCGATAAACTTTTTAAATGTGGTCGAGGACCAACAACACTCATATCTCCTTTTAAAACATTAAAAAATTGAGGAAGTTCATCTAAACTTGTTCTTCTTAAAAAAGAACCAATTGAAGTAGTCCTTAAATCGTTTTTTGTTGTGTGTCTATTTTCTACGTTTTCATTTATTTTCATAGATCTAAACTTATAACAAACAAATAATTCACCCTTTAAGCCTTCTCTTTTTTGTTTAAAAAAAGCAGGCCCTTTTGAACCTAACTTTATAACTACCCATAAAATTGGAGTTAACCAAGACAATAGAAACACAATAGTGAAAACTGAAAATACAACATCAAAAATTCTTTTTATGATTCTATTTTCTTTTGTTTCAAAAGGCAACTTGTTTGCATTTAAAACTAGCATTGAGTCATCATAGTACTCCTTTTTAAAGCTCTTACTGTAAAGTTCATTCGTGTTAGGAACTAATTTTATTTTTATATTATTTTCATTTGCAAAAGTTATTGCATCTTTAATTTCTAGTTGATTTAATTCTGATAAAGAACAATATATTTCATCAATTTCATTTTCTAAAACGAATGCAAAACTCTTACTTATCAAGCCTTTATAGATGTTGTTTTTAGATGCTTTATTTGAGAAAAAAGCAGTAACTATATATCCAAACTCTTTTTTCTCGTTAAATATTTTTATTATTTTTTTTGCTGTGTCATCTGAGCCCAAAACAACAACTTTTCTATAATTGTTTCCATATGATCGATACTTTTTTAAGGCATAAATAAAAAGGAATTTCATTATTGTAATTCCTGAAAAAATCAAAATTAAAATTAAGGCTTGATTATTTACAATATCACCTTCTCTAAAGATTGTGAAATAAGTGAAAAAACCTAAAAAGAATAAGCTAAATTGTATTGCCAGTAAACTTAGTATTCTGTAAAAACGTGTATGTCTATAAACTTTGTAAAAACCAATAAAAGAAGACGAAAAAACCCAGAAGGTATTTATATAAAGAAAAAAAAATGGTTTTAAATATTCACTATCAGAAACATAAAAAATAGTTCCATTAATAATACACAAATCTATGAGTAACATTAATGGTTTTATTAAATACGAATACCTCTTTTTCAAAACAAATTAATTAATTCTCTAAAATACTATTTATCATTGAGTTTATGTTAAATAATTTTCTTGAAATTTCATTTTGCTTTGTAAAATCAGGATCTTCTTCTTCTAAATATTCTTCAATACTATTTAAAATAAGTTGCTTGTCCCAGCTAGTAACTATTTTTTTCAATTGATGTTTTTGAAATAAAACATCAATGTCACTTCCAACATCTGTAATACAGATAATATTACATTTTGATGCTAATAAATTTGGAAGTTTTGATGGTAAAGAGCCTTTTGATGTTCCTTTAGACTGAGGTATGAATTGAATAAAGCTTCGTTGATATAATTCTTCAATATTCTCATTTGACACTAAATCGTGAAACTCAATTTTTTTATTAATATTTTTTTTCTTTAATTCCTCAAAAATAAATCCTTGAGAAAAGACATGAAACTTAAGCTGAGGCAGTTTATCTGAACAATAATTAAATAGATTAATTAGTGCATTAGGGTTTTGTTTTTCGCCTAAAGCTCCAGAGTATACAATGTGTTTTAAATGATCTGGTAAAAGTATCTCCAGTTTATTTAGTTTCTCTTTTTTATTTGGATTAATCGTTACAAAAGGAAATTGTGCTTTTAATTTTGATGCATTGAGTTGATAATATTCTTGCCCTATGTTTTTCATTTCTTCAGATAAAAAAATTAATCTATCACATGATTTAAAAACTTTTCTTTCTAGGTGATGAATAATTTTACCAATCCATTTATAAACAATTCCTTTTTTACCTTTCATATAAACTTCTTGTAAATCATGGATAATTCCAACTTTTACTATTCGTTTATTTAAAAATGGTGACACAGCATAAAAAGCAAAGCTTGGCGGAAAAACAGGTATGATAATATCTGTATTTTTTTGATGTTTAAAGATTTTTCTAAGCACAAAAAAAGAAAAACTAATTTCTAAAATAAATCTTCTTAAAATATTTTTCTGTGTGTAGACGTTATTTTTCCCTCCTCTAATAATCTCAATATTATCTAGTTTCTCATTACTGTATTCTACTTTCCATTTTGGATAAAAAGGATGAAAACATAAAACCTTAACATAATGGCCTTGGTCTCTTAGAGCAATAATCATATCTGTGTTAAATTTACCCGTAGAAATTAATTCTGGAAAAAAGAAAGGTGTAATTAACAATATATTTTTTGGAGAATTCATCAGTCTGTAATCTTCTTTTTTATAAAAATAAACATTGAAATTAAATACGTAAATAAAACAATACCATAATGTCTAGAAAAGTAATTCTCAGTTAAATTAATTATCAAAAACTGAACGAATAAAGCCAATGCTAATTCAGAATGATTAATCTTTCTAAAAAGACAAAATAAGTAAAATATAAAAAAGGAAAAGAAAACCCAGCCACCATAAGTTACTAAGTATATATAATAATTATGGGTGTTAAAAGTGTGTTTAAGGTAAAAATCACTATCATTATTTTGTTTATAACAGTTATTGAGCTCTTCTTGTAGTTTGTCACCAAAACCAAAAAAGGGTGTAAGTTTTAGTGCTTTAAAAGAACATTTTAATATAGCCATTCTTGTATTTGTTGAGTTATAATAGTCTCCAACAATTGGTTTATTCACTTCCGTTTTAATCTCTTTAAACCGCTTGCCAATAACTTCTCTTTGTGGGTAAACCAAAATCGTTAGCAAAAGAACTCCAGCGAGTAAAATCAAAAAACTTTGCTTTAGTCCTTTTTGAATTATCAAATATATTATTGCAAAAACGATAGAAAGTAAAAGGGTTAATATTATTATTCGAGATGAAAATAAAAATATAAAAAAAACCATAATTGCGATGTTTATTAATGCAAAAACAATTCTTTTATATTTCAACAACGAAAATACCGAGATTGTAAAACTTACTAATAAAAACGAACTAAAATAGGTTGGATGAATTTCAAATAAATAGTTTTCTGAAACATATTCTCTAAAAAAAGGAATGTTGTTTTGGGTGTAAAAAAACTTACTTATTGAATTATTTGCTAGAAAAAAAATCACATAAAAAAAACATTGAAGCAAAACACTAATTTGAAAAACAAACAAAGATTTAATTTTAAACTTATGATTTATATAACTTGGTTTAAAAGCAAATATTAGAGGAAAAATCAAAAAAGGCAGATGTAATAAAACGCTATCAAAATTATAATCTCCACTTAATAACTCATGAAGTAAAAACATCCAAAAAGGCAATGTTAATATCCATAATTTTGAATTTAACCTTCTCTTTTCCTTTTTTTTAATATTATAAACTAGGGTTAAAACTGCGCAAATGATAATTAAAATAGAATTAATATTTTCCTTTAGAAAAGGCAACAATGCCAGTCCTAGAAACGAAAATTTTGTAGCTTTTTCTAACCAATTACTTTTCATTGACAGTTGCTTTTTTATAAAGAGCTTCCCAGTCTTTTAATTTATTCTCCCAAGAGTATTCTTTTTCCACAAATTTATAAAGTAATTCTCCCTTAGATACCCTTTCTTTTAGGGACCAATTTAAGCTTTCCTTTAAAGTTATTATTAGCTCTTCTAAATTTGGGTTTATTAAAAAACCTCCGTTTGTATTCCAGTCTTTATTTAAACCGGTTTTAAACGTTGTAATCATCGGTGTTTTAAAGGATGCTGCTTCTAAATTTACCATTCCGATTACATCAGAATAAGATGGACTCACCATTACCCAAGCCGTTCTAATTAGGTTTATTTTCTCTTCTCCTTTAACCTCCCCTATAAATGCAACTTTTCGCTCTAATTTTAAAGATTTTACCAACCTTTCTAATTCTTTTTGATGTGAATTAAATCCTCCAGCAATTTTAAGCTGGAAACCTTGGTTTTCAATTCTTGAAAAGGCCTTAATTAAAAGATCAATCCCTTTTGTTTGATTAATTCTACCTAAATAAACAACATTTTTTTTGATGTTATTGTTTGCTATTTCTAATTTATCAATAGTTATTAAATTCGGTATTTCAATAATTTCATTTCTTTTGAAAAATTCTTTAATCGTTTCTGTTTCTTGGGCAGTTATTGTGTGAATAAATTCTGCTTTAGCAAAATACTTTTTGCTTAATAAGTAGAAATACAATTTCTTTTTTAAAGTTCCTTTTTTCCAAAGCCAAGGTTGGAACATTCCGTGTAAACTTAAGATCATTGGAATCTTTTTTTGAATGGCTATTTTTGCACCAATAAATTGAGGGTATAACCACGCTCCATGAATATGAATTAGTTCAATTTTTTGTTCACCAATTATTTTAAGAATCTTGTTTTTCCAATTTCTAGAGTACAACCACTTATTTGTTGCATTTAAGACAAAAACATCATCATTTTTTTCTTTATCGGAAGCAAGAATAAAAGAATCGTGTCCCAATTTTTTTAAATGAAAATCAAGGTTTTTAATTACAGTTCTTAACCCACCACTTTTTATAGAAAAATCTTCAACTATGTGTAATATCTTCATCAAAATCTTTTAAAAAAATGAATAAAAAGAAGTAAAATTCTGGCGGAAAATAATGCCCTTCTCTAATTAATTTAACCATTAGGTAAAAAAAAGCACTCTGTTGAATATTCTTCTTTTCCATACTAAATAGTTGATAGCTTCTATAACCGGCATAGATAAAAATTAAAACAGCAAAAACTCCTAAATCTGATAACATTCTTAAAAATAAAGAATTTGCATCTGTTCTATTAATTTTAGACTGTTTTAATTCTACTAAATAAGGTGGTGGTCTTATTAATGGATAATACAAATCGTATTCGTATTGATAACTTCCTAAACCAGCTCCAAAAGGTTTGTTTAAAACTATTTTTTGTGTGATAAAGCTATTGCTTAAAAAAGCATATGAACTTAAGTTTGTGTGTTTTTCAAATTTACCTGTAGCAACAGCACTTAAAGATTTATTTGTTTCCTTTAACCTTCTTACCAAAACATTACTTTTATTTTCATCGACAGGCTTGTTCCATTGAGTACCCAAATAATAAGCGCTTGACCCAATTACTATGAAAACAATCCAAGCGTATTTTATAAAATATTTAATTTTTAATAAGGGAAAAATTAATATCAACCCTAAACCAATATACCCTATTGATGATTTTGATAAAAATATGGTAACGACCATTAGCCCTAATTTCAGATACTTTTTATCCCTTAAAAAAACATATGTAGCTGGAAGCATAATTGCAGCATAATGTGCGGGCTCTGTTAAAATTCCGTTAAGTCTAAATTCAGAAAACGAATTTATTTGAAGATAAAACATAGGAATTGCCATAAAAGCAATAATAACTGCAAAACCTAAATAGACTTTAAACACTTTTTCGACCCCATAACTTTTAATAAAGTTATAGTAATAAATACTACTTATTGATATTCCAAGTAATTGAGCAAAAAGTGACTTAATTGGATGTTGTAACCAAACATAACTTACGATTCCATGAATCACTAAAAAACCAAATATAATTAGAAGATTTTTATGAACTATAACCTTTTTATTAATAGAAAACAGAAAAAAATTTGAAATAAGAATAAGATAATACAGTTTTAAATCTATACCGTAATGAAAATAAAAACCTTCAGTAAAGAGTGCAAATATACTACTGTAAATTATGTATTTATCAAGTAATCGCATTCAAAAGTGTTTTTATTTTGTGTTTAAACATCCATGTAAAATAATCTATTTTAGAAATCATTACATTTATTTTTGCTGTTTCTATTTTTGCCTTAGTAGTTTCTAGATAAACTTTTTTTATTTGATTATTGCTAATTCCATCATTACCCATAATTACTGTATTCTCATTCAGCCAAAGGGTTTTTAATTTTTCTTTTGCTCTTAACAACAACTCATAATCTCCTGCAATTTTATATTCCTCGTTAAACAAACCGTATTGAGTAAAATAATTTCGATTATGAAAACCACCAACATGTGCTATTGTCATTTTCCTTCTAAACGTTATCCATTTCCAAGAACTTGAGAATGTTTTACCTTTTTCTACTGTTAAATTTGAATGAATAAAGTCTATTTTGGTTGATATATTATTAATCTGTGTTTTATACATTTCTATAGCAGTTTTCAAATAAATATCATCAGAACCTAAAAACGAAATCCATTTTCCTTTTGATAAATTTATTCCCTTATTAAATGCATTGTATATTCCAGTATCTTTTTCTGAAATCCATTTATAAGAAATTCCTTTTTCTTTAAATTTATTTTCAAAACTTTTAATAATTTCAATCGTAGAGTCTTTAGATTTCCCATCAACAAGAATATATTCAAAACCTGTAACCGATTGATTTAATAACGATTGTATTGTTTTTTGAATTGTTTTTTCTGAATTAAAACAAACTGTAATTATAGAAACTAATGGTACACCCATATCAATCTTTAAAAAATAATCCATCTACTTGTAAAAGTTTACCTGACGCTTCATTATAAAATCCATTTTCTAAACTCTGCAGATTAAAACCAACTGATTTTAAAAATGTAATCATTTCCAAAAATAACATTTCACCTTTATAAAGCTCTTCAATAGACATTTCTAACTGAATTCCTTTAATTTTACTTAATGATTCTTTAGCCCCATCAAGTACCTTTTTTTCAAAACCTTGTACATCAATCTTAAGTAATACAATATCGTTTTCATTTACTAATTCATTAAAAATAAAATCTAGAGTTTTAATTGTTACGGTTTCAACACCAATTGTCTTTGAATCTGGAGCGCTTTTTACATGAGTTGGTAAAATATCTAGCAATGAACTACTATGTGTGTTTTGTGATAAATTAATTTCTACCTTTTCATTTTTATTACCTAGCCCAAAATTAAATGCATTCCAGTTTTTGTTACTTTTAGTTTTATTTTTTAAAGAAACAAATGTCGATTTTACTGGTTCAAAAGAAATAATTTGACCCTTAAAACTTAAATCAAAAATTTGTGATGCATATTGACCTTTGTTTGCACCAACATCAAAAATTTTAGAAATTTTATGATGTTCTAATAATTTTTTTCTTCTTCTTAAGTCTAAATTTGGATAAATTTTTAAATCTAAATTAATCGGATTAATAAATTTTCTAATGACATTAATAAATTTCATTCTTTTTCAAAATCTTATAGGTTTGTATTGGTAGAATTAAAGATAAGCTTAATATACTAAAAACTGTTCCCAAAATAACTCCGCTGCTTCCTAAATCAAACGTTTTTACTAAATAAATAGATAATGGAATATTAATTATTGCGCCAAAAATATACAACCATAATTGTAGTTTTACTTTGCCAATACTATTTAAAAATGTCATATAAATAACTCCGTAAACCCGAATCAGCACAAAAATAGACATGAATAAAATCAAAACTGTTGGGATTTGCAACTCTCTTTGAATCCAAATTTTAATTATAGGTTTTGATGCGAAAAAAAGCCCCAAAACAATAAAAACAAACACTACAAATAATTTATTCAAACGGGTAATCGTTTTCTTAATCCACTCAAAATCTTTCTTTTGAAATGCATCTGTATACAAAGCCCAAAGAGGATCTTGTACAATTACTGAAATGATAATAACAACCTGAAAAAGCTTATAAACTACATCGTAATTTGTTACTTCAGCTGGCCCTAGTAAGTTAGAAATAATTAAATTATCGGTAGTAAAAATAACAATCATACATAATTGAATTCCGAAAAAAGCCAAACTTAAACCCATTAAGTCTTTTACTTTTTTTTTACTAAAAGAAGCAATTGCTGGTTTAATTTCTTTGTTCTTTTTGAAGAATAAAATTGTAAAAATAATTCCAACAAAAATATTTAAACAACCATAAAACAACGCTACAAACAATAGCTTTCTTGGAAAAAAATGCAATAATAGCATTACAGAAATCAATACTGCTATTTGATAAATAAGCATTGCTAGTTCTACTTTTGATGCTTGCTGATTTGCGTAGTAAAAAGACTTATATAGGTTTAAAATAAAGCTTGTAATCACTAAAAACAATGTTACAAACAATACTGTTTTTAATTCATTTTCTGGAATTGTAGTATTAAAAAGTTCTTGTAAATTAATTACAAAAATGAGCCCAATACCAATGCATAAAACGATAAAAGATATTAAAAAAATGGAAATATATGTAGTAGAAATGTAGCTTTTTGCTAGTTTAAAATTTCTTAAACTTAAGGCTTCAGAAAGTTTTGTTTTTAAACCGTTTCCAATTCCTGCATCCATGAAAAAAACAATATTTACCAACGAAAAAAGAGTTACCCAAATTCCGTATTGTTCCTTTTCTAAGTAGTTTAATAAAAGCGGAATTGTTGTAAAAACAATTCCCATATTAATAATTTTATAGAAAACTCCTAAAGAAACATTTTTAAATATAATTTTTTTTCTATTCATTAAATTTTTGCAAAATGTCTTTAACTATTTTTTATAATTATTCAAATAGTTATTCAATTGTTTCAGTAGTAAAAACAATACCATTAATGCTATTCCAAAAAGACCCATCTGTGCCCCAAAATTATTGTTAAGCCCTTTGATTTCATAGCCTATTGGTTGAAAATTAGAAATAACATTTAAAACTTCAGATTTTTCTGACTTATCTTTT
Source organism: Polaribacter sp. (assembly GCA_029250685.1). Taxonomy (GTDB): domain Bacteria; phylum Bacteroidota; class Bacteroidia; order Flavobacteriales; family Flavobacteriaceae; genus Polaribacter. The sequence goes on from JAQXEU010000022.1 coordinate 84,239, forward strand.
GAGATCTCTTTTAAATCTTTATTTATCTTCCTATTCGTCTCAAATAATTCAAGCTCTTTCGTTGTTGCTTTTGTTCCCCCTAAATCGATGCTTGTTCCTGTTTGATTTTTCTTCGCCTCTTCAATCAAAACTGTCATATACACTTTTCTTAAAGAATCTATTTGCGTTAAATTTTGTCGCAATAAAGAGTCTGTTCTGTTTAAGTTTTCGTTGGTTAATCTTTTTACTTTGTTATAAAATTTATTGTTTACAACAGAAGAAATTATGGCTTCATCTAACTTCGAAAAAACATTGTTTTTGGTTGCAATAACATGAACATTGTGAATTTTATAATCGTAATCTGTAAATGTGTTTTTAAAATCAGTAAACGAATAGCTTTTTGCTGTTAATGTATCTACAGATAAAATTAAATCGTCGTAAGATGTTAAAAGGTCATTCCCGTTTTTTATAGGGTAAATTTGAAACCTTTTAAGTGTCGCTGCAATTTCCGTTGAAATCCCAAATGCTTTAGATAAAGAGGTTGTATCATTTTGTTTTACTAGATCGTTATAATAATTTACATTTTGATACAACTGTCGAGAACTTTTAAAATTAGGCTGTAACTTTAAATCAGCTCCAAAAGTAGGTTCTTTTTTTAATTCAAAAACAGTTCCTATAACTCCTCCAATAACAGCAGCAATCACAAGTTTTATAATATTTGCTTTTATGAATAATAGCAGCAAAATTAAAAGATGATAAATCCCTTTAAAGATCGTTGCAATAAAATTAAATAGATTAGAAAAACCTCTACCAATTATTACAAATAAAGAACCTAATTCTATTTCCTCTTCTTGTTTTTTATTTTCTTTGGACATGATTATAGTTTGGTTAAAATCAATTTTTTATGACTAAAATATTTGTTCTAATATTTTTTGTGTTATTGCATATGTTGGTGTTACTCCTGACATTCCTAATCCGCCTGAAGCTAAAGTAGCTCCAGTTTCTAAAGGGTTATCTGATGCATAATACGCATAACGTACTTTTACGTTTTCTGAAATATTCCCTCTAATTTTTGATGCGGCTTGAATTGCTTTTTGATAGTGCGCTCCTTCCATTTCTAATCCTATTACATTCCATGTAGAATCGTGAAAGAATTTTAAAACATCTTTATTTTGTAATGAAGTTCCTAAAACTGAAATCATTGCGCCATCAAAAGATTGCACTCCAAAACCCTCTAGATCTTCTTTAGATAATTCGTTTTTAAACGGGTAGTTATCTGCTGTTCCTTCAAAAACATGTGAAGACGGAATCATAATATCTCCTTTTCCTCCTTCTAAAATACCTGCTTTTCCCATAATAGAAACAGACTCAACATTTAAATGTGTTGAATTATTTTCTGTAATATAAGGCTTCAACAATTCGTCCATGGTTTCATACGCTTGCTCTCCAAACGCATAATCCATCACAATTAAAACAGGTTTTTTATCACTTGAATTTACTATAGAAAAATCTGTTGTTTCAAAATCAATTTTCTCTGTATCAATTATCTGAACGTTAATATTGGTTCCAGAATTGTCTTTCACGTAAATCAACCCATTTTTAGACGCATAATTTTTAACCTTTACTTGAAACTCTTTACTATTTTCGTTACTTAAAAGCTCAAACAATTTAAAACCTTCATTTGTTTTTGCTTCCGTTGGGATTGCTCCTTTTGCATAAATAGAATTCATAACACTGTGCATATTCGCACTAATAATATGAACTGGTCTTTCTAATAAGTTATTTTCTTGAAGGATTTTTTTAATCGTATCTGCCCAAACTTCACCATAAATATGTTGACCAATTTGTTCGTTTAAAACCGAACTAAAAGTAACAACACGTTTTTTATTATCTACCGTTTCATTAATTGCCAATTGACCTAACCAGAAAATTAATTGGAAAAACCTATCTGGGTTTTTTTCCGTAGAAAAAGTGTTATAGATTTTTGAAACCTCTTCATAAGTTCTTCCTAAAATTGTCCCTAAATGTGCAATAGTAACTTCTCTTTCCTCTTTTGTAATCGATTTATCATACAAAACAATTTCTCTCAAAGTATTCCATTCTCTAATGCATTCAGTACCCGAATTTATTAAAACTTTGTCCTTAATTTTATGCGACTCAATAAACAAAAAAGTAAGATGCGTTAAAATATCATAGATTTCAGATCTTCCTCTGGTAATCTCAATATTCATTTGATCTTTATCGATTCTGTAACAATTTCTTCTTCTTTTTGGTGGAATTATCGCTTTAAAATGCGAATCTTTATAACCTTCATCCGCTGTTAAATTGATAAATTGACATTCTTCAATTCCTTCTGGTAAACGTTCTATAATATAAATTAACCCGTTTAATTCTACTTTTTCTTCAGCAATTGAACCATAAATTTCTGGTCTCAATAGGAGTAATGATTTTCTTAAAGTTTCTCCAGAAACTCCCATCGGCTTGTAAAAACCTCTACTAAATAAGTGTCTCATAGAAATGTATAATCTTTCTATTGCTCCTGTAGATTCTTGCGCTCTCGTTCTTTCTTTCATTCTAATTTCTCACTTTTTATCGTATTTCAAATATACTAATTTTAATAGCTTACTTTTTGCCCGATAATATCTGGTTGTATTTTGTTGTATTCTTAAGTAATCTAACAGCTTCTGTAATCGTATTATCTAAAACTACATTGTTTTGATATACTCCTTCTTGATAATAGTATTGATCTAAAATAATATCTTTTATTTCATTTTTTAAAAACTCTTTATTGCTCGATAATGCCTTGATTTTTTCAGTTTTTAATGTGCTTATTATTCTTAAATATTCTTTTTTAATTTTCTTGTTCTGAGATGCATTTAGTGTTTTATATGCTTTTCTAAATGATGTTTCTTCCTTTGTTAAGAATTTTTCATCCGATTTTAAAAACACCTGAAACTGTTTAAAGTTACCATCTGTAAACTTAAAATCTTTTGCTGCTGCAATTTTGATGTTTTTTGTTCTAAAACTCGATGCAAAATCAAATAAAACTCCAGAACTCAACAAGGTTTTTGTTTCTTCAGTTAATGTTTCATTTTCGGTTATAATATCAGGAATGATGCCACCACCATCAAAAACTTTTCTTCCATTTTGAGTTGTGAATTCATTAAATCCTCCATCAGAAAACTTCGGAACTTTTCCTGTTTTAAAATCTCTATTTGCATAATCTAATTCTTGAATACATCTTCCGCTGGGCGTGTAATATTTAGAAATAGTAACTTTTAATTGGGTTCCATAACTTAAAGTTCGGTAACGTTGAACTAATCCTTTTCCGAAAGACCTTTTTCCCATTACAACAGCTCTTTCATAATCTTGCAAAGCGCCAGTTACAATTTCTGATGCTGATGCTGAGCTTCCATTGATTAAAACAACAATCGGAATTTCTAAATCTAACGGATTGTTTCTAGATAAATATGTGTTACTCCATTTTTTAACTTTGGCTTTTGTGCTAGTAATTATTTTTCCTTTAGGTAAAAAAAAGTTCGAAATATCTACAGCCTCTCCCAATAATCCTCCTGGATTTGATCTTAAATCTAAAATTAAACTTGTAATTCCTTGTGTTTTTAAATCTTCAAAAGCTTTTTTTACTTCTGATGCCGCTTTTTGGTTAAATCCTGTTAAAACAATATATCCAGTTTCATTGCCTATCTTTTTGTAAAATGGAACTGGATTCAATTCTATTTTTTCTCTTTTTAAATTAAATTCTATTTTCTTTCCGTTTCTATTTACTTCTATAGAAACAGATGTTTCAGGAGTTCCTAACAATAAACTCGATCCATCATTTCCTTCAAAACTTTCTAAATTTTGATTGTCAATTTTAGTAATAACATCGCCTGGTTTTAAGCCTGCTTTATCTGCAGAATATCCTTTTTTAATACGAACAATTAAAGGCAATTTATTGTTGTAGTTTATTGACGCTCCAATTCCACCATATTCTCCTTCTCTTCGTATTTTAGCAGCTTCAACATCTTGTTCGTCAAAGTAATTTGTATACGGGTCTAAATCTTTCAATGTTTTTTTTAATGCACGCGTTGTTAGTTCTGCCGGATTTATTTCATTCACATAATACATATTCAATTCTTTGAATAATGTGGTGTAAATTTCTATCTGTTTTGCAACTTCAAAAAATTTAGATTGGAATGAAAACGAAACAAAAATAATTGCAATTAATAAAACAATAACCGATTTCTTTTTGAAGTTTTTTTTCATTTTATTGATTTTTAATTTTTGCTGTAAATGCCTTTAAAAGCTTTTCCATCTTTAATTCGATTTCAGCATAGGTAAATTCTTCTTTCCCAATATAAGAAATCATATACACATACGGTTTATCAATTGTGTTGTAAACAACTTGCTTTTGCTTGCGATAAGTTTCTCGTAACAATCTTTTCAATCGATTTCTATCAACTGCTTTTTTAAAGTTTCTCTTTGGAATAGAAACGCCAACTTGCGCCGGATATTTTGACGTGTGCTCAGTTTGTATATATACCAATCTTAAAGGAAAAGTTTTTACCGATTTTCCTTCTTTGTATAATTTTCCAATAAGCGTTTTGCTTTTTAAACGTTCTTGTTTTCCTAAAGTTTGCTTCATCATTACAAACTTACACAAAAGAGTTGCTTTTTTAAGTATAAATCTGGTCGATTCTTACCAAAGGTCTAGTCAAACATGTTGGTCCGCCACCTCCTTTTACACTAATTTCTTCTCCTGAATACGTGGTTACATTACATCCTGCTTCTTCAAGCAAACTTTTTGTAATTGGATTTCCTTCAACCATAACACAATTTCTTGGTGATATTGCCAACACATTACAACCCATCGATTCAAATTCTTCTTCTGGAACCTCAACCAATTCAAAACCCCTATTTAACAATTCATTTCTGAATTTTATTGGCATTAAAGACGAATATATTACCGCTAAATTTTTATCAACTGGACTTAAAATTGACATTAAATGAAATACATCTTCTTTGCCTCTATAATGTGGTAAATCAGCAACAACAACTTGTATTCCTTTTGGTTCTAATAATCCTTTTAATTGTTGAATACCATCTTCATTTGTTCTATATGTATGACCGACAGCTAACGTTTTTTTATCTAACCAAGCAACATCACCTCCTTCTAAAGTTCCTGGTGATTGTATTTCTCCTAAAACAGTAATATTTTGTTTCTGATACGCTTCAAATTGAGCTTTCGGTTCATTAATTCTGCCATCTTTTCCCATGTTGCAAATGATAATTCCAAAATCTGTTGCGATGGATGCATCTCTACAGTAAATAGAATCCATTTTTACATTTTCGTTAGATGGAAAACGTTTTATTTCAATGTTATTCTCTATAAAAATTGATTCAAATATTTCATACTCTTTAATAGCTAAATTGAAATCAGGTTTTGATAAATAATTCAATTCATTCCACTGATTTTCTAGTACATTATCGGACTCAAAAGCTTCTCTAGCTGATTTAATATAAACTGATGCAAGTTTTAAGTATTCTGAATGGTGTGTTGTTTTACTCATTTATTTTTCGCGTTTGTTCCATTGCATTAGTGCATAAAACGGAATTCCCAACAATAATAGTAAAAATCCATAAAAGACAACGTCTGGGCCAGAACCAAAAATTGCCCAAAGAGAATACGCAAATCCTAAACTGCCTAAAATAAAGGTCTTAAAAAATTTATTTAGATGTAATTTCTTTTCGATTGTTACAATAATGTAAGATGCTGATACAAATAAATATGGAACAAGACAGGTAAGTACCGTTAAATTAACAACGAATTCAAATTGATCTACAAGACCATCACTCATCCCAATTAATAATATTACTGAAGTCAAAACACTTCCAATTATTAACCCTAAATACGGAACGCCATTTTTATTTTCTTTTTTAAATACTCTAGGAAACATTTTATCTTTTGCTGCAGCCATTGGCAATTGCCCAACCATTAGTGTCCATCCATTTAGCGCACCAACTGCAGCAATTACCGCTCCAGCCGCCACAAAATAACCAGCATACTTTCCTCCTATAATTTCTGCAGCTTCTGCAAAAGGTGCAGCAGAGTTTTGTAGTTCATCAACTGGTAATATCCCAAATAAGACAATCGTTCCTAATATATAAACACAAGTAGATATTATCGTTCCTAACATGGTTGCTTTAGGAACTATTTTCTCTGGGTTTTTAATGTTTTCTGCAGGAATACTTGCACTTTCTATTCCTAAAAAAGCATATAACGTTAATGCAGCAACCACTGGAATGGTTGCAAAATGACTTTGATCTGTTAAATTAAAACTAGGGAAATTATCTAAATTAAAAAAGAACGCTCCAATAATTATAATAAAAACCAAAGGCAATAACTTTAAAACAGTAGTTATTACTTGAATTCTACCTGATTCTTTTATTCCTTTTGAATTTACCCAAGTAAAAAACCAAATAAAAGACAGCCCTACAAGTACAGATAAAATTGGGTTTGAATTTAAAGCAGGAAAAAAAACACTTAATCCGCCAATAATTGCAATTGCCAACCCTGCATTACTTATCCAAATGGAAATCCAATAACCCCAAGCAACTAAAAATCCAATAAAATCTCCAAATCCCGCTTTAGAATACGTGTATGGACCACCACTTTTATTGACAATAATTTTACTAAGATTGCTAAATATTTTTGCTAAAATTATTGCTCCAGTTGCTGTAAACAACCAACCTAGTAAACTAATACTTCCGTACTTTCCTAAAGAAGCTGGTAATAAAAAAATTCCTGCTCCAATCATATTTCCAACCACTAAAGAGGTTGTGGTTATTAATCCAATTTTTTTCTGATTAGAACTCATATTTTATGTATTTTTAGAAGCAATTCTCGAAGATACAATTATTTAATAAACAACAAATGAAGTTTCACGTTGACCCAGATATCAAAAAAGCAGAAACATTACCAGCATCTTTTTATAAAGACATTGCGGTTTTTGAAGCATTAAAAGAACGTGTTTTTTTAAAATCTTGGCAATGGATTGGAGACGAAAACTTGGTAGAACAACCACAGTCTGTTCATCCGTTTGTTTTGTTAGATGAGTATTTAACGGAACCTTTATTGTTAACGAAAAACAAAAATGAAGAGATTAGTTGCTTAACAAATGTGTGCACGCATAGAGGAAATCTAGTTGCTTTAAATTCAGGGAAATCAAGAAAACTAACGTGTTTTTATCACGGAAGGAGATTTAATTTAAACGGAGAGTTTGAATACATGCCTGAGTTTGAGCAAACAGAAGATTTTCCAAGACCTTGTGATAATTTACACAAGTTTCCGCTCAGAAAATGGGGAAATTTCTTGTTTGCAGGTTTAAATCCTGCTTTCGATTTTCAGCAAGTAATTGATAAAATGAATGAGCGTGTAGGTTTTTTACCGCTTGATGATTTCACTTTAGACAAATCACTTTCTAAAGAATATTTAGTAGACGCAAATTGGGCGTTATATTGCGATAATTATTTAGAAGGTTTTCATGTTCCGTTTGTGCATCCAGATTTAAATGATGTGTTAGATTACGGAAGTTATAAAACAGAAGTTTATGACTATTGCAACCTTCAAATTGGTTATACTGATGAAAATGTTGATATTTTTGATTTACCAGAAAACCATATCGATTATGGTAAAAATGTAGCTGCTTATTATTACTGGGCTTTTCCCAATATGATGTTTAATTTTTATCCGTGGGGGTTATCTGTAAACATTGTAAAACCATTAGACTTAAATAAAACAAAAGTGTCTTTTATCTCGTATGTTTTAGATCCATCAAAATTAAATTTAGGCGCAAGTGGTGATATTGATAAAGTACAACGAGAAGACGAATATGTTGTAGAGCAAGTGCATAAAGGGGTAAAGTCTTCGTTTTATAAAGCGGGTCGGTTTTCGCCAACAAGAGAGCAAGGCGTGCATCATTTTCACAGATTACTTGCCGAATTTTTAAACGATTAAAAAAATAAAAAATCCATATTCTATATCAGATGTAATTTTTACATTTGAGACCTCAATAAATAACAGATATAATGAAACCAGATTTATTTCAAGCACCAGATTACTATCAATTAGATGATTTACTAACTGAAGAGCATAAGTTAGTTAGAGATGCAGCTCGTGATTGGGTGAAACGTGATGTTTCTCCAATTATTGAAGAATATGCTCAAAAAGCAGAATTTCCAAAACAAATTATTAGTGGTTTGGCAGAAATTGGCGCATTTGGACCTTATATTCCAGAAGAATATGGTGGCGCTGGATTAGATCAAATTTCTTACGGATTAATTATGCAAGAAATTGAACGTGGAGATTCTGGTGTGCGTTCAACAGCTTCTGTACAATCTTCTTTAGTGATGTATCCTATTTGGAAATACGGAAACGAAGAACAACGTAATAAATATTTACCAAAGTTAGCTTCTGGAGAGTGGATTGGTTGTTTCGGGTTAACAGAGCCAAATCATGGTTCTAATCCTAGCGGAATGGAAACCAAGTTCAAAGATATGGGAGATCATTATTTATTGAATGGGGCAAAAATGTGGATTTCAAATTCGCCTTTTGCACAAGTTGCTGTTGTTTGGGCTAAGAATGAAGAAGGAAGAATTCATGGTTTAATTGTTGAGCGCGGAATGGAAGGTTTTTCTACGCCAGAAACAAAGAACAAATGGTCATTGAGAGCTTCATCAACTGGAGAATTGATTTTTGATAATGTAAAAGTTCCGAAGGAAAACTTATTGCCAAATAAATCTGGATTAGGAGCACCGTTAGGTTGTTTAGATTCGGCTCGTTACGGAATCGCTTGGGGTGCAATTGGTGCTGCGATGGATTGTTACGATACTGCTTTGCGTTATTCTAAAGAACGTATTCAATTTGGAAAACCAATTGGTCAATTTCAATTACAACAAAAGAAATTAGCTGAAATGATTACAGAAATTACCAAAGCGCAATTGTTAACTTGGCGCTTGGGGGTTTTACGTAATGAAGACAGAGCAACTTCTGCTCAAATTTCTATGGCAAAAAGAAATAATGTTGATATGGCAATTAATATTGCAAGAGAAGCAAGACAAATGTTAGGCGGAATGGGAATTTCTGGAGAATACTCAATAATGCGTCATTCTATGAATTTAGAGAGTGTTATTACCTACGAAGGAACACACGATATTCACTTATTAATTACTGGTTTAGACATTACAGGTTTAAATGCTTTTAAGTAAAAACAAAACTTTATATAAATAAAAAAGAGCGGGTATTTCCCGCTCTTTTTTATTGTTTTTAAATACGTTTAAATCTCTGTATTTAACAATTCTCCACTTAATTGTAGCAATTCTAACTCGATTAATTTAGCATCGAATTTTGTGTTGTTATACGCTGTTTTAGAATTGATAAAATTGATTTGCGCTTGTCTAAATTCAATCGAAGTAACTTGTCCTAAATTGTAACGTTCTTTTGTTCTATCAAAATTATTTTGACTTGAAATCACATTCTTTTCTTGTGCTCTTAAAACAAACAATTTGTTGTTGTATAAAGACCAGGTGTTTTTTAATGTATTCTCTAACGTTTCGTGTTGTTGTTGCAATAAAATTTGTTGGTTTTCAACTGCAATTTTAGAATTTGCAACACGTGTTTTTGTACTTCCTCCGTCAAAAATATTCCAAGTTAAATTTAAACCCGCGTTTAATCCGTTTGAGCTAGATTGTGCTAAAAAAGATGTTGCTGGATTTTGACTTTTGTTCCATCCGTAAGAACTTGTCAATCCAACTCTTGGCAAATAACTAGCTGAGTTTATTTTGATATTAAACTTACTAATTGCAAGGTTTTTCTCTGTCTTTTTCAACAAAACGTTGGTTGCCTTTGCTTTGATTAGTAACTCATCAAAATTTAAAATTTGATTAAAAGTAACAACTGTTTCAACTTCATAATCAACTCCTTTTTGTTTTCCCAATACAATGTTTAAACTTCTTTTAGCATTCAAATATTGTTGTTTAGAATTGATCAGAGCAATGCTATCATTATTTACATCAACTTCAGCGTTTAACAACTCTAACTTTGTTGATTGCCCATATAAGTTTTTGTATTTAGCTCTTTCTAATCGTTGTTTAGAAATATTTAATGCTTCTTTTAAATTGTTGTTGTTTTCTGATAAACGTGCAATTTGAAAGTACAAAGTAAACAACTGTAAATAGGTGTTTTCAATAGTTTCTTTTGCTTGTATTTCTGATAGGTTGTAAGTTTCTTTTAATACTTCATAATTGTATTTTCTTCCCAATCCATCAAAAATTGTATAATTTAAATTTAGAGATGCATTATAAGATTTTGTTACCGCACCATCAACTTCTGTAACCGAATTATCTTGTCTTGTAATTTTTTGATTGTCGCTTCTATAATTAGCGCCCGAAGAAGCAGAAACTGTTGGTAAACGGTTTGTATTAAAAATAGCCGTATTGTTCTTTGCGATTGCAAGGTTATTCGCAGCAATTTTAATTCCGTAGTTGTTTTCTAAGGTAATTTTTAAAGCTTCTTTCTTCGTTAAGATCTGTTGTGCTTTTGCCTGAAACGAAAGCAAAACAATTAGAATTATCATGCATGTATTATTCTTCATCGTGTACAAATTTAGATTCTATAATTGCTCTTTCTACTTCTTCTTGAGTTACATTCTCTCCTGTTTTTAACCATTTGATAATTACTTTTATATGATTAGAAACAGATAATAGTAATGGTAATAAAACCAGTGTTAAAATGGTTGCAATTGCAATTCCGTATGAAATTGAAATTGCCATGGGCTTTAAGAATTGTGCTTGCCTACTTTTTTCTAATAATAAAGGTGCCAATCCTGCAACCGTTGTAATTGAAGTTAAAACAATTGCTCTAAAACGAGATTTTCCTGCCTGAATTAAAGCCTCATCATACTTCATTCCTTCTTTGAGGTAGGTATTAAACTTTCCGATGAGGACTAAACCATCGTTGACCATAATACCGATTAAAGCAATAATTCCTAACCAGGATAAAATTCCGATAGCGAAATCATGAAAATAATGTCCCCAAACAACACCAATCATACTAAAAGGAATCATGATCAATAATAATATTGGCTGGCTATACGATCTAAACGTAAATGCAATAACTAAATAAATAAGCATTAAGATAATTGGTCCAACTATTTTAACGGAATCTATGGTCTTTTTTGCCTCTCTATTTTGTCCTTCATACAAGGGTGTTACAGTAGCGTATTGAGAAATAATATCTGGCATAATACGTGTTTTAATATCTTCTAAAATATCTGTTGCGCTTTCTCCAGGAGTTTTCATATCTGCAGTAATTTGAATTTCTCTTTTACCACTTAGATGATTAATTGCAATATCTCCACGTTCAATTTCATAGGTTGCTATTTCAGAAAAAGGAACACGTTCATTTGTTGGTGTTACAATCCGCATATCATCTAAGTTCTTAATAGAAGATCTGTCTTTTTTATTATAACGAACCCAAACTTTTATTTCGTCTTGTCCTCTTTGAAAACGTTGTGCTTGTGATCCAAAAAAAGCAAAACGAACTTGACTCATTACAGATTGTAAGTTCAACCCTAAGAGGTAGGCATTGTCTTTTAATTTGATACGAACTTCTTTTATTCCTGCAGGATCATTATCAGAAATATCTTTTAAAAGGGTGTTCTTTTCTAACTCAGCAGTTAACAATTCTTTAGCCGCTTTTAGTTCTGAAATATTATTTCCTAAAAGAGAAACCGCAACTGGACTTCCACCAAAATTCCCTCCCGAACCAAAAGTGAGACTTTCTGCACTATATATCTTGCCTACTTTTTCTCTAATGGCATTGGTGATTTCTGGAGAGGAAAATTCTCTAGACTCACCCGGTAAAAGATTTATTGTTAAGGACCCATTTGCTGTTCCGGGTCCGACTCTTTTAATGACATTTTGTACAACTCTAATGTTCCCTGTTTGCTCTTTTGTAAACGCTTCGCTTACCTGCCAAACTTTATCTTCAATAACAGAAATGATAGAATCCGTAATTTGATCATTCGTTCCTTGTGGCATTTTTAATGTAACTTGAATTCGATCACTCGCTATCGTTGGAAAGAATGATGTTTTAACAGTACCGCCTCCTATGGCACCAAAACTAAATGTTAATAATGCAATTGGAATGGCAAATGCCAATAGTTTGTATTTCAAAGAAAAACGTAAAAAAGGCACAAAATAAGTATCTCTAACAAACACTAATAATCCGTCTGCTTTTTTATTTGCATTGGTAAAAAAAACTCCTATTTTGTTTGGCTTTTTTACAATTCCTTTTTCTTCATTTTTTCTTGAAAGTGCTTTAGAATGTGCAATATGTGCAGGAAGAATGATCAAGGCTTCTATTAACGAAACACTTAATGTTAATATCACAATTGTAGAAACTTCTCCAAAGAAACTTCCAATTCTTCCATCCACAAAAAAGAAGGTAGAAAAAGCAATAATTGTTGTTAAAATTGCTGAAACAATTGGAGGAATAACTTCTAATGTTCCATCAATTGCTGCACGAATTTTAGACTTTCCTTTATCGTAATAATGATGGTAAATATTTTCCCCAATTACAATTCCGTCATCAACCAAAATACCAATAACGATAATCATTCCGAAAAGTGATAATACGTTTATAGTAACGCCTAATTGTGCTGCAAAAATAAACATTCCTAAAAATGAAATTGGCAATCCAAAAGCAACCCAAAAAGCCAGTCTAACATTTAAAAATAAGGCTAAGAAAAACAGCACCAATAGAATTCCCATTAAGCCGTTTTCTAACAATAACTGTGTTCTTTGGTTTAATGTAATAGATGAATCACTAGAAATATTTAAAGTAACATTGCTGTTTTGTTGGTTGAATTTATAGATGTACTCTTTAATCTGATCTGCAGATGAAATTAAATCTTCGTTGTTTGTATTGCTTACTGTAACGCTAATTGCAGTCTCTCCATTATAGTATATTCTATCTGGATTTTCTGACCAAGAATCTTTAACTTCAGCTACATCTTTTAATCGAATAATGTTCCCTGCTGGTGTTGTTCTAACAATTAAGTTTTGCAGCTCTACACCAAAATATGATCTATTTCTTGCTCTAATTAAATAATCTTCTTCAGCTGTTTTTATATTTCCCCCAGTAATTAAAAGGTTGGTATTTCTAACCGCTGTTGTTACTTCTGCTATTGATAATTTATACGCTCGTAAATCATTTTCTCTAACAGAAATTTCTATTTCTTCTGCCGGAAATCCAGATAACGAAACTTGTGAAATTCCTTCTAAGCTTCTTAAGTCATTCTCTATAGTTCTGGCATAATCTTTTAATGATTTCAAGGATAATCCTTCACCACTAACTGTAAAGCTTATGGTCGGTCTTGTGGTTTCTACTTTTGCAATTACAGGCGGCTCCATTCCGGATGGAAAAGACGGAACTCTATCAACTGCATTTTTTACATCAGATAAAACAACATCAATATTTTTACCTTTTACAACCTCAACATTTACCGATGCAGAATTTTCTCTAGAAACTGAAGTAACTCTTTCTACACCGACAATTCCTTTTAAATTATCCTCAATCTTTAAGACAACTCCTTCTTCAATTTCTTCAGGAGATGCTCCAGGGTATGTTAAACTAATGCTGATTAGTTGTGAGTCTACTAAAGGGAAAAATGAAGATTTCATTCCTAAAATACCAACAGCACCAAACGCTATAAACGCAATAATAAAGACGTTTACCGCAACAGGGTATTTGATGAAATATGTGATTATTTTTTTCATCTTTAGTCTTGTTTTTGAATTTTTACAACCATTCCGTTAAATGCTCCAGGAACAGATTGTGTTAAAACAGAAGTATTGTTTGGTAGGCCTTTAATGACAACAGTTTCTGCATTAAAATACAAAGGGTTTACTTCTGTAAGTTTTAAAATAGTGTCTTTTACAGTATACACACTGTTGTTGTTTATTAGTAGTTTTCTAGAAATTTCGTAGGCATTGCTTTCTGATTTTCCAACTACATTTGCTTCTAAATACATACCGTCTTTCAAATCCTTATGAGCAACTTCTATAAAGACTTTAATTGTTTGAGAGGCTAGGTCAACTTTTCCGTTTACACGAATAACGTTTCCTTTGTATGTTTTTGTTCTTTCTAAGTTTGTTAACGAAACTGAATTTCCAATCTTCAATAAATCAGCAAAAGCCGCGTTAATAGAAACTTCCATTTCAAAAATAGATGGATCAATAAATTCTCCTAGTTTTTGTCCTGCTCTTACAAGCGTTCCTTCAGAAACAAATGTTTCCGTTAAAATTCCTTTGTAAGGAGCTTTAATTGTGTATTTCTTTAAGCGAACTTCTAAGTTTTTGATATTAAAATACCCTGTAGTTATTCCTTTTCCAGACACAAAATACTTTTCTTTATCCGAAGAAAAGCTTGGCAATTCTGGTGTAGCTTTGTTTAAATCGAAATTATTTAAATAGGCTTGCCATTTAGAAAATACTTTGGGGAAATCTAATCGAAGGTCCGGCATTATTGCTGTAATACTATTGATCAAATTACTTTTCTGAGACTGTAAACTAGCATAAAACTCATCACTATTAATCTTTAGCAGCGTTTCGTCTTTTGAAAAATTTACACCTGCTTTAAATTCTTTATCTGCAGTGTGCAAGACGCCTTGAACTTCAGAAAATAATTCGATTTTATTTTTAGCAACTAAATTACCACTTGCTCTAATTACAATCGGAATTTCTTTATTTGTCACCTTTTCTACAAAAACAGTTTTAATTGTTTTACTAAATCTTGGTTTCGGTTTTTGTTTGTTTGCAATCATGCTTTTTGCTAACATAAATGCTGAAACAATTAATAATAGGCCTAATACTGATAGTATAATTTTTCTCATTTTTAATAATTATATAGGTTCTGTTTCTGAACTAAAATTTGATTGAATTTTCTTTAATGTTTTAATCATTTCTTGTTTTTCCTCCTCGGAAATATTTTGTTCAATTCTTGTTATAATATTCTTAATAGCAGGTCTTGATTTTTGAAAAATTTCTTTTCCTTTTTCTGTAATAAAGACTCTTTTTATTCTTTTATCAATAGAATCTTGCTCTCTTTTTATGTATTTTTTAGTTTCCATTTTAGAAAGCAATCGTGTCAATGAAGATTTATTTCTTAAGGTGAGAAAAGCCAATTCATTTTGATTTAAACCATCTTCAAATGAAAGTTTCTTTAAAACGACCATTTGTTCTTTTGTTAAATCTAATGTGGCTCTGTTAAAATACTCTTGCACAAAAAAATCTAATATTTTAACTGTTTTACCCAATAAGGGTCCTATTGAGTTATCAAAATCAATTTCAATTTCGTTAGATTTCATGTGACAAAAATACTGATAGTTGCACGTGCAACTATCAGCATGTCGTTAAAAATTCGTTAAGATTTATAAAAAAGTACTCGATATTTATCTAATGCTACAACTAACTCCTCCTTTTTTTACACCCAGTTTTACAAGAATTGTCTCCAATAAACACCACTTTGTAAATGCAGATTGAATCAAATTAAGACCAATAAAAACCATCTAAATTTATTAAAGGTTGTTGTATTTCTATCTTAGTAGAAAAGTTTTGTGTTTGAACTGGGTTGTTTAACAAAGTTGGATTAAAATCTGCTGCTGTTAAAATTTCTTGATTTAATTTTGATCCAAAAGCCATTAAGGGATTTGTAGTAGAAGTACCTGTATGACTTGCAGTTATAGTTGGTAAATAAACAGCATTTGTTTGAAGGTAATCTGATTTTGATTTCAGAAATTCATACTCAGAAATTTTTAATGATAAGTTTCTTTCAGAGGTTTTAGTTAAAATTTCTGATTTACTTATCACAATAATTTCCTGAGACTTAATTGTAATTGGAAACAATAAAAAAGCAATTGTAACGACTATATATTTTTTTTTCATTAATTGGTTTATTTTACAAGGCAAAATTACTTCGATTAATGATGTTTGTATGTAACACAGGTTACCAAACAAAAACCTTAGAACTTACTCTAAGGTTTTTAAAAATAAATAAGTTGTTATTCTTTTTTCTTTTTATCTGTAGACATTAATAGCATTACTACTGCTATTAAACCAAGGTAAACTAGCGCAAAAACTCCAATTAAAATGGTGCCGTTTGTCCAAGAAACTAAGGGTATTGTATTTGTCATCATCTATAATTTTTATAGTTCAAAATTCTAATAAATCTATCAATTAAAATATGATAGAGGTCATCTTTTTAATTACTATGTGAATTAATGATTTCAATTAGCTCCTTTTTTTGTAAAACTCCTGATTCACGCCAAACTTGGCTCCCTTCTTTAAACAAAATTAATGTTGGCACGCCTCTAACTTGATATTTGGCCGCTAGCTGTTTGTTGTTATCTGCATTTATTTTAATAATAGAAACTGTTTCGCCTAAAGCATCTTTTACTTCTTTTAAAATTGGACTCATCATTTTACAAGGCCCACACCAATCAGCAAAAAAATCTACTAAAACAGGTTTGTTTTGATTAATTATTTCAGAAAAATTTATTCATTTTTTTTTATTGATTTTTCGTGTTTCTCAAACCATTTTGGTTGCTCAATTTTATTATCAAACATGTAATCTGCAATTAAATCTATTGTTTTTTTCGGGAAAGGATTTTTTGGCATTATACCAAAACGCTTAACCGCTCCAAACATTTTTGAATTTTCCTTTGTTGGGTTTTGAATCCAGTTTTGAATCGTTGTTTTGTTGTTTTAGAAGATTTATAATGCTTTTTTACAGCAATCATTGGTGGTGCAATTCTATTATCATGACTATTGCTTGGGCTATGGCAAACATAACAATTGTTCTCCATCAGTTTCTTACCAGGATGTTCTTGTAGTTGATTTTTTATTTGTGAAGGAATCTCTTTTGTTGTTTTAGAATACTTTGGCTTTTCTGAAGTTTGACAACTCACAAAAAAGAGTACAGAAATAAATCCAATAAATGTTCTCATTTTTATTGTAAAGTTAACATCATCTTTTACAATACTTTGTAACATTAGTTACAAAAACTTATAGGTTTAGTAGTGTAATTTGGTTTCTGTTTAACTTTATTTCTTTATTAATTTCTAAAGTTTTTAATAGGCGAGAAACAACAACTCTTGAAGTATATAAATCATTCGCAATTTCTTTATGTGTTACTTGAATCGTTTCACTTTTGTTTATCATGGCTTTATCTTTTATATATTTCAACACTCGTTTGTCCATATTTAAAAAAGCAATAGTATCAATAGCTTCCAATAGTTCTTGCATTCTTTCATGATAGCTCTGTAGTATAAAGCTTTGCCAAGTTTGGTATTTATTCATCCACTCTGTGATTTTTTGAATTGGAATCATTAGTAGTTCTGTTTCTACTTCTGCAACAGCTCTAATTTTACTTTTTGTTTGCCCAATACAACACGTTATTGTCATTGCACAAGTATCTCCCTGCTCTATAAAGTAAAGCACTAATTCATCTCCGTATTCATCTTCTCTTAAAATTTTTATTGCACCAGAAATAATTAACGGCATAAATTCTATAGAACTTCCTATGTCTATTAATTCAGTGTCTTCACTTACTTTTCTATATTCACCAACTGCAAGTATTTCACTTAATAATTCTTTCTCAAAAAGATGCCCGTAATTAAAATTAAAATCTGTTTGCATTTCTTTATTTTAGGTTGATAAAAATACAATTAAATCTGTATCTTTTTTTAATTTAAAAGAATTAACCTCATTAATTTTCTTTTTGTATTTTCGATTGATTTAAAACGAAACTAGTTTGAGTTTTCAAAAAAACCATCATACACCATTATTTTTTTCTTCTGTAGCAGAAATTTCTGCTTCTGTTTGGAGTGAATTAGGGTGTTCTAATAACGCTTATTTTCATCCAGACTATTTAATTTCATTAGAAAAAAACAACCCTCAAATTATATTTTCTTATCTGGTTTTGTTAAACAAAGAAAAAAAACCAATTGCTTTTGCAAGTATTCAAATTATTGATTTTCCATTAGATGGAATTGAAAATTCCTTAAGTAAAGGTTTTCATCAATTAAAATGTTTTGGGAGGCGACTAGGAGTTTTTCCGAAGTTAAAACCAATTAAATTATTAGTCTGCGGAAATGTTTTTGTAAGTGGTGAGCACGGTATTTTTATCAAAGAAAAGCAAAACAAACAAGTCGTTTTAAAAAAGGTTGCAAATGCAATCTCTTCTGAAACTTCTTCTCAAGATATTTCGATTTATTTGATAAAAGACTTTATAAAAGAGTCATTAGATATTACTAATGAATTGCATGATTTAAATTATTATTCGTTTAATGTTGAACCTAATATGTTGTTGAATTTAAATGAAGACTGGCATAGTTTTCAAGATTATTTAGACACCATGAAAACCAAATTTAGAGTAAAAGCAAAACGTGCTTTGAAGTTAAGCAGCGAACTTGTTATAAAAGATAGTTCTATCGAAAATATTAAAACAATATTACCAGAAATCACCAAGTTATACAAAACTGTTTCTGATAAAGCCGAATTTAATTTGGGTGAATTTAACTTAGAAACTTACATGTCTTTAAAGAATAAATTAGGAGATAATTACATCTTAAAGACCTATTCATATCAAAATAAAGTAGTTGGCTTTATGTCAGGAATCGTAAATGGTGATTCATTAGATGCACATTTTGTCGGCATTGATTATTCATTAAATAAGCAATTGGCTATTTATCAACGGATGTTATACGATTATGTTCAAATTGCTATTAATCAAAAACTAATAGTTATTAATTTTGGAAGAACAGCGAGTGAAATTAAAAGTTCTATGGGCGCAATTCCACAAGATTTAACCTGTTATATCCGTCATAAAAAAACAATTAAAAATAAGTTTATAAAACATTTTTTAAGCTACATAGAAACCAAACCTTTCAAACAACAAAAACCTTTTAAATCTAAGGTTTTAACAAAGTAAATCTCTTTATATTTGTAAAAAATATTAGATCTATTTATGAAATCTATTAAAGATTTAATCGCCGTTCTTACCTTAGAAAAAAAATCAGAAAAGGAGTTTATTGGAATAAGTAAAGACATAGGAAGTCCTAATGTTTTTGGTGGTCAAGTTTTGGCACAAGCGTTAAGCGCTGCAAACAATAGTGTTTCTGAAGATCGAGTTTTACATTCTTTACATTCTTATTTTTTAGAAGCTGGAAACTTAGAATTACCAATTACATATTTGGTAAACAACATGAGAAATGGTGGAAGTTTTTCTACAAGAAGGGTTACAGCAAAACAGAATGATAAAACCATTTTTATTTTATCCGCATCATTTCATAAAAAAGAAGACGGACACGAACATCAGCAAGATTTAGAGAGTGGTTTAAAGCAGCCTGAAGAATTATTGAGTTGGACTGATATGTTGCATCAATTAGGTGATTTTCTTCCTAAAAAACTGAAAGCTTTCCTAGAAATTGAACGCCCAATAGAGTTTAAACCAACTTTTATTGTAAATCCTTTAGATTTGGAAGATTTACCACCTTTTTCTGATGTTTGGTTTAAAGTAAAGGGTAGTTGTTTAGGCGCAAAACTTGCTTTAAAGCAGCAAATTCTTACCTATATTTCTGATTATAATATTTTAAATTCTACTTTATATCCAAATGCAAGTAAAGCCAACTTTGGAAACACACAAATGGCAAGTTTAGATCACTCTATGTGGTTTTTTAGAGAATTTGATTTAGATGATTGGATGTTATACAGAACAGAATCTCCAAATTCTTTTGGCGCAAGAGGTTTTGCAAGAGGAAATATTTATTCTAGAAAAGGGGTTTTAATTGCTTCTGTAGCTCAAGAAGGTTTAATTAGACCAATTAAAAAAAAGTAGTATGAATCCATATATTTATGTAATTTCAGTAAACGGTTTGTTGTTTTTCTTTAGCATCGTTTTTTATTTATTTCCTCCAAAAAAAATAAATGCTTTGTACGGTTACAGAACTAATAAATCAATGAAAAATGAAGAGATTTGGAGTTTTTCAAACTCCTTTTTTAACAATACTCTGATTAAATATTCAGCGATTTCTTTTTTAGCCGCTTTACTTTTTGTTTTTGTTACCTCGATAGATATTACTTGGCAGCCAATGGTTTTTTTGTTGTTAACACTTGCTGTAACAGTTATTAAAACTGAGCAAGTTTTATCTCAAAATTTTGATACTGATGGGAATAAGATTAAGTCTAAAAAGTAGCGTGAAGCGCAACTGAAAAATTTCTTCCAGGAGCAGAAACTCCAGAAGCAAACTCTTTATAATGTTCGTCAAATAAGTTTGTTACTTTTCCTTGAATCCAGAAATTCTGATTTACATTATATTTTCCGTTTAGGCCTAAAGTTTGCCAGCTTGGTGTTCCATAATATTTATCAACTACGTTTGTTGCATTTACGTTGATAATTGGCGTTTGAACATGGTTATCAATTCCTTCAGAAATGTTATAATCCTTAATGTCTTTTTTTGCATTAAATCGATAATCAACAGACAATTCTATTCTGTTTTTTCGATAGCTAATTTCAAATCTCCCAAATAATGGTGGAATTGAAGACATCGGCTCATTGGTGTCAAATGTTTTTCCTTTTGTGTAAGTTATGGATCCAGAAGTTTTAAAACTGTTGTTTAATCTTCCAAAATAATTTGCTGTAAAACCAGTAATATAAGCCCTTCCTTTGTTAATGTTTTTTACAACACTTCCTATTTCTCCATCATACAGAATGGTATTGCCATCTGCTTCTCTAGTAATGTAATTGTCTAAAAGGGTGTAATACGTATTGAATCCAACACTAAATTTTCTTTGATTAAAAAACTTTAAAATACCGATTTCTGCATTGTAAGCAAATTCTGGTTTCAACTCAACATTTGGCAAAGTAACATCTCCATTTTTTTCGCGTATTTTACCTACATCATCAATGTTTGGTGAGCGAAATCCAGATGAAATTACACTATTCAATTTCCAGTCTTTTGTTGGTTTATAAACATAGCCAATTGTTGCTGTTAAAGCAGTATTGGTAAGTTCTATTTCTGTGTTTGGTAAAGCAATAAATGTTTGGTCAAGCCACTTTGCGTTTAACATTGTGTTGGTTAAACGAATTCCCGTGTTTAAAGTCGCTTTTTTATTAAGATCTTGTCTATAATCAGTATAAACAGCAGAGCTTGTATAGCTACTTCCGCCATCAGGAAAACGAGATTGTACTTTAAAACTTCCAACTAAACCAACAACTTTATTACTCGATGGTGCTATTATTTTTCCTTCTGATGTTGATTTCACATCATTATAAGTTACTTCAAACCCATAAGATAAATTTCTGTTTTTATCATTAGTCAGTGGAACAGAAAAATCTCCATTTAGTGTATAAACATCAACCTCTTCATTCCTATAAAGACGCTGTAAATCATTAAACTTTCGTTGAACCCTAGACTCTTTTATGTTTTGATAAGAAGCTGTAAAAGTTCCACTACTTAACCATTTCTTTTCTGGATTAATAGCGAGTTGAGTTGAAGCTAAAAAACGTTCTTGAGGTCCATAATACCATTCTGCAAACTTTAATGATCCAGATTTGAGCTCTGTTAACCTATCGAATCTTGGAATGTTTGAAGATGTTGAGTATTGTAGATTAACTGTTATATCTGTTCTTTTTGAAAAAGGAATATAAAATTTTTGTAAAAAATCCTTTTGCTCATAACCTGTATTTCTTTGGGTGTTTTGGTTTGAACTTTTCGTTGGGTTTGCGAAATAATTTTGATCAATGTTTTTGGAATAAAAAGGAACTAACCCCCAGTTTTTAAAACCGTGACTTCTGTTTTTCCCCATTTTTAAATCACTAAAAGAACTTTGAGTATAACTTGTAAATGAAGCCCAGTTTTTAAAACTTAATTCGGCAGATATATTTGTAGTAATTTCTTGATTTACTGTTCCAAATCTGGAGAAAAAATTACTTTTTATATTTTCTTTTTCAGCCGTTTTTGGTGTTCTTGTATAGTAATGAATTACGCCACCTAAAGCATCAGACCCATAAATAACCGAGGAAGGGCCAAATACAACTTCGGTGCGCTCTAAAATTGATGGAGAAATTGTAATGGAGTTTTGTAAATGTCCTTTTCTATAAATTGCGTTGTTCATTCTAACACCATCAACAACTAATAAAACACGGTTAGATTCCATTCCTCTTAAAACTGGACTACCACCACCAAATTGTGATTTCTGAACTTTAATTCCAGGGATTGAAGCTAATAAATCGGCTGAAGTTTGAGGAGATTCTTTTAAAATATCTTCTTTTGTGATTGCAACCGTTTGTTCTGCAATTCGGGTTGATTTTTCTCGTTTTTTAAATACAGACAAGACAACCTCATCTAATTGAGCTGTTTTCTTGGTTAGTTTTACGATATACTTGGTCTTCTTTAACTTCTTAAAAGTGATGTTAAAAGTTGTGTATGAAATATGTGAAATTAACAATAAATCTTGTTGGTTAAAACTAGAAATATCAGCAAATCCATCATCGTCTGTAATCGTAGAAATGGTTAAGTTTTTGTTGTAAATAGCAACTTCGCTTATAGGAAAACCTGTTTCATCATCTACAATTTTTATCTTTTGTCCAAAAATTGTAATGTTATAAAAAACAATTAATAAGGTAAAAATTCTCTTCATCATCAGTTAAATACTGTTTCTAAAACTTTTAAAGACTTCGGTCGTCTAAATCCGTCCAAATGTAATTCAAAATAACGAATTATGATTTGTAAAACTTGTTGTCTTTCTTTTTTGTTAAAATTTATCGATTCTATACCATCAAAATTTGTGCCCAATAGCTTTTTAAATTGTGTTAAATTATCGCCAAAAACAACTTCCTTTTCTAAAGGTGATTCATTAAAGTTCCCGTCAATTAAATTAAAATATGAGTGATTTATATTTGTTGTATCTGGATAAAAACCTAAGAACTTAGATAGGTTTAATAAAAAAAGTAGATGAAAGTTTGATGTTTTGTCGTTGGTGTCTAACCAAATAAAAGACGTTTCTAAAAATGAAAATAATTGCTCATTTGCTTCTTCTTCTTGAATTGTGCTACTTAGCATTTCAGACAAAAAAAGCACGATTGTTTGCTTAAAAATATTGGTGTAAATGTTTTTATATGGATTTACAACATGAACTTCTTTTATACTATTTAAATTCCCTTTTGTATTGTGACTCGCTTCTATATTTAGTTGGGTTAATGGCTGAAAATAAGCTGCTTTTATTTTCCCTTTTTTTGCGCTTAAAACCCCTTTTAATAAATATGATTTTAATCCGTCTTCTAAAGTAAAACATCGAACAATTAAACTAGTATCGCTGTATTTTAACGAACTTAAGACAATTGCTTTTGTTTTAATTAATGCCATTAATTTATAATTGCAATTTTTGTAGTTGAAGTTTCCGTTGCATCATCATTAGATAGTAAAACAATATAAATACCTGAAGCTACTTTTTTACCTGCTAAATTAGTTTTATTCCAAACCACTTTTCCTCCCTGGATTTCTTGTCCCTCAACAACGTTTGTTTCATATACCAAATTACCGGCAACATCTAAAATTTTAACATTTGTTCCTTTCGGTAAATGGTTTCCGTTTTTTCCATCAATTGTAACCGTTTGATGCTTTTTTAAAGCAGGATTTGGATACGCATAAACAGCTTCTAGCGTTTCTCCAAAACTCGCAACATTACTCTTATAAGCAACAACGCCTTTATCTGTAGCGAAATAAACTTTTCCATTAGTAATATCAACACTAATATTTAATATTTTGTTTGATGGTAAGGGTGAGTTGTCTTTATTAAAACTTGCAATGGTGTTTTGTCCATTCGGATTTGTATATAAAACACCGCCATTATCTGTTCCGAACCATTTATTATCCGCCCCATCAACAACAATTGAATTAACTGTTTGATTTCCTAACAGTTTTTTCGGAATTCCATCATCTAAAATAATAATAGGCTCAACGTCATAAATATTGGCTTCAAAGAGACCGTTTGCGTTGTAAAAAACTGCCAAACCAGATTGTGTTCCAAGCCAAATTCTATTGTTTTTATCAACTGCTATTGTTCTTACATTTGCGTTCGGTAAACTCCCTTTTGTTGGCTCAGTTGTTAGTGCTCTTTTTCTTGATCCCCTTTCGTTAAAAACATACGCGCCATTTCTTCTTGTTCCTATCCACAAGCTATTCGCTTTATCAACTTTTATGGTGTTTAACTCTTCTGCCTTATTCGTTTGAATACTTCTTAAGTCAAATGCCTGCCAAGATCCGCTTGGAGTGAGTTTTTTAAGCTTGTTAGAGGCAAGAACATCTGTAACCCAAAGATTTCCCTGGTTGTCGAAAGTTGTGCCGTTAATTCTTGTTGTAATTCTGTTTGGGTCATTCGGAAAAAGATCTTCTAAAAGGCTATTTCTTGAATTGTAAAAATTTAATATTTGATCATCAACCACCTCTAGCAAGCCTCCGCCAGATAAAACATTTCCAGAGTTGGTGTCTGAATAAGAACTTAAAAAAGCTCTGTTTTCATGATCAGGATCAATTGTAACGTTCACCAAATCTAAAACTGGAACAGCATTTGTAAATGTTGTGTTTTTCCATTCTGAACCATTGTAATGACTAAATCCTTTTAGGTTTCCAGTTGGAACATAAGCCGAATTATAACCGCCGTAGACAAACCAAATGTTTTTATTTAAAGCATCCATCGAAAAAACACTGTTAGAAAGTGGTCCTTTAGGGTGAATTTCTGTAAAGTTTTGATTTCCTGAAACGGGAACTTGTAAAATCCCAAATTCATTAGTTGCTAAAAATAATTCATTGCCAAAAGTTGATGCATTATTTAGTGTAAAATTATAGTTTACAGTAGGTGAAATTTGATAAACCTGAGTCAAATTAGTGTTTAAAACTGCTGCAGCTAATTGGGATGTTACCGTTAAGTTTTGCCCGCTAGTTTTTAGCTTTTTAATTGCGTTCGGAAACGTTTTTACAACGGTTAAGTTTGTCACATTAATATTTACTAAATCATTACCTCTTGATGCATAAATTTTTGCATTAAACCTGGTAATATTTGTGTAATTTCCTGCAAAAGTAAGTTGCCAGTTATTAAAGTCTATCAAATTTGGGTTCGCTAAACTTGCAACATAAATTCCGTTTTCTGTTGCTGCATAAATTTGATTTCCTGTAATTAATGTTTGATTTATTTTTACTGAAGTAGAATTAGCACCAATAAAATAAGTGTCACCGAACTCTAACTTATCAACATCATAAACTACTACAGCAAAAGGCGTAGAAATGTATAATAAGTTATTGAACTCAGTAATTTGATTAATTCTTTTTTCTCCTGATTGATTAAAGTTAACAATATCCGCTGAAATTTTAATGCTTCCGTCTTTGTTTAAAACCTCAATTAAACCTGTTTCATAACCAATAATCAACCTTTCATTTGTAATATTATAATGAATGGCAGAAGTTGTTTCACCAGAAAGGCCATTTATGGATGAAAGCTTTTGTATTTCCTCAGAATTGGTGTCGTAAATAAAAACCGCATTATCAGTTAATGCATAAATTTTATCATTTATAGTGATAAAATCTTTCACATTATTGTACGAATAAAAGTCTTCCCAGCGATTGCTATAATCGGTTTGAGAAAAAGAAAAAAAAGGAATTAATAGTAAAAAAAACAAAACGTTTTTCTTCATAAAGAACGCATTTTTATACTTCAAAGATATCTAATAATTGTAACAATAACGATAAAAAGCAATACATTAGTACAAATATTAACAGCAAATAAATGAATCTAGAAATAGAGCGTAAATTTTTAGTAAAAAACAATTCTTTTAAAGAAATCGCTTTTAAAAAAAAGCATATAAAACAAGGTTTTTTAAATTCTGATAAAGAAAGAACTGTTCGTGTTAGAATTATTGAAGACAAGGCGTATTTAACGATTAAAGGAAAGTCAAATAATACTGGTACAATCCGTTTTGAGTGGGAAAAAGAAATTCCGGTTATAGAGGCTGAACAATTAATGCTCTTAACTGAAAAAACAGTTATCGAAAAATATCGATATTATATAAAATCAAAAAAACACACTTTTGAAGTAGATGAGTTTTTGGATGAAAACTCTGATTTAATTATTGCTGAAGTAGAACTAGCTGACGAAAATGAAAGCTTTTCAAAACCAAATTGGTTGGGGAAAGAAGTTACTGGAGAAGTCAAATATTACAACTCGTCTTTAAGTAGATTTCCATATAAATCTTGGGTATAAAAAAACCTCGAACAAAAGCTCGAGGAAATTTAATAAACCTACCCCCTAAATAAGATTTATTTACCTTAAACTCAAAAACAATTAAAAAATTGCCGTTTTGTTCTGTTTTTTTTGTTTTTTTAAAAAAACCTATCGTTTTTAATAAAAACTAACATTTTAGCACATTACACATAACAATAAATTGAGATAAAGTGAGATAAACTTCCTGCTAAAACGAAAAAGTGAAATATTGCATGATTATAAGGAATCTTTTTTATCGAATATAATACAGCCCCAACTGTATAAAATACTCCGCCAGCAAACAACCAAAACAATCCTTCTTCTGAAAGTTTTTCTAATAAAGGTTTGATTGCAAAAACAATTTGCCATCCCATTAACACATACATAATTGTTGAGAGTTTGTCAAATTTACCCGTGAAAAAAAGTTTTAAAATGATTCCTGTTGATGCAAAAAACCAGGTTAATCCAAAGATAATCCAGCCTGTTTGTCCTTCTAAGGTGATAATTGTAAAGGGTGTATAGGTTCCAGCAATTAAAACATAAATTGCTGCGTGATCAAAGATGTTTAATTTCCTTCTTAATTTTGGTGTTTTTGCTGCGTGATAAAATGTAGAAGCTGCATATAAAATGATTAAGCTAAATCCGAAAATAAATATGCTCGCAGGTTTCCAAAAACCATCAAAAAGCATTGCTTTTAAAACTAAAAAAGAAAAGGCGATAATACTTAAAAGCAACCCAAAAGCGTGTGTTGCAATGTTTAATTTTTCTTCCTTCTCGCTGTATTTATGATTTAATTCGTTCATTTAATATTTCTATTTGTGTCTTTCATATAAACACTATCCTTAGATAGATCGTTAAATAAAACACCAAATACCTCTTCTTTAATGGTCTTTAGATCTTGTTTAACTAAACCTTTCGTATAAATCGGTTTGTGCTGTTTAATTCTAATTTTTCCTGGTCTTCCTTTAAAAAAGGTCCATGAAAAGAAACGCTTACAATCATAATATGTTGCAGGAATGATCGGAATTTGATGCTCAATTGCCAAACTAAATGCGCCGTTTTTAAACGGACTTAAAATAACATCTTCGGTCGGAACCATCCCTTCAGGAAAAATAGCAACACTTGTTCCGTTTTTTAATCTTCTTTTTGCACTTAAATAAACCTTTTTCCTGCTACTTTGGCTACTTCTATCAACCAAAATACAAATACGTTTATAGAAAAACCCAAAAATTGGAATCTTTTTAAGCTCCGCTTTTCCTACAAAAACTATCGGGTTTTTAACCATACTTATTAGAATAAAAGGATCTAACATTGATGAATGGTTGGGGCAAAACATATAACTTTTTCCAATATCCAAGGGTTCTAAAATTTCCTTTTTTAATCGAAAACCCATCACAAAAATTAAGGTTTTAGAAAACCATCTTATGATTTTATATAAAAAAGGATACTGATTTTCGTGAATCGTTAATACAAACAAAACTGGCATCATTACAATTAACGATATGCCGAAAAAAACATAAAACCAAACGCGCCAAATTAAACGCAAAATATTTTTAAAGAATTCCATTGTCGCCAAATGTAGTAATTAATATTCTTATTGGCTTTTCTTTATTAAAACTGTATTTTTGCTTTAGATTTAAAAATTATTTAAACACAAATTAATGTCTAGAGTTTTAACTGGCGTACAAAGTACAGGAACACCACATTTAGGAAATTTATTAGGTGCTATTTTACCTGCAATTCAAATGGCAAAAGAAGCCAAAGAAGAAACATTTTTATTTATTGCAGATATGCATTCTTTAACACAAATAAAAGATGGAGAAACCTTAAAAAATAATACGTATAGCGTTGCGGCAACTTGGCTTGCATGTGGTTTAGATGTAAATTCAACTGTTTTTTACAGGCAAAGTGATGTACCAGAAGTAACAGAGCTGTCATGGTATTTAAGTTGTTATTTTCCCTATCAACGCTTAACATTAGCACATAGTTTTAAAGATAAAGCAGACAGGTTATCTGATGTAAATTCTGGTTTATTCTCATATCCGATGTTAATGGCTGCAGATATTTTATTGTATGATGCAGAAATTGTTCCTGTTGGAAAAGATCAATTACAGCATTTAGAAATGACACGCGATGTTGCTAGTCGATTTAATAATGTAGTCGGTGAAACATTGGTTTTACCAACAGCTAAAATTAGCGAAGACACAAAACTAGTTCCAGGAACCGACGGAGAGAAGATGAGTAAATCTCGTGATAATTACATCAATATTTTCTTAGGGGATAAAAAATTACGCAAGCAAATTATGGGAATTCAAACAGATAGTACACCGTTAGAAGAACCCAAAAACCCAGATACTGATAACGTTTTTGCTTTGTACAAGTTAATTGCGACAGAAGAACAAACTGAAGCTATGAGAACAAATTATATAGGTGGAAACTATGGTTACGGTCATGCAAAACAGGCTTTATTCGAATTGATTTTAAATCGTTTTTCTACCGAAAGAGAAAAATACAATCATTACATGAACAACTTAAATGAACTTGATGAAGCACTTGCAATTGGTGCAGAGAAAGCTAGAAAAGTTGCTGCTGGTGTTTTAAAAAGAGTCCGAACTAAAATTGGTTACTAATTCTGAAGAAATTAATGTTTTTAAGTTTATTGATTCTTTTTTCTTGCAAAGATAAGAAAGAAAAAGAAATCGTTGCAGAAGTTTCTTGTGGTCAATGTCAATTTAATCATACAGATCAAAAGGGTTGTGATTTAGCTGTAAAAATTGATGGAAAAGCATATTTCGTTGATGGAGTACACATTGATGATTTTGGTGATGCTCACGAAAAAACACGGGGTTTTGTGAAGTGATTAGAACCGCAAATGTAGTTGGAACAATTGAAAATAATCGTTTTAAAACAACTTCAATGAACCTCATTGAAAAATAGAATTACTATTCGTAATCAAAACATAAAAAAACCCGAAGTAAACTTTACTTCGGGTTTTTTATGTTCAAGTTTGCACCGTAATTATGGAGCTGGGTTTGGCATTCTTTTATGAATAGCATTTATTTCATCAATAATGTCATCTGATAAATGAATATTAATGCTATTGATGTTTTCTTTTAATTGAGTCATTTTTGAAGCACCAATAATATTACTTGTAACAAACGGCAATTGATTTACAAAAGCAAGAGAAAGTTCTACCAAAGACAATCTGTTTTTCTTAGCAATTTTCTGATATTCAATCACCGCTTTTTCTGATTCTGGAGAAGAGTATCTATTGTAATTAGGAAACAATGCTACACGAGAATCAGAAGGTAACCTACCTCCGACATATTTTCCTGAAAGCACACCAAACGCTAAAGGAGAATATACTAATAGTCCAATGTTTTCCCTTAAAGAAACTTCAGACATTCCATATTCATATGCTCTATGTAATAAAGAATAAGAATTCTGAATCGTAGACATTCTTGGCAAATTGTGTTCTTTTGCAGTTTGCAAATATTGCATTGTACCCCAAGGTGTTTCATTAGATAACCCTACTTTTCTTATCGTTCCTGCTTTTACAAAATCGTTTAATGTTTCTAAAATCTCTAAATGATTTTCGTAATGTTCTTTATGGTTTTTATATGGATAATCTCTAACGCCAAAACAGTTTGCAGCTCTTTCTGGCCAATGCAACTGATACAAGTCGATATAATCTGTTTGTAACCTTTTTAAACTGTTCTCTACCGCTTCTTTAATCGCTCTTTTGCTAAATCCGTCTTTCCTTATATGTGCGGTATAAGCACCCCAGCCAGCAATTTTTGTTGCCAATATAATTTTATCTCTGTTTCCTGTTTTTTTAAACCAAGAACCAATAATTTTTTCTGTTGAACCATAAGTTTCTGCTTTCGCAGGAATTGGATATAACTCAGCTACATCAAAAAAGTTAACACCTTTTTCCAACGCATAATCCATTTGTTCGTGTCCTTCTGCTTCAGTGTTTTGTTGTCCCCAAGTCATCGTTCCTAAACAAATTTTAGAAACTTTTATGTCTGAATTTGGTAATGTTGTGTATTTCATATTTGTTTAAAATTACTTTAAAATAGCCTCAATTCCTGGTAATGTTTTTCCTTCTAACATCTCTAACATTGCCCCTCCACCTGTTGAAACATAACTTACTTTTTCTGCAAAACCAAATTGCTTCACTGCGGCAACAGAGTCTCCTCCTCCAACCAAAGAAAATGCTCCGTTTTTTGTTGCTTCTGCAATGGCGTTTCCTAATTCGATTGTTCCTTTTGAAAAGTTTTCCATTTCAAAAACCCCTAATGGTCCGTTCCATAAAATAGTTTTAGATTTTGCAATTACTTCTGCAAATTTTTCTGCTGTTTTTGTTCCAGAATCTAATCCCATCCACCCATCAGGAATTTCACTTGTATCTACTTCTTTTGTATTTGCATCATTGCTAAAGTTCTCTGCAATTATTGCGTCAATAGGTAAATGGATTTGAACATTTTTTGCTTTTGCTTTTTCTAAAATTGCTAAAGCCAATTCTTGTTTATCATTTTCTACTAAAGAACTTCCAATCTTTCCGCCAAGTGCTTTTACAAAAGTAAAAGTCATTCCACCACCAATAATAATATGATCTACTTTGTCTAAAATATTTTCTATAACGCCAATTTTTGAAGATACTTTTGCTCCTCCTAAAATTGCTGTTACAGGTTTTTGACTATCGTTTAAAACTTTATTTATACTATCAATCTCTCTTGCTAATAAATTTCCAAAACATTTGTTTTTTGGAAAAAAATCTGCAATAATTGCTGTTGAAGCATGTGCTCTATGTGCTGTTCCAAAAGCATCATTTACATAAACATCACCTAATTTAGAAAGTTGTTCTGCGAAACTTTTATCTCCCGCTTTTTCTTCGGTATAAAAACGTAAGTTTTCTAATAATAAAACTTCTCCTGCTTTTAATTCTGAAACTGCTTTCTCAACTTTTACACCAACACAATCATCTATAAATTTAACTTTTACACCTAAAACTCTACTAACTTTTTCTACAATATGGGCCATAGAAAATTTATTTTCTTTTCCTTTTGGTCTTCCTAAATGCGACATTAATATTGCGGAACCTCCATCGTTTAAAATAGCGTCAATTGTTGATTTTGCTGCAAGAATTCGTGTAGCATCTGTTACCTTAAATTCATCATTTAATGGCACATTAAAATCTACTCTTATTAGTGCTTTTTTATTCTCGAAATTAAAATCATTTAGTAATGGCATTGCTTTTTGTTTTTTTACAAATGTACTTATTTAAGAAGGTTACAAAAAATTACTAATCAAAAAATAGCAATGGTGTTTTCAGTAAGTAAAAGTTATATATTTGTGCTATGTTTTTTAAAGATGTTATAAGCCAAGATCATATTAAAAATCACCTAAAATCTACAACAGAGAATGGTAGGATTCCACACGCACAATTGTTTGTTGGAAAAGAGGGTTTTGGAACTTTACCTATGGCAATTGCTTATGCACAGTATTTGCTTTGTTACACTAGTAAAGATGAAGAATCTTGCCGAATTAAATGCGAAAAATTAACACATCCAGATTTACACTTTGCTTTTCCTGTAACATCTAATGATAAAGTAAAAAAACATCCAGTTAGTGATTTGTTTTTAGAAGACTGGAGAACGTTTGTTAAAGAACAATCATATGGAAGTCTTTACAATTGGTTGCAATTTATAGGAGTTGAAAACAAACAAGGATTAATTGGTGTTGATGAAGCTGAAAGGGTTGTAAAATCGTTGCAATTAAAATCGTTCGAAGGTGGTTTTAAAGTGATGATTATTTGGATGGCAGAAAAAATGAATATTTCTGCTGCAAATAAATTATTAAAACTGATTGAAGAGCCGCCAGAAAAAACTGTTTTTATTTTGTGTACAGAAGATGATGAGCAGATTATTAATACCATAAAGTCTCGTTGCCAAGCAATTCATTTTCCTGCATTGTCAGAAGAAGAAATTGCACAATCTTTAATAACAAAAGAGAAAATCTCTGAAAGCTCTGCATATAAATTGGCACATCAAGCTGAAGGAAATTATAATAAAGCATTGCATTTATTACATCACGATTCTAGTGATTCTATCTTCGAAACTTGGTTTATTACTTGGGTTAGAACAGCCTTTAAAGCTAAAGGAAACGCTACAGTTGTGCAGCAATTAGTTTCTTGGAGCGATGAAATTTCAAAAAGCGGTAGAGAAACTCAAAAGCGTTTTTTACAATATTGTTTACAGTTTTTTAGACAAGCTATGTTGTTGAATTACAATTCAGGTTCAATTGTTTTTTTAGAAACAGAAACTGCTGGGTTTGATTTAAAAAAGTTTGCTCCATTTGTACATAGTGGAAACGTTTTAGAGATAAGTAATGAGATTAGTTCAGCTATTTATCACATTGAAAGAAACGGAAATGCCAAGATTATTTTGTTAGATTTATCTATAAAACTAACACGTTTACTACACACAAAAGAAGCTGTAATTAACAGTTAAAAGGTAAGTCTAAAAACTAGGTTAGGCGTAAAACCTAAAGATAACCTATCTGTTTTTACTAATTTTTGTTCCTCAATATTTCCAGGAGAATTCACAACTTTTAATTCGTAAGTTCTATCTAAAATATTCTGTTTATTAAAAACATTCATTAGCGATAAACCTATTTTTCCTTCAATATTTTTCTTTTTAGAAAAATTAAACTTATAGGTTGATGAAAAATCAAACTTTTGATAATTTGGTAGTCTTTGTGCGTTTACGTTTCCATAAGAAACACGTAAATTATTATTTTTGTCTGTGAATGTTCCTGTTGACTCTGTGTATGGAATTCCAGAACGTAATTTCCATCCTAAAGAAAACTCAAATTGATTCATTTTATAGGTATGAGACCAGGTAAAAGAATGCGGAATACTATTTATTCCGTTAAAAGAATTTCCATTATTTAATTCTTTAAATTGTTGATTGGTTTTTGAAAATGAATAACTAATCCAAGAACGATAATTTCCAAAACGTTTTTTTAATAAAAGGTCTAGTCCCAAAATATCACTTTTTCCAGAAATATAAAAAGGAACTTGATTATTTGGTGTGCTGTTCGCAATATCATCCGTCATTAACGTTATGCCTTTTACCTTCTTTTTATAAATATCTACATCTAAATTCCATCCATTATTTTGATATAAAAATCCAATTGAAATTTGTTTACTATTTAAAATCGGAATCGCATTGTTTGCTGTTGCCCAAATGTTGTTTTCTAAACCTATTCCGTTGTTTCTATATTCAATAATTTGACTTACCGCTTGGTTTTTTATTTCTCCTGAAGTTTTTAGAGAAAATGAATCTGAGATTTTTGTTGATGCAAAAAGGCGCGGCTCAAAAAACCATTCTTTTGATGAGGAAAAATGATTTGCTCTTAAACCAAAACTTATAAAAGAATTAGGGTTGTTATATTTGATTTCAGAAAATAATGCATTGGTAATATTTGAGCTGTTTTCTGTGCTTAATAGTACGTTATCGGGCGTGTTAAGGTTTGTATTAAATAAATAATAAATATTGGTTTTAGAAAATTGATAACCACCATTAAATTGATAACCGGTATTAAAATTATATGTAAAATCATAATTAATTCCGTTGTCTTTTACATTGTTTTTTATTTCAAATTCTCGATTTTGATTATCATTTTGATTGTTTCTTGTTTCGTTTCTGTTACCAAAATAATCAAAGTCATATTCTGAAATATGAAAATCTACGTTCTGTGAAAAATTAGCTGATGTTTTGTGACTCCATAAAAACCTAGTTCCACTATTTTTATAGGTAATATTGTCGATTGTTTTTTCTCTAAAACGTTCGTTTTCTGAAGAGAATTCTAATTGATTTATATTAAATAAATTACTGATAGATAACTTGCTTTTAGTTGATATATCTACCACAAATTTTAAATTATAATCTTGAAAATAAAAATCGTTATTCACATTAGATGATTGATTTGGTTTATTAACGAGCCCGTCTAAAATTCGAGTGTTTTGAAAAACACTTTCAGAGAAGTTTTTATACGTAATCGTTTCTACTAGATCTGTAATTGATCTTCTTACTGAAAAAACCAAACCAGCTTTATCATTAAATAAAGGAGTTTTTATAAAAGCATCTGTGTGTGTTAAATTTACTCCAAAACCTGCTTCAAATTTTGGAATATCTTCTCCAGAGCTAATGTCTAAAACGCCACCTATTCGATCTCCAAATTTTGCTTTGGTTCCGTTTCTATACAAACTTACTTTTTTTGTTACATATGGGTTAAATGAAGAAATAAGTCCAAAGAAATGACCACTTTGATACATTTTTATTCCATCGAACAGTACTAGGTTTTGATCTGGAGAACTACCTCTGATCTGTAAACCAGAAGCGGTTTCTGACGAACTTTGAATTCCTGGCAATAATTGCAAACTCAACAAAACATCGGGTTCAATTAAACCGGGTAAAATTCCTAGTTTCTTTGGCGATACCTCAATAGCTCCGTTTTGCTTTTTAGAAATTCCTTGTGTAATATAATCGCTTATTAGTACTTCTTCTAATTCAATATTTTCTTCTATTAACTCAATTTTTAAACAAGGTTGATTTAGAAATTTATAAACAGGAATTTCAACAGAAAGAAAACCAATACTTTGAATTTCAATTATTTGATTGGAGACTATATTTTTAAGAATGAATTCTCCATTTTCATCAGAAGTTGTTCCCCGCGATGTTCCTTTAATTATGATTGAAGAATATGCTGCAAATTCTTTGTTTTTTGCATTTGTTAAAACACCACAAATTATGTTGTTTTTTGTGATTTCTTTTTCTGCAATTACAATATATCTTGCGTCAATTTTGTTAAAGTTTAAATAGGTTTGTTTACTAAGGTTTGCTAATTTTTCTTTTAAGGTTTTTTCATTTTTAAACGGAATACAAGTAGTTCCCTTTATCAAGTTTGAATTATAAGAAAACTTAACATTGTGCTCTTTTTCAATCTTTAATAAAATAGATTGTAATGGGGTTTTTTCTGATTGATTTTGTGCAAATAGAGCAACAAAAACAAAAAGAAAACAAAAAAATAAAATGAGTTTTTTAAGCATTCTTATTTTTTAGAAAGCACAACTTTATCTTCGGTGATTTTAAATTGAATAGATAAAGGAACACATATTGTTTGTAGCGCTAAATTTAGGTTTTTATTCGTAAACGTTCCTGTAAATAATGTATTTACATCAATCTTTTGTGAAGCGATTTTTACTTGATATTGCTTTTCTAATTCAGACAAAACAAATTGTAAAGGCGTGTTGTTAAAACTACTTTCTCCTTCTATCCAATTTGGTTTTGTGTTGATAAAGTTATCTTTTTCAGAACTATTATTTCCAATTTTTCTAAATGATAAACCTTGAGTTAAAATAGCTGTTTCTTCACTGCTCTTTACTTGTACTTTTCCTTCAAAGCACAGAACTTCAAAATAAGAAGCGTCTGTTTTTACATTAAATTGAGTTCCTAAAACACTCACGCTTCCGTTTTCTGAGTTTACACTAAACTTAGAACCTTTTTTTACTTTAAAGTAACCCTCTCCTTTTAATTCAAGTGTTCTTTTGCCGTCAAACCAATCACTTTTTTTATATGATAAAGATGATTTTGAGTTTAATAAAACCTCTGATCCATCTGGTAAAACCAATGCTAATTGTTCTCCAAACGAAGTTGAAAATGTTTCGTCAGAACTTGTTAAATAAAAAACTGTAGAAATTAATATGGCAATTGAAGCCGCTGCTGCATACATCCAATTTGGAACTAATTTTCTTACTTTTTGATGTTTTGTTTTTTGAAGTATTCTCTCTAAAACTTGAGTTTTATTGAAGGTAGGAGCATTAAAGTTCTGCGTTGCATCAATAATTTTTTGATACTCTTTATATTCAGTAGTTTTTTGAAATGAAACTAATTCTTCGTTCGTTAAATCATTATTTAACCAACGAGATAAAAATGTATCGTCTGTATATTCGTTCTTCATTTTTAGTTTCTTTGTAAGTATAACAGCTTGATTGTTAAATACCCTACTTTTTATTCAATAATTATATGTTTCCTACTTTTTCTCTCAATTGCTTTAATGCCAAAGTCATTCTTTTTTCAACAGTTTTTACAGAGATTGAAAGCATTTCTGCAATTTCTTTGTACGTTTTTTTATCAATTCTGCTTAATAAAAAAACTTCTCGTTGTCCTTCTTTTAAATCTGAAATAGCGTTTTGAAGTTTGTCCATAAATTCCTTTTCTTCTAATAGAAATTCCGGGTTTTCATTTGTAGATTCTTTTTTACCAATCAAGTTATAATTTAAAACTACTTTTTGATGCGCAACTTGATTTAAAAATAAATTATTTACAACGGTAAAAAGAAAAGATTTTGCTTTTTCAAAAATGATTTTAGCACAATTATCCCACATTTTAATAAATGCATCTTGTACCAAATCTTCTGATTTAGCAGAGTTTCCAGATTTGTAAAAAGCAAAATTATATAGTGATTTAGAGTGTTCAGAATAGATTTCTTCAAACACTTTCGATTCACAAACTGATTTTTTTTCTAACATGAAACCCTTATTATTCCTCAAAAATAGGCGAAATTTTTATTTTTTTTACTTTTTTGGTAGGGTAATCTTTTAGTTAGCTGTTTTATTTACGAACATTAAAAATAAAAATCATGAAAGTATTCGTAAAAAAATTAATCGCCCTAACAATAATTGTAATTTCAATGGTTGCGTGTCAAGATTCAACCACAAAAGATTTAGATCTTTTTGAGGCACAAGCATCACTTAATAAAGAAGAGGTTATAAGCATGGTAGAAACTATGATTATTACATATCCTGTAACTGCAATCACTAATTCATCATCAACAACAACTTTAACTAGTGATTATGATATGGAAGATTATGCGACTTCTACAAGTAGACCTCAAATTACTTTTCCTTTTGATATTACAATCGATGGAGAATCAATAACTGTAACAGATATGAAACAGTTAAAATCTTTAATCAGAAGTAATAAAGGAAAGAAAAAGCCAGAATTTGTATTTCCTATTTCAGTAGAATTGGTTGATGGATCAACGCAAGACATTGCAGACAAAGAAGCATTAAGAGATTATTTAGATTCTTTAGATGAAGGTGTAAAACCGGTGTTTGTGTTTCCTTTATCATTAATTGTAAACGGTGCAACGGTAGAAGTTTCTGGCGAAAATGAACTACAAGCTGTAAAAGGAAAGTCAGCAAAAGGAAGAAGACCAAATTTAGTTTTCCCTTTATCTATCGTTTTAGCTGATGGATCAACTCAAGAAATAGCTGATAAAGATGAGTTTAAGGCATATTTAGATACTTTAGCGGAAGGTGTAAAACCAGAATTTGTGTTCCCTATTTCTGTAGAAAAAAATGGAGAAACAACCATCGTAAATTCTCAAGAAGAGTTTGATGCTTTAGTTAAAAAACCTAAAAAAGGAAAAAGACCTGTTTTTGTATTCCCTATTTCGGTAACATTAGATGATGGAAGTAATCAAGAAATTGCAGATGAAGATGCATTAAAAGCATATCATCAAACATTAACAAAAGGAACAAGACCTGTTTATGTTTTTCCTTTATCAATAATAAAAGACGGCGTAACAGTTGTAATTAATAGTCAAGAAGAATTAGATGCATTGTGTGGTAAATAATTTATAAAAAAGTTTGGTTTGATTATTTAATAAGATGCGAGTTAATAATTTATTGCTCGCATCTTTCTTTTGTGTAATTTTGTCGAATAACTAATTTACTTATGGAACTATTAAAAAATTACCCAACAGAAGTTTTAACGCTTTTATTTTTAATCGTAACTTTTTTACAATCTGGAATTGATAAAATTACAGATTGGAACGGAAATTTATCTTTTATAAAGGGACACTTTTCAAATTCACCTTTAAAAAATATGGTTCCTCTTTTATTGGCAACAATTTTAATTTTAGAAATTGTAGCAAGTCTTTTTATGATTTTTGGTATTTACCAATTAGCAGATGAAGGAATAAAAACATACGCCCTTTTAGGAGCTGAATTAGCAGCTTTATCTCTTATTTTTTTATTGATTGGACAAAGGTTGGCAAAAGATTATGCTGGTGCGATGACTTTAGCGGTTTATTTTATAATTTCACTTTGGGGTGTATATTTATTAAGCAACTAACAATTATAAGTTTTTCTTATTTTAAAAACCAATCGAAATAAGTTTTGTTTATGAAAAATGGTTTTAAATAATCGGTTTTAAGGCGTTTTTTATTTTTAACCAACAAAACCCTTCTCTCGGTATGGGTTGGTTTAAGAAAACGTTTTTAAAAGCTGTTTTATGTGTTTTTAATCACATAAATAAGTGAAGAATACTCAGAAGTTGATTTTGCTTTTAAGTTTGAAAGAAATCCAATATAAAATGCTTTTAAGAAATTAGAGCTTCCTGATTTATATTTTTCACTCAACATTGAAACATAATATGAATCATATTTCATTGGAAGTGTTTTTTCTACCTTCATAGAAACATTCGAAAATAGTTTTTTTATGGATGTTTGAGAAAAATGCCAAAGATGCCTTGGCACATCAAAAGCTGCCCAAAACTCTTTATAATATTTTGCGTCAAAACTTTTATAATTTGGAACTGCAATAATTAACACTCCATTTGGTTTTAATTTCGCTTTTAAGGTTTCAATATATTCTAATAAATTTTCGACATGTTCTAACACATGCCAAAGTGTAATTACATCAAAATTATTTTCTTTTAAAAGTGAAATATCACTGATCGGTTTTACGTTTTTATTTTCAGAAATTGCTCTTGCTTCTTCGCTTGGTTCAACCCCAAAAACATTCCAATTATCATTTTTACAGGTTGTTAAAAAATCTCCTGTTCCGGATCCAACATCTAAGAGTTTTTTATCTGTAAAATTGAAAGAGTTTATTAATTTTAGTTTATTTTGTAAAGTGCGTCTTCTTACTTTTTGATATATTTTATCAACAATGCTTTTACTTGCATTTGTGTGAGAAATATAGTCTTCGCTTTTGTAATAATTTTCTAAATCTGACGGAACTGGTTGTGTAACCATCATGTCAAATTTTTTATTTAACAATAACTCATACGATTCTTGAGAAACCGTATAATCTTTACAACTCATAGCAGGAGTTAATCCTTTGTAAAGCTCTTTTTCTTTCTTCATTTTTATAGCAATATAGTTTTGTTCCACATGGAACAATCGTTTTTATCTTCCCATATAAACCAACAACACAGAAATATCACTTGGTGAAACTCCACTTATTCTACTTGCTTGTGAAATAGATGTTGGTTTAATTATATTCAACTTTTCTTTTGCCTCAAAAGACAAAGATTTAACCTTTGAATAATCAAATGCTTGGGGGATACTAACGTTTTCTAACCTATTTAATTTATCTGCATTATTCTTTTCTTTTTCAATATAACCAGAATACTTTAAATAGATTTCTACTTGCTCTATAACATCAGAATTAATATTGTGCTCAGAAACAAAACTGTTTAATTTATCAAGGTGAACAAAGTCTGCAAACTCTAATTGCGGTCTTGTTGCAACTTTAAAAAGCTTCATAGATTGATTCACTAAAGCTAAGTTTTTCTTTTCTAAAATATTATTTAAATCATCTTTTTTAACACTTAAATTCGTTAAAAAATCAATTAATAATGCCGTTTTTTCTCTCTTTTCGATAACAAGATCCATGCGTTCTTTAGAAGCTAAACCTAGTTCATAGGCTCTAGGCGTTAATCTTAAATCAGCATTATCTTGTCTTAATAAAGTTCTATATTCGGCTCTTGAAGTAAACATTCTATAAGGTTCGTCTGTCCCTTTTGTGATTAAATCATCTATTAAAACACCAATATAAGCTTCGTTTCTTTTTAAGATAAAGGGCTCCTTGTTTTGAGTTTTCAATGCCGCGTTTATCCCAGCCATTAGTCCTTGAGAGGCTGCTTCTTCATAACCTGTTGTTCCATTTATTTGACCAGCAAAGAATAAGTTTTCTACTAACTTAGTTTCTAAAGAATGTGTTAATTGTGTTGGTGGAAAATAATCGTATTCAATTGCATAACCATAACGCAAAAACTTTACATTTTCAAACCCTTCAACAGCTCTGATTGCTTTATCTTGAATATCTTCTGGTAACGAAGTAGAAAACCCGTTTACATAAATTTCAACAGTGTCCCAACCTTCTGGTTCAATAAACATTTGGTGTCTATCTTTTGAGGCAAAACGATCGACCTTATCTTCTACCGAAGGACAGTATCTTGGTCCAGTAGATTGAATTCTACCATTAAACATCGGTGAACGATCAAAACCTTCTCTCAATATTTCATGAACCTTTGGATTCGTATATGTTAAATAAC
Source organism: Polaribacter sp. (assembly GCA_029250685.1). Taxonomy (GTDB): domain Bacteria; phylum Bacteroidota; class Bacteroidia; order Flavobacteriales; family Flavobacteriaceae; genus Polaribacter. The sequence goes on from JAQXEU010000022.1 coordinate 125,011, forward strand.
AAGAACGTTGTTTTGTTAATGGTTTTATAGACGGTAAATACGAAAACTTTGTTGGGTTTTCATCACCTGGTTGTTCTGTCATTTTAGAAAAATCTAAAGAACGAGCATCTACCCTTGGCGGTGTTCCTGTTTTCATTCTTCCAGACTCAAAACCTTTTGCTACTAAATCTTCTGTAATTCCAGTTGAAGCTCCTTCACCTGCTCTTCCTCCTCCAAAAGTTTTATCTCCAATATGAATCAACCCGTTTAAGAAAGTTCCAGCTGTTATAATAACTGTTTTTGATTTTATTTCTAAACCAAGAACTGTTTTTACACCAATAATTTTATCACCCTCAAACAACAAACCGTTTACAGAATCTTGATAGAAATCTAAATTATCTGTTTGCTCTAATACTTTTCTCCACTCTTCAGAAAAGCGCATTCTATCAGATTGCGCTCTTGGACTCCACATTGCTGGACCTTTAGACTTGTTTAGCATTTTAAACTGAATAGCCGTTTTATCTGTAACAATTCCACTAAAACCACCTAAAGCATCAATTTCACGAACAATTTGTCCTTTTGCAATTCCACCCATTGCGGGGTTACAACTCATTTGCGCAATAGTTTGCAAACTCATTGTTATTAGTAATGTGTGCGCGCCCATATTTGCGCTTGCTGCCGCTGCCTCGCTTCCTGCATGACCACCACCAACTACTATTACATCATATGTTGTTGAAAAAAGACTCATTTATATATGTTTCACGTGAAAATTAATTTTTATTTTACTGAAAATCAACTACTTAATAAAAACAAACATTGATTTTCTTTTGCTCTCATTATTGCTTGTTCTTCTTTCGATTTATCCTTAAACCCCATATAATGTAGAACGCCATGAATCATAACACGATGTATTTCTTCATCAAAAGAAGTATTAAATGTTTTTGAATTTTCTTTAACTCTTTCAACCGAAATAAAGATATCTCCGCTAATAATTTTACCTAAAGTATTATCAAAACTGATAATATCCGTAAAAGTATCGTGTTGTAAAAACTCAACATTTAATTTATGTAAGTAAGCATCATCACAGAAAATATAATTAATTTCTCCAACCTTAAAAGCATCACTTTCAATGCGGCTAACAACCCAATTTGTAAGTTGTATTTCGTTGGTTAATTTAAAATCTGTTTCGTAATGAAAATCAATCACAATTATTTTTCCTTTTTTAAATTACCAAAATACTGTTGTACTTTCTTTTTGTAATTTTTTTGCAAAGGTAATGATTGTCGGTTTAATATTTCTGTTTGATTATAAAACAGTTTTTTAATCAACAGTTTAGCATTGTTTGAGTTGTATTTCTGTTGATTAGAAGTTGATTTTCTTTTGGTATCTTTATCTTGTTCAAAAGCAGCTTTGTCTAATTTTAAAAGATTGTATTTAAGTTGTTGCATTTTTTGAATTGTTCCCTTATTAAAGCCTTTTTCTAGGACTTCATTCTCTAATTGTTCCATCGATTTTAACACTTTTCTTGCTTCAGGATTATTTCCTTTACCGTTGTTCTTTAAAGCGTTTTGTAATTCTTGTCTTAACTGAGATTGTTCTTGATAGGTTTTAAATAAATCACCATCCAAACCATCATTTTGTCTATTTCCTTTGCTTTCTCCCTTTTTCTTAACGTTTTGTTGTTGACCTTTTTTATCACCTTGCTGCATTTTTTTAACAAGATCACCTTGCTTTTTTATAATGTCTGGTAAACTAAACGACTTCCCTCCTTTTTTCCCTTTTCCTGGTTTCGAGTTTTTTGGTTGTTGCATATTGTCTAAAATATCACTCAAAAAATCGGCTAAATTATTCACCGAAGTCATTACGTATTGTTGATTAGATGAACCGTTATTAAATCTACTTTCTGCAAAATTCTCTAAGGATTGATCTAAATTATAATGTGCATTGGTAAGATCTTTTTGAACGATTGTAGAAATTTCTGGCAAACGCATCGACAACACATATAAACTATCATCAATATGTTCAAAATACGTTTTTAAGGTGTTTTGACTTTTTAATTCTTTACCAAAATCTGGACGAGAAACACTTATTTTTGAAAAACGCTCCATTAAATTTTCTTGCTTAAAGGAAAAATTTAAAAGATTTTCTAAAATGATTCGTAATGATTTTTGATTTGCTTCTTTCATTTCGCCTTCCATCGCATCCATTGCTTGTTGCATTTTCTGACTCATTTCTTGCATCTTTTGAGAAGCTTTCTTCTGGTTTTTTTGTTGCTTTTTTTTATCTGATTGATGCTGTTCAGACTTATTTAACTGATTATTAATTTCTTTTTGTTCAGACTTATTATTAGGAATTTGCATTGGCTCTTTCAACTCCTTATTCTCTTTTTCTAAATCCTTAAGTTCATTTTCAATTTTCTTAAACGCTGTCTTTATTTCTTTTTGTTGATTTAAGGTGGATTTTGGCATTTTTGCAACACTATCTTGTTTCTTAGAAAGGTCATCTAATTTATTAGCGATTTGCATGGTTTTTTGCTCCACATAAAATCGTTTTGTCAACTCTAAAATCCGCTCTAAACTACGTTCTTGTTGTTTGTTTTGCTCGGTAAGTTGTTTTACTTTTCTAAGTAAATCATCCTTATTAAGTTTTTCAGCTAAACGTTTTAATTCGTCTAATAACTTTTGTTCTTTTTCTAATTTTTTAAGCTCTTCAATTCGTTTTTTAAGTTGTTCTTTCTTTTGTTTAATTGATTCTGAATCTTTCGGTAAATCCTTAATGTTCTCCTGCAGTTTGTCTGTTTGACGCTGCATCATTTGTTTGTATTGTTCTTGGCGCTGAATGTAATTATCGATCTTCTTTTTATCGTTCCAATTTACATTCTTATTATTTTGAAGGTTTTGTTTAATTTCTTCTAATTCTTTCTTTTCTTCTTGCTTTTTTTGTAACGTGTTTTCTATCGATTTGATTTGTTTGCGTTGCTGTACAACAGATTCTTCTTCAATTTCCTTTTCGGTTTTATTTCTAAAGCTGAATTTTTTACTCAAGCTTTTTTTACTTCCATGAACATCATCATTATCAAAAACCTGAAAATAAATTTCATAATCGATTCCTTTGTTTATTACTAAATCACCTGGAAAGTCAAAATAAAAAGCTTCGTTTAGGTTTTTATCTAGTGTGATTTTTTGTGTAATTTTTTGTTTCGAATTATCTTCATCATAAAAAACAACTTCTAGTTTTCTAATTCCGTAATCATCAGAAAATTTACCCACAAATTGTGCTGTATTATTTAGCGAATCTATATCAGAAAAAACTTCTATTTTAGGAAATTCATCTTTTACAACATCAACTTTAAAAAACAGTTTTTCAAACTCTTTTAATTCTGAATTTGAAGTTGCTATTTGATAGTTAAACGGTTTTAAAACCATTTTTGAATGTGAAAAAAGATTGGTTTCAGATTGTAAAAAAAACTGTTGCTTTTTATCAGAAATAAACGCAACAGAATCTGTTTGATTTGTAGCAACGTTCCACGTAGTTTTTGTGCCTTCTGGAATTAAAATTGATCCCGTGTTATTAATAGTTTCGTTCTTTTTACGAATATAGTTTGGGTACTTTAAATTAATAGAAATATTCTGAATTGTTGGTGTTTTGATTACGTTTAAATGATAGCTTTCTGATTTAATTCCGTTGGCTTCAACGTAAAAATTAACATGACTTCTTGAGTCTGTAAAAGTGTATGAGAATGTGCCGTTTTGATTTTTTAAAAAATAACTTTGATTGTTATAGAAAATAGTCGCATCGGTTGGCGTAACACTTCCTTTGGTTGCAACCTCTAATGTAAACGGTTTTCCTTGAACCACCTTTAAACTCTCGTTAACTAAATAAAAAGAAAAAGGCGCGGGTGGTACAAATGCTGTTCTGTGATTTACAACGCGTTTAAAGGAAGTATTAAACATATTATAATTACCCGTAATTGTAATCAACAACCAAATAAAAATAGGTATTGCAGCGTACTTTAAATACTTTGTGTTCGTGTTAAAATTAACGGCTTTTGCAAAAGGAATCGGTTGTAATTCTTTCGCTTTTTGCTCAATGCTTGCCAACAATAAACCAGATTGATTTGAGATTTCTTTCAGTTGTAAAACATTAATCAACTTATCGCCTACTTCTGTAAAGTGATTTCCGATAATTTTAGATGACTCTGTAAGGGAAATTCCTTTTTTTAATCCAATGAGTTTAAAAATTGGCGTTAAAATAAATCGGAATACTAAATACAATTCAACCAATATAAAAACCCAAAAAAGAATGGTTCTTGCTGTTGGTTTTAACCATAAAAAGTATTCAATAAAAAGCGTGAAAAAAAAGTACAAAAACCCTAACGAAAGAAACAAAATCGTTCCTTTTATCAATTCGTTTATGTAAAATTTTCGCACAAACTGATGTAGTTTTTCCTCTATGTTTTTATATGAATTCATCTATTAATCAATAAAAATACCCATTTTAAAACATTATCTGCAAAATAATTTGTTAAATGCTTATGTAAGTTAAGTTCGGTAAAAACAACTAACGTTATATTAAAATCAAACAAATGAAAAAATTTACAAGACTTCTGTTGTTTTTTATAAGTTTTTCTATCTACTCTCAAAGTCCGTGGACAAAAGAAAAAGGAACTTTTTACACACAGTTTTCTTTTACTTCAATTTATAATTATGATACTTTATTTGGTGATCCAGACTATAACACAGAAAGAAAAACAACAGACAATACACTTCAGTTTTATGGAGAATATGGTTTGTCTAATAGAACAACATTAATTGTAAACCTTCCATTAAAACTCATAAAAACAAAGGAATTAGTTTCATTAACAGCTATACCTGCTTTAACTTCAGAAGGAAAAAAGGTTTCATTTGGAAATATTGAAATCGGAATAAAACATAATTTTTATAATAAAGATTGGTTAATTTCTGGGCAACTTTCTGTAGAAGCAAACACGAGTTCTTTTGATGCTGCTTCTGGAATTAAAATAGGTTACGATGCCTTTACTTTTACACCTCTTTTTTTAGCAGGAAAAGGTTTTAATACATCCTATTTACAAACTTTTATTGGTGCTAATATTAGAACAAATGAGTATAGTTCAAATTTTAAAATTGGTGGAGAATATGGAAGAAAACTCGGTGAAAGTTTTTGGTTGATTGGTTATTTAGATATTGTAAAATCATTTAAAAACGGAAATATTATACTTCCAAATAGCAACTTAACAACTGGTTTATTTGTAAATGACCAAGAATATGGTGGTTTTGGGTTTAAATGAATTTATGAAGTAAATAATAAATTTGGAATAAACGCAGGGTTTGGTGGTGCATTCTTTGCAAATAATCTAGCAAAAGCACCCGCTTTAAGTTTTGGTTTATATCATAAATTTTAAAACTACTTTTTTACAATTCTTTTTCTATTCTCAATAGAGAAAAAGTATCTTTGCGCTTTATTTTATCATATTTTTTATGGAAAACGTAAGAGTAAGATTTGCCCCTAGTCCAACAGGACCTTTACATATTGGAGGTGTAAGAACCGCATTATTTAATTATTTATTTGCTAAAAAACACGGCGGAACTTTTGTGCTTCGTATCGAAGATACAGATCAAACACGTTATGTTGCCAACGCTGAACAATATATTATTGACGCGTTAAATTGGTGTAATATTCCTTTTGATGAAGGTCCAAACAACAACGAAAAGTTTGGTCCATATCGTCAATCAGAACGTAAAGATTTATACAAACAATACGCTGATATTTTAATCGAAAAAGGTTGGGCATATTATGCTTTTGATTCTTCAGAGCAATTAGATTTCCATAGAAAAAATCACGAAGCAAAAGGGAAAACTTTTATTTATAATTGGCATAATAGACTAAAATTAAACAATTCTTTAAGTTTATCTAAAGAAGAGGTGAATTCAAAGTTAAGCGCTGGAGAAAAATATGTAATCCGTTTTAAAACACCACAAGATGAAACACTTATTATAAATGATGAAATTCGTGGAACAATTAAGATTGATACAAATACTTTAGATGATAAAGTGTTGTTTAAATCAGACGGAATGCCAACATATCATTTAGCAAATATTGTTGATGATTATTTAATGGAAATTTCTCACGTAATTAGAGGAGAGGAATGGTTGCCGTCAATGCCTTTACATATTTTATTATATAGAGCCTTTGATTGGGAGTCTCCAAAGTTTGCACATTTACCTTTGATTTTAAAACCAATAGGAAAAGGAAAATTAAGCAAGCGTGATGGTGATAAATTAGGGTTTCCTGTTTTCCCTTTAGAGTATACAAACGAACAAACTGGAGATGTTTCTCGCGGATATAAAGAAGATGGTTATTTTGCCGATGCTTTTATAAATATGTTGGCTTTATTAGGTTGGAATCCAGGAACTGAACAGGAACTGTTTTCATTAGAAGAATTAATACAGGTTTTTGATTTAAAAAGGGTTAGTAAGTCTGGAGCTAAATTTAGCCCAGAGAAAACAAACTGGTTTAATCAACAATACATGCAATCAAAAACGAATTCAGAATTAACAGATTTGTTTTTACCTATTCTTAAAGAAAAACAAGTTGATGCAGAAAAAGATTATGTTCAAAAAGTCGTTTCTTTAATAAAAGAACGTGCCGTTTTTGTCGCTGATTTTTGGTGTTTATCTGATTTCTTTTTTCAATCTCCTGCAGAATATGATGCAAAAGCTTCAAAGAAAAACTGGAAGGAAGAAACTCCTGAATTAATGAATGAATTAATTACGGTTCTTAAAAATATTGAAGGTTTTTCATCTACAAATACAGAAACTTTAATTAAAGAATGGATTACGAATAAAGAAATTGGTTTTGGAAAAGTAATGCAACCGCTTCGTTTAAGTTTGGTTGGTAAATTAGCGGGTCCTCATTTGTTTGATATCATTGAAATGATTGGTAAAAACGAAACAATTAACAGAATAGAAAACGCAATTCAAAAGCTATAAGCCGTGTTTAAAAAACTTCTTTTTTTAGGTTTTTTATCTTGTCCTTTTTTATTAAAAGCTCAAGTGATTAATGTAGAAGGAATAAGAAGTTTGGCTGACTCTATTCGGTTTGTTGGTAGCGCTAGTTTAAATATTGAGCTCACAAAAAACGTAAATAATATTTTTAATATTAGCAACGATATTACGTTGCAGTATTCTTTTGAAAAAAACACCTTTCTTTTTCTAAATAAGTTCGAGTTTAAAGAAGTAAATGATAAAAAGTTTACTAATAAAAGTATTCAACACCTAAGGTATAATTACCTTTTTCATAAAAACATTGCATTTGAAAGTTTTGTTCAGTTTTAAAAAAACAAAGTTTCTTTTATCAATTTCAGGACTTTAGTTGGTTTAGGAACACGTTTTAAAGTCCATCAATCAGAAAAAAACAGTTTCTATATTGGTGCTTTATTAATGTATGAATATGAAAACTCTATTGGTGTAAATAATAATGTAATTCAAGAAGATACGCGTGGAGATTTTTATTTTTCTTTTATATTTAAACCTAAAAAGTCGATTGCTATTGCTAGCACAACTTATTATCAACCGGTAATTAATACCTTAAATGATTATCGAATATCTAGCGAAACTTCTTTGATAATTAACCTTTTTAAAAATTTAGATTTTACCACTACTTTTTCTTATCAGTTTGATGAATTACCTGTTTTGGGAATTCCAAAAGAACAGTACGAATTAAAAAACGGAATTACCTACACTTTTTAAACCTTGTTTTATTTTTTAATATAAAAAATTGTAACAAATCGTAAAAAAGGCGTCTTGTAATTAGATGCTTTTCTTTGTATCTTTAAAAAATTTCTAATCGTAAAATAAAAAAACCATGAACCCAACATTTATAATATTTACCGTCGTTATTTTTCTATTATTATTTGCTGCATTTTTTACTGTAAAACAACAAACGTCAGCAATAATTGAACGCTTTGGGAAATTTCAAAGCATTCGTCATTCAGGATTACAATTAAAAATCCCACTTATTGATAGATTAGCTGGAAGATTGAGTTTAAAAATTCAACAATTAGATGTTATTATTGAAACCAAAACGTTAGATGATGTTTTCGTAAAATTGAAAGTTTCTGTTCAATTTAAAGTGATAAAAGAAAAGGTTTATGACGCTTTTTATAAGTTAGACTATCCGCATGATCAAATTACTTCTTATGTATTTGATGTGGTTAGAGCTGAAGTTCCAAAAATGAAGTTAGATGATGTTTTTGTAAAAAAAGATGATATTGCAATTGCTGTAAAAACAGAATTGAATGATGCGATGTCAAATTACGGATATGATATTATAAAAACGTTAGTTACAGATATTGATCCTGATTCGCAAGTAAAGGCTGCAATGAACAGAATTAATGCTGCGGATAGAGAGAAAACTGCTGCACAATACGAAGGTGATGCACAACGTATTTTAATTGTAGAACGCGCAAAAGCAGAAGCAGAAAGTAAGCGTTTACAAGGAAAAGGTATTGCAGATCAACGTAGAGAAATTGCCCGTGGTTTAGAAGAGTCTGTAGATGTTTTAAATAAAGCAGGAATTAATTCACAAGAAGCATCTGCTTTAATTGTTATCACTCAACATTATGATACATTACAGTCTATTGGAGCAGACACAAATAGTAATTTAATTTTATTACCCAACAATCCAACCGCCGCGAGCACTTTATTAAACGACATGGTTACAAGTTTAGTTGCTGCTAATAAAATAAATGAAAGCTCTTCGTTAAATCAAAAAAATAAAGAATAGTTATGATTGTATCCACAACAAACACTTTAGAAACTAACGAAGTAAAACAATATTTAGGTATTGTTACTGGAGAAACAATAATTGGAGCAAATTTATTTAAAGATATTTTTGCAGGAATTAGAGATATTGTTGGTGGTAGATCTGGTTCTTATGAAAAAGTTTTACGTGAAGCAAAAGATACAGCTTTAAAAGAAATGGAAGATCAAGCAACACGTTTGGGTGCAGATGCTATTATTGGTGTTGATTTAGACTATGAAACCGTTGGTGCCTCTGGTGGAATGTTAATGGTAACAGCTTCAGGAACTGCTGTTAAGTTTTAAATAATACTTTATAAAAAAAAACCGAAGGAAAATCCTTCGGTTTTTTTTATGTTTAAGATTGAATTATTTTTTATCTTCTAATTTACCATTTTCTTCATCCTCTTCTTTAGAGGCTTTTTTAAACTCTTTAATTCCGCCACCTAAGCCCTTCATTAGTTCAGGAATTTTTTTTCCTCCAAAAAGTAATACAACTAATACTACAACAATAGCAATTTGCCATGGTCCTGCGAATAAAAATATATTTTGTGAAATCATTTATTGTAAATTTTAAAGCAAATATACAAAAAGGTTTTTATTAATCTTCAATCAAACTAAAGTCTAAATGTTTACGTTCTAAATCGGTTTTTTTAACTTTTATAACCACGGTATCTCCTAGTTGGTAAAGTTGTTTTGTAGATTGACCAACAATAGCATATTGTTTTTCATCAAAGATAAAATAATCACTTTTTATATCTCTAATTCTAACCATTCCTTCACATTTATTTTCTTTAATTTCTACATAAATTCCCCACTCTGTAACTCCTGAAATTACACCTTCAAATTCTTGATTTTTGTGATCTTGCATGTATTTTACTTGCATATATTTTATAGAATCACGTTCTGCTCTTGAAGCTAAATATTCCATTTCAGAAGAATGTTTACATTTTTCTTCATAAATAGCTGCTGATGGCGAATTTCCGCCATCTAAATAATGTTGTAGTAATCGATGTGTCATCACATCAGGATAACGTCTAATAGGTGATGTAAAATGACTGTAGTAATCAAAAGCTAACCCGTAGTGACCAATATTCTGAGTTGTATATTCTGCTTTACTCATGGTTCTAATCGCTAATGTTTCAACCATATTCGATTCTGCTTTACCATGAACATCCGATAATAATTTATTTAATGATTGAGAAATAACTTCTTTAGAATCTGTTTGTAAAGAATATCCAAACTTACCTACAATTCCTTGTAAAGCGTTTAGTTTATCAATATTTGGTTCGTCGTGAACTCTGTAAATAAATGTGTTTTTACTTGGTTTACTTTTTTCTTGACCAATAAATTCTGCCACTTTTCTATTTGCCAACAACATAAATTCTTCAATTAATTTATTAGCATCTTTTGCTTCTTTAAAGAAAACTCCAATAGGATTTGTATCTTCATCTAAATTAAACTTTACTTCTACTCTATCAAATGAAATTGCACCAGCTTTCATACGTTTTTTACGCATTTTTTTAGCTAGTTCGTCAAGTTTTAGTGTTGCTTCAACAATTTCTTTAGTAACACTATATTCTTTATTAATAATAGAAATATCAATTGGCATTGTATATTCTTTTATAGCTGATAAAGTACAGTTTTCAATAATAGATTGTGCTTCTTCATATGCAAAACGTTGATCAGAATAAGTTACTGTTCTACCAAACCATTTATTTATAACTTGTGCTTTTTCATTGATTTCAAAAACAGCAGAGAACGTTAATTTTTCTTCATTTGGTCTTAATGAGCAAACTCCGTTTGATAACATTTCTGGTAACATTGGTACAACTCTATCAACTAAATAAACCGATGTTGCTCTGTTGTAAGCTTCATCATCTAATTTTGTTTTTTCTTGCAAATAATGCGAAACATCAGCAATATGAATTCCTATTTCATAGTTTCCGTTTTCTAATTTTGTAAACGACAATGCATCATCAAAATCTTTTGCATCTTTTGGATCAATAGTAAACGTTAAATCACTTCGCATATCTCTACGTTTAGCAATTTCTTTTTTAGTAATTTCTATTGGTAGATTTCCTGCTTCCTCTTCTATTTCTGCTGGAAATTCATACGGTAAACCATATTCTACTAAAATAGAATGTATTTCTGTATTATGATCTCCTGGTTTTCCTAAAACTTGTGTTATTTTTCCAAACGGATTTTTAGAATTTGATGGCCAATCTGTTAATGTTACCACTACTTTATCTCCGTCTTCTGCACCATTAATTTTATTTTGCGAAACAAAAAGATCTGCATACATTTTATTGTCATCCGGAATAACAAATCCAAAGTTTTTATTGAGTTGTAAAACACCAACAAATTCGGTTTTTGCTCTTTCTAAGACTTCAACAACATCTGCTTCTAATTTTTTACTTCCACGTTTATTATAGGTGTAAACTTTAACAGTATCTTTATGTAAACCTTTGTTTAAATTGATGGATGGAATAAAAATATCATCATCAAAATCATCAGAAATAAAATATGCATTTCCGTTAGATGTAACATCTAAAGTTCCTATATTGTATTTTCTATCAACGTTAATTTTAAATTTTCCTCGATCTGTTTCTTTAATTTTTTGAGTTGATGTTAATTCTGCTAATTTTTTTAAAACTTGTGTTTTTCCATCAGTATCTTCAATACCAATTTTAGCTGCAATTTGTTTATAATTATAAGATTTCTCTGAATCTTCATTTAATATTTTAAATATGTTTTTAGTTAAATCTTTTATGATTCTACCTTTTTTTTTATAAAATTTATTTTTTTTCTTCGACATCTGTCTTTCTATTGTTTTTATTAATAGCAAAGTACATTATTTAAATTGTATTCTTTATTAATTTATTGTTATGAATTCAATTTTTGTATTTTGCTTCTTTATTAATTTATTTATTTTATGAAAAATGATTGGTTTTTAATTATAAATCCAACTTCTGGAAACGGAAAATCTAAAAAAGTTTGGAAGCAGATTTCAGATGAATTAAATAAACAAAACATTCAGTTTTCGTTTGCTTTTACTAATTATTCTAAACATGAAGAAGAATTAGTAGAAACTATTATTAAAAATGGTTTTACTAAAATAATTTCTGTTGGTGGAGATGGAACTTTACATCATATAGTTAATGGAATAATGTCTCAAAAATTAGTAGAAACTAACACTATACAACTCGCAGTAATACCTATTGGTACTGGAAATGATTGGGTAAAAACTTATAATATTCCTACAAAGATAGAGAAATCTATTTTAATCATAAAAAAAGGAAAATCTATCTTACAAGATATTGGTAAGTTAGAAACAGAAAATAATACAATAACTTATTTTAATAATGTAGCAGGAATAGGATATGACGGTTATGTTGTTAGTAAATTAAAAAAATTAAAACGTTTTGGTGGGATTGCTTATTTATTGAGTGGTTTAGCGGGTTTATTATTGTATAAACCTGTTGATTTTATAATAGAAATAAACGGAAAAAAACTAAAAGAAAAATGTTTAATGGTAATTTTTGGAATTTGTAAATTTTCAGGTGGAGGAATGCAATTTACAAAAGATATAAATACCTCTGATGGCTTATTAGATATTACAATTGCTAGAAACTTAACATTAATAGATATGATAATAAATTTACCTAAGCTCTACAACGGTAAAATTGTACATCATAAAAAAGTAACGACTTATAAAACCAATTATTTAAAAGTTACTCCAGTTTTAAAAAAAAGAAAACCTTTTATTCAGGCTGATGGTGAGTTAATTAATTCAGGTTCAGTCAATGTTTCTATTATAGAAAAAGCGATTCAATTTATCGTTTCTTAAATAAAAGTTAAATAAATCTTAATTTTTTTGTAACACTTTTTAAAATTATACGTCTTTATTATATAGAGTATTGATAAAATGAAACAATTTCAAAAAATAGTAGCATTATTTATTATTATATTTATTACAGGTATTTATTTTACTGTAGTTCATATTAATGCTCCGTTGAACTCTGATTCTCCGTCAGAATCATTACAAATAAAAAAAGATTATCTACTATTTAAACAATTAGATAATAAAACTATTTAAATCACTTTATTTATTTTTCTAACTTTTTTTTAAAAACTTATTTTTTTATTTTTTAAGGTTATTAACACTTTATATTATTATAATATTTTTCTTTAATTAAATTTAAAAAATAATGATGTTAATGATATAGTGTTAATAGTTACAATAACTTTTTAGTTTTCTATTTTTTTATATCAGTTATTAAAAACCATTAACAAACTATCTAATTTTTAAAAGCTTAATAATCAATAAATTTTATAGGTTATTAACAAACT
>JAQXEU010000042.1 GCA_029250685.1 Polaribacter sp.
ATAATTGTTGCTGGATTACAATTGTTAATAATTAAGGTGTTACTATTTTTAGTAACACCTTTTTTTATACCCAAGCAATTTTTACTTTTACCAAAACAACACAATACACACTAAAATGCCTAAAAGACAAGACCTTAAATCTATTTTAATCATCGGTTCTGGACCAATTGTTATCGGTCAGGCCTGTGAATTCGATTATTCTGGATCACAATCTTTACGTTCTTTACGTGAGGATGGAATTGAAACTGTTTTAATCAATTCTAATCCAGCAACAATTATGACTGATCCTTCAATGGCTGATCATATTTATTTGTTACCATTAACAACAAAATCAATCATTCAAATTTTAAAAGAACATCCGCAAATTGATGCAGTTTTACCAACAATGGGAGGTCAAACAGCTTTAAATTTATGTATTGAAGCAGATGACAAAGGGATTTGGAAAGATTTTGGAGTTGATTTAATTGGGGTTGATATTGATGCAATAAATGTAACCGAAGATAGAGAGCAATTTAGAGAGTTAATGTTAAAGATCGATGTGCCAATGGCGCCGCAAGCTACAGCGACATCATTTTTAAAAGGAAAAGAAATTGCACAAGAGTTTGGGTTTCCATTAGTAATTCGTTCTTCTTATACATTAGGTGGAGCAGGAGCTTCAATTGTGTATGATCCAAAAGATTTTGATGAATTATTAAGTAGAGGTTTAGAAGCATCACCAATTCACGAAGTGATGATTGATAAAGCCATGATGGGTTGGAAAGAATATGAATTAGAATTATTACGTGATAAAAACGACAATGTTGTAATTATCTGTTCTATTGAAAATATGGATCCTATGGGAATTCATACTGGAGATTCCATTACGGTAGCTCCAGCGATGACACTTTCTGATAAAACTTTCCAGAAAATGCGTGACATGTCTATCAAAATGATGCGTTCTATTGGAGATTTTGAAGGTGGATGTAATGTCCAGTTTGCAGTTTCTCCTGATGAAAAAGAAGATATTATTGCTATTGAAATCAATCCACGTGTTTCTCGTTCATCAGCTTTAGCATCTAAAGCAACAGGTTATCCAATTGCAAAAATTGCTACAAAATTAGCAATCGGTTACACTTTAGATGAGTTAGACAATCAAATTACAAAATCTACGTCAGCTTTATTTGAACCAACATTAGATTATGTAATTGTGAAAATTCCACGTTGGAATTTTGATAAATTCGAAGGTTCTGATAGAACTTTAGGGTTGCAAATGAAATCTGTTGGAGAGGTCATGGGAATTGGACGTTCGTTTCAAGAAGCATTACACAAAGCAACTCAATCGTTAGAAATTAAACGTAATGGTTTAGGAGCAGACGGAAAAGGATATACAGATTACAATCAAATTATTGATAAATTAACCAATGCAAGTTGGGACCGTGTTTTTGCAATCTATGATGCAATTGCAATGGGAATTCCATTAAGTCAAATCTATGAGATTACTAAGATTGACATGTGGTATTTGAAACAATACGAAGAGTTGTTTTTATTGGAGAAAGAGATTTCTACTTTTAAAATTGATACAATTCAACGTGAATTATTACTAGAAGCAAAACAAAAAGGATATGGTGATAGACAAATTGCTCATATGCTTGGATGTTTAGAAAGTCAAGTTTATAGCAAGCGTGAAGAATTAAACATCAACAGAGTTTTTAAATTAGTTGATACCTGTGCGGCAGAATTTAAAGCAATGACACCTTATTATTATTCAACTTTTGAAAATGATAGTGAAACTGCTGATGGAAAATGCTATTCAGATAATGAAAGCGTAGTTTCTGATAAGAAAAAAATCATCGTTTTAGGTTCTGGACCAAATAGAATTGGACAAGGAATTGAGTTTGATTATTGTTGTGTTCATGGAGTTTTAGCAGCTGCAGAGTGTGGTTACGAAACGATTATGATTAATTGTAATCCAGAAACAGTTTCTACTGATTTTGATACTGCAGATAAATTATATTTCGAACCTGTTTTTTGGGAACATATATATGACATCATTAAGCATGAAAAACCAGAAGGAGTAATTGTTCAATTAGGAGGTCAAACGGCTTTGAAATTAGCTGAGAAGTTAACTAAATACGGAATTAAGATTATAGGAACTTCTTTTGAAGCGTTAGATTTAGCAGAAGATAGAGGTAGTTTTTCAGAATTGTTAAAAAGAAATAATATTCCATACCCAGAATTTGGAATTGCAGAATCTGCAGATGAAGCCTTAGCTTTAGCAGATCAATTAGATTTTCCAATTCTAGTAAGACCTTCTTATGTTTTAGGTGGTCAAGGAATGAAGATTGTCATCAACAAAGAAGAGTTGGTAGAGCATGTTGTTGATTTGCTAAAAGGAATGCCAGGAAACAAATTGTTGTTAGATCATTATTTAGACGGCGCAATAGAAGCAGAAGCAGATGCAATTTGTGATGCAGACGGAAATGTGTACATCATCGGAATTATGGAGCATATCGAACCTTGTGGAGTACATTCAGGAGATTCAAATGCAACGTTACCTGTATTTAACTTAGGTGACTTAGTGTTGCAACAAATTAAAGACCATACATATACCATTGCAAGAGAGTTAAAAACTGTTGGATTGATAAATGTTCAGTTTGCTGTAAAAGATGATGTTGTATATATCATTGAAGCAAATCCAAGAGCGTCTAGAACAGTTCCTTTTATCGCAAAAGCATACAAAGAACCATATGTGAATTATGCAACTAAAGTAATGTTGGGAGAGAAAAAAGTAACTGATTTTAATTTCAATCCTCAATTAGAAGGATATGCAATTAAGCAACCTATTTTTTCTTTTAATAAGTTTCCGAATGTAAATAAGAACTTAGGACCAGAAATGAAATCAACTGGAGAAAGTATCTTATTTATTGATAGTTTAAAAGACGATGAATTTTACGATTTATATGCAAGACGTAAAATGTATTTGAGTAAATAAACTCAAATATTTATATAAATAAAAAAAGCCTCAATTTAATTGAGGCTTTTTTATGATTGAATTTTATCTTTTTTTGAGTTCAAAGTTAAAAGAAACATCAACTTTCTTGGCAATTTTTTTTCTAACAATACTTGGTATTTTAATCTCAAAATCTTCTGGAGTTACAGAGAAACCAGCTTTAATATGAATTATATTGTTTACTGATTTTATAGAGCTTTCAATAACTACTTCTTTTTTTATCCCTCTAATAGTTAAGGTTCCTTTTATTTTATAAATTTTATCTGAAGAAGAAAGATCGCTGATATTAAAATTAATAATTTTTCCAGAAAATGAAGCTTTTGGAAATTTAGTAGACTCCATATAGTTTTCATTAAAATGCTCTTCCATTAAAGCAATTTTAAAACGAAAAGCTTTTGTTAATGCTAATGATGCAATTGATCCATCAGTTTTTAAAACAGCTGTAACTTTATTGTTTGTTGCTTTTACTTCTTCAAAAGAAGCAACAGAAGATTCAAAAATAATGGTTCCAGATTTTGTGTAATATTTATCTTGAGCAAAAGTAATTGCTGAAAATAAAAGGGCGAAGAATAGAATTTTATATTTCATTTTTAATTTTCTAAATATCCTTGATCTCTCCAATCTTTAATGGTTTGAATTGAAGTGCTTGGTAAATTTCCGTTTGGAGGCATTGGATTTGTTGTGCTTTCCATTCTTCCTAACGCGTTTCTGTTTACAAAAGCATTTTTAACTTGCGTAAAAGTTTCTAAAGTTAAACCTGCAGTATTACTTGTTGCATTATGACAACCACTTGTTGCACAACTTTGATCTATAATGTTTTTTACATTTGTTGTATAAGAGACTATAATTGGTGCTGGTATCGTTAAATCATCTGTGCTAACAGAAGTACAATTGATAAAAAACAAAGTGATAATAAAGAGTGAAAGCAATTTTTTCATTTTAAATTTTATTTATAAATGATTGGTAATAAGTAATTTAATTTTTTTAAATATAGTAAAAATTCAATATATTAGCTACATGCGAAAAAAAAAATATCTACTATTATTTTTTGTCATTCTAGTTTTGTCGGTAATAATTGGCTATAATTACATGTATAAAGATCATAGAGATATTTCGACTGAAAAAGTACAATTTACCAAAAAAGCAAAGGAATTGGTTGATGAATATCAAACTGATGTTGAGGCAACTACAACGAAGTATTTAGATAAAATAATTGAAATTGAAGGAAGAATAACTGATATTGAAAGTGATAATTTTACATTAAATAATGCAATTGTTTGTTATACAGATTCAATTACAATTCAAAAAATAAAGATTGATGGAACTCTTAAGGTGAAAGGAAGAAGTATTGGATACGACGAACTTTTAGAATACATTAAGTTAGATCAATTAATAATTATTAATAATTAAACTATTCAGGCATGAAAAAAAACTACATTTTTAAAACTATCTTATTTTTAATTCCATTTACTGCTTTTGTCTTAATGGCAAGTTCAGGAGGTAGAGATGATGGACGTACTGGGTCTCCAGGAGATGGCGGTAATTCTTGTACGGCTTGTCATACTGGAGGAAGCACTGGAGTTTCAGTTGCAATAACAACAAACATTCCTAATGGGGGATATGAAACAAATACACAATATGATGTTACAGTTTCATCTACATCAAGTACAAATACTAATGGTTTTCAATTAACTGCAGAGAAAACAACAGATAATGCTAAGGTAGGAACTTTTGCTGCTGGTTCAGGGTCAAGAGTTACAGGATCTAGAATTACACATTCTAATAGCGGACAAAAATCTTGGTCATTTAAATGGACTTCTCCTGCAACTGATGTTGGAAATGTGAAATTTTATGCTGCAACTGTCTCAGCAAATGGTAATGGAAGTAACGATAATGGAGATAAAGTTGCTTTAACAAGTACAAGTGATTTTTCTGTTCTAAGCTTAGCAAAAGAAAACCAATTAGATTTTACAGTGTTTCCAAATCCTGTGAGTGAATATTTAAATATTCAATTACCAACAGGAACTACAAATGCTAATATTAGTGTTTTTGATATGACAGGAAAACTAATTAGAAATAATGCTATTTCTGTTGGGAATACGAAAGTTGATGTTTCTGATTTAAGTACAGGAGTTTATATTTTAAAATTAAATTCTGAAGGGAAATTAGGCTCAAGACAATTTATAAAAGAATAATATAAAATCAACTCTTAAAAAGTCAATCATTTACTTGATTGACTTTTTTAATACCAAAATTTATGAGAAAACTCGGATTATTATTACTTGTATTTTTTATCAATGTTTCTTTAGTTGCTCAAGATGATTTGTTAGATGAATTAAATGATGATGTTGTTTTAGATAATAAAACATCATCGGTTTTTAAAGGCTTAAAAATTATCAACATGGAGTCTACGAAGTTAGCAGCTGATGGAGATTTCTATTTTGTAATTTCTCATCGATTTGGTTCAGTAAAATCGGGAATTAAAGATCTTTTTGGGTTGGATAATTCTAATATCAGATTCAGTTTTGTATACGGAATCAACGATTGGCTAAATGCTGGTGTGTCTAGAAGTTCTTCAAACAAAACATACGATGCACATTTAAAATACAGATTAATGCATCAAGAGGAAGGTAAGTTTCCTGTAACAATTGTTGGTTTCAATAGCATGGAATTTAATACTGGTTTAGACAAAGTAAATTATCCTTTATTAGAATCTAAACATCGATACACGTATGCACATGAAATTTTAATTTCTAGAAAGTTTAATGAGAAATTATCTTTAGAAGTTGCGCCAATTTATTTACATCAAAATTTTGTTGAAAATGATTTGCAAGATAACACACAATACATTTTAGGTTTAGGAGGTCGCTATAAAATTAGTAAAAGAGTTACAATAAATGCAGAATATCATGCACATATGAATCGTGATGCAAGTAGTAAATATACAAATCCATTGTCTTTAGGAGTTGATATTGAAACAGGTGGACACGTTTTTCAATTGCATGTTACCAATGCAGGATTGATGAACGAATCTGGTTATTTAACCAATGCAATTGGAGATTGGGGAAACGGAAATGTTTATTTCGGATTTAATATTTGGAGAGTTTTTTAAAAAAAAATCATACAATATTCTAAAAAAGTCGAAGCGAAGCTTCGGCTTTTTGCTTTATATTTGTAAAAAGCTTTTACAAAAAATGAACTACATTTTATTTGATAGCGATGTTAGAAACGCATTGTTGCCTTTTACATATACAAGACCAGTTGCAGATATTAGAGTTGGAATTTTAACCATTAGAGAAAAATGGGAAAAACAGCTTGGATTAACAACAACTACAATTACTGAAGAGTATTTAGAAGAGAAATATCCGATGGTAGAGTTGGAGCAAAATATATTAATTAATGCTTCTTATTTACCAACGACCAATTTGGTTGAAAAAGTAACAAATCTATCAGAAAATGAAGCACTTTTTAAAGGTGATAATGTCATTGCTTTTTATACAACAGATTCGCAAGAAGAGGTAGATTTTTCATCATACAAGCAAATCGAATTTGAAGAAGAATTGTTGCAAATAAAAAACACATGGGATGTTTTCTCATTAAATGATAAAGCAATTCAATTAGATTTTGATTTCTTAACGGAAGATAGAACATCGCAAGAAATTCCAGATGGAGTTCACGCAATCAATAAAGAAAACATCTTTATTGAAGACGGTGCAACCGTTTTATATGCGTCTTTAAATGCTTCTGAAGGACCCATTTATATTGGTAAAGATGCGCAAGTCTTAGAAGGGAGTTTAATTCGTGGGCCTTTTGCAATGTGTGAAAACTCAGTAGTGAAAATGGGCGCAAAAATTTACGGAGCAACAACTCTTGGACCTTATTGTAAAGTAGCAGGAGAAATTAATAATTCGGTTTTATTCGGTTATTCTAACAAAGGACACGAAGGATTTTTAGGAAACTCTGTACTTGGAGAGTGGTGTAATATTGGTGCAGATTCTAACAATTCTAATTTAAAAAACAATTATGCTGAGGTTAGAATTTGGAGTTATGAAACAGAACGTTTTGCAAAAACTGGACTGCAATTTTGTGGATTAATTATGGGAGATCATTCTAAATGTGGAATTAATACCATGTTTAATACAGGAACTGTTGTTGGTGTAAGTGCTAATATTTTTGGTAGCGGATTCCCAAGAAACTTCATTCCCTCTTTTAGTTGGGGAGGCGCTTCTGGATTTACAACCTACCAATTACCAAAAGTATTTGAAGTTGCAGAAGTTGTTTTAAAACGTAGAAGTTTAGAATTTGAAGAACAAGATAAAAAGATACTCGAGAAAGTATTTGAACTTTCTTCTCAATACAGAAAAGATTAAATTAAATAAGCCTCGGAAATTCCGAGGCTTTTTTAATACTATATTTTTAAAAAATTAGTTTCTGTCAATAACACTTCCAGAACCAGCAGATTTACTGTCAATTTTATCAGGATTCCCTTTGTAATAAACAGAACCAGATCCAGCAACTCTAACTTTAATACTTTCGCTAACTGTTGTTCTAACATTTCCAGAACCAGCTACGTTAACAGAAATAGATTTTGTTTTTAATCCGTAAGCTCTAATATCTCCAGAACCTGCAATAGAACAGGTTAAGCTATTAGAATTACCGTCTAATTTAATATTTCCAGAACCTGCAATGCTTGTTTTAATCTTTCCTGCATCAACTTTTAAATCGATATCACCAGAACCAGCCAACGCTAATTTAAAATTGTCAGATTTAATAGTTCCTGTGTTTGTAATATCACCAGAACCAGCTAAAGCAACACCGTCAATATCTCTGTAAGGAACTGTAACTACAAACTTCTTTGTGAATCTAATGTTTGTATTTTTCTTTACTTTAATGGTTAATTTCCCTCTTTTTACTTCTGTGATAATATACTTCATTAAGTTTGCTTCACCGTTTAAAGTGATTTTCCTTCTTTTCCTGCAACTAATTTTACATCAAAGTTTCCTGCTGAACTTACTGATTCATAATCAGATGTTCTTCTTGTTTCTGTGGTAACCTTTCCGTTTCCTCTTACCTTTTTGTTATTCCACCAGCTTTGAGCGTTTACCGAAAAGCTTAAAGTTAAAATGATACTTGTTATGATTAATTTTTTCATGATTGTTTGATTTAATATTTTTAAATTATAGTTCTTTTAAAGTTACACCGCCATATTGCGATTTAATAATTAATTTAGAATTCGATTTTCCTTTTCCGTAAGTTCCTTCGTACTGTTTTTTAGAACTTTTTTCAATGCTTTTGTACATATTTACATTGTCTTCGTTATGTCTAAATCCAGCGTATTGAAGATTCATGATAAAACTAAAGTTATTGCTTGCCTTTGTTCCAATTGTGATTCCTGCATATTCACTAGAAATTTCAGCTTTGTCAAATCCATTTGCTAATTCTTTGATTTTGATTGAACCATAATCAGCTTTTAAGTTTAAGTTTTTAGAAACAGTTCCTAAACGAATGCTTGCGTAATCAGAATTTCCTGTGATACTGTTTACATCATCAACAGTTATACTTCCGTAATCAGCATTGTAATTAACTGTGTTTACAGTTCCAATATTTATTGTAGAATAATCTGAATTGATTTTTACTTTATCTGTTTTGTCAACCGTCAATTTAGAATAATCTGCATTGATTGATCCAGATTTCATAAAGCTGATAGAAGAACCATTACAATAATCAATATTGATGTTGTTGTCTGAGTTATTTAAGTCTCCAATGATTAGTTTACCATAATCACAATTGATATCTGCTTTTCCGTTAATTTGATCGATTAAAATATTTCCATAATCATTATCTAAATCAACATTATTAGAAGCTGGCATTTTAATTGTGTAATGCACTTTATAACTTGCGCTTTTAGATTTCCCCCAAGAAAACCAGCTGCTTGAAGAATTACTGAATCTTGTTTTCGCAGAAACCCTATCAGAAGTCGCATTAAAATCAACATCAATTCCATTTAGTCTTTTTTCAACGGTACTTGAATTATTTCCTTTTACAGCAATTACTACCGTAATTTCTACACGATTTTTATTCCAAGTAGTAATATTAATATTACCATATTTGTTATCAATATCTACAGTTGCATCTCTATCAACCGAATATTCTTTTTTAATTGTTTTACTTTTCTCTTGCTTTGGTTTTGGATCTGTACTTGCAAAACTCACTAAAGGAATTAAGAAAAGGATTAGTGCTATTTTAAATGTAGATTTCATCATTGTTGTTTACTTTAAGGTTTTTTATTTCGTCAATTTGTTTTAATACATCTTGTAAAATTTCTATTCTACTTTGATAATTGCTTATCATGGCATAAACTACACGTCTATCGTTATTGCTAGTGTTTAGAGATTTTACTAAGCCTTGGTATTTATCTTCCAATTTCTCTAACTGATTTAATGCATCTTCAATGACACGTTCAGTAGTTGGATTTCTGAATTTTTCTATTTCTTTTAATTCTTGTTGAATGGTTCTTACAAAAAACGTTTCTGTTTCTTTCATTTCTGGCGAAACATCAGCCAATACGAAAGTTTTATCTGTAAAGTTAGAGCCCATCCAGAATCCGACAATTAAAATTACTGATGCAGCAACGCTCATCCATTTAAAAGAAGTTATTTTTTTTCTTTTTATCTTGGTTGTTTAACCTTTCTTGAAATCTTTCAAGATGGCCAAACCTCGGTTCTTCTATGTCGAAGTTGGTGTCTTTAAAAAAGTTATTAAATTGATCTTTCATTACTTGGCTTTGTTATGCAGTTTCTAATACTAGCAACTGCTTTAATTTCTTTTTTGCTCTCGAAATTGTGGTTCTCACATTTTCATTTGTATATCCTAATATCTTTGCGATTTCTTCATAATCGTATCCTTCTATTAGATTTAAATTCAACACAATTCTATAATTCTCTTTTAAAGAATTTAATGTTTCTAACACCTTGCCGGCGTGTAAAGAAGTGTAATCTATAGCCTCTTCAGTTTCTATAGAAGTATCCTTAATTACTTCCATCTTTACATCTTGGTATTTGTTATTTTTTTTTAACTGAGTTAAACTCTTGTTAATCACAATTCTTTTTAACCAAGCTCCAAAAGTAACTTCTCCTATAAATGTATCCAACTTTGTAAAGGCTGTTAAAAAAGCTTCTTGCATCATGTCTTCTGCTTCAAACTCATCTTTAAGAATTCTTAATGATGTGTTATACATCGCTCTGTAATAGTCTTTATAAATCTGCATTTGCGCAGCGTTATCGCCTTTTTTACAGCGCTCCAATAGTTGGTTGATATTGTTGATTGTTTTCTTTCAATGAAACGTTTCTATACTATAGACAAATAGGTTTTCGATTTGTGACAGTTGCACACAATAAAAATACATTTTTTTTAGTTGAAGTTATTTTGTTTAACAATAACTACATATTGTTAAACATTTTGTATTTTTGTGTCATTATATTTGAAACGATCTTAATTATTGTAAGATGATAGAAGAAAAAAAACCAGATAATGTAGTTTTTAATACTGAAACTCAAAAATATGACGCGGCACTCAAGCCATACGCCACTTCTGTTGGTGCCCCTGTAATTATTCCGACTGATACTATTTCCTGGAAAAATAGAAGTATTAATAAAATCAATCATAAAGCATCTGCAAAATATTTAGAATTAAAGTCTGAATATGAAAAAATGATACAAGAGTTTGAATACAATAAACTCATTTTTAATGCAAAGTTTACTTTTGAGCCAATTATTGGTCAGGTTTACCATCTTTATAAAAGAGAAAATAATGAGTCTTTTCTCTCAATTATATCTCCAGAAGAATGTAACTTTAATTTTCTTGGTAGTTTTTATTTGAATGTTGACCAAACTTGGGAAAAAACCCATAACCTAGATGATAAAATCTAAACAATTAGAAGAAGTAGTATTAGATCGTATTATAGAAATGGCTTGGGAAGATCGGACACCTTTTGAGGCAATCCTTTTTCAGTTTGGTTTTCCAGAAAAAGAAGTTATCAAGTTAATGCGAAGTAACCTTAAACTATCTAGTTTTAAACGCTGGCGTAAAAGAGTTAATAGTTGTGTTAGTAAAAAGCATTTAAAAAAACGTAATCCAGACATTTCACGTTTTAAATCTTCACGCCAAAGGGCAATCTCAGGAAATAAAATTAGTAAACGATAATTAATTTAAAGAGCCTTCGAGTTAAGACAAATCCATCATCCAAAGGCATTGGCATAACAATTGTTTTATTAGTGTTGAAGTAGCAATATGAATCATTTTAATTGATTGTAAATCAATAAGATAATAATATGTTTAACGCTTCTAAAAATTTGATATAAAAGATTAAATGTCAACTTGACAGATATATATACTATGAGTAACGCTAAAATATTAGGATTAGACAGTTTGTCGCTTCACAACATGCTAGATGAAGATTCGGAATTAATTCCGTTGATGACGCCTGAAGATGAAGAGAAAATTAATAAAGAAGAAATTCCAGCAGTTTTACCAATTCTACCTTTAAGAAATACCGTGTTATTTCCTGGTGTTGTAATTCCGATTACCGCTGGTAGAGACGCATCAATTCAATTGATAAAAGACGCCAATGCCGGGGATAAAATATTAGGAGTTGTTGCACAGAAAAATCCTGAAGTAGAGAATCCTACAGAAAATGATATTCATAAAATTGGAGTTGTTGCTCAGATTTTACGTGTGTTAAAGATGCCCGACGGAAATACAACGGTTATTATTCAAGGGAAAAAACGTTTTGAAGTGGATTCAGTAATTCAAACTGAACCGTATTTAAAAGCAACTACAAAAGCTGCTATTGAAGATAAAACCGACGAAAAAAACAAAGAATTTGATGCAATAATTGATTCTGTTAAAGAACAAGCGTTACAGATTATTAAGGTAAACCCGATGTTGCCTTCAGAAGCTTCTTTTGCGATAAAAAACATTCAATCGAATTCGTTTTTGGTGAATTTTATTTCATCAAACATGGATTTATCGGTAAAAGAAAAGCAAGAATTATTACAACAAGATAATTTAAAAGAACGCGCTTTGTTAACGTTAAAACGTTTGAATAAAGAGTTGCAGCGTTTAGAATTGAAGAATGATATTCAGTCTAAAACGCGTACTGATATGGATCAGCAACAACGCGAATATTATTTACATCAACAATTAAAAACCATTCAAGAAGAATTAGGTGGCGTTTCTAACGATGAAGAGTTAGAAGAAATGAAAGCGAAATCTAAAACTAAAAAATGGACGAAAGAAGTTGCTACAACTTTTGATAAAGAATTGAGTCGCTTGCGCAGAATGAATCCGCAAATGGCAGAATACGGAATTCAAAGAAGTTATTTAGAATTGTTGTTAGAATTGCCTTGGGGAGAATTTACAGAAGATAAATTCGATTTAAAAAATGCGCAAAAAGTATTAGATAGAGATCATTTCGGATTAGAAAAAGTAAAGGAAAGAATCATAGAGCATTTAGCTGTTTTAAAACTGAGAAATGATATGAAATCTCCAATAATCTGTTTATATGGCCCTCCGGGAGTTGGAAAAACTTCGTTAGGAAAATCTGTTGCAGAATCTTTAGGAAGAAAATATGTGAGAATGTCTTTAGGTGGCTTGCGGGATGAAGCAGAAATTAGAGGACACAGAAAAACATACATTGGCGCAATGCCAGGAAGAGTAATTCAGAACTTGAAAAAAGCGGGAACAGCAAATCCAGTTTTTGTGTTGGATGAAATTGATAAATTAACGAATAGCAATCAAGGAGATCCTTCTTCTGCAATGTTAGAGGTATTAGATCCTGAGCAAAATACTGAGTTTTACGACAACTATTTAGAAGTTGGTTTCGATTTATCGAAAGTGTTGTTTATCGCGACAGCAAATAATTTAGGACAAATTCCTTGGGCTTTAAGAGACCGTATGGAACTTATTAATGTTTCTGGTTATACCATTGAAGAAAAAGTTGAAATCGCAAAAAGACATTTATTACCTAAACAATTAAAAGAACACGGTTTAACGAAAGAACATTTAAAGTTAGGAAAAGCCCAAATTGAAAAAGTTGTAGAAGGATATACAAGAGAATCTGGGGTTCGTGGATTGGAAAAACAGATTGCGAAAGTGGTTCGTTTTGCTGCAAAATCGATTGCAATGGAAGAAACATACGACATTGCATTAACGAATGATGATATCGAAAAAATTCTTGGGCCAGCACGTTTAGAAAGAGATAAATATGAAACAAATGATGTTGCTGGAGTTGTTACAGGTTTAGCTTGGACAAGTGTTGGTGGTGATATTTTATTTATCGAATCTATTTTATCAAAAGGAAAAGGAAACTTATCAATTACTGGTAATTTAGGAAAAGTAATGAAAGAATCTGCAACAATTGCGATGGAATATATCAAAGCAAATGCAGAAGATTTTGGAGTCAATCCTGAAGTTTTAGAAAAGTATAATGTACATATTCACGTTCCGGAAGGTGCAACACCAAAAGACGGACCAAGTGCAGGGGTTACCATGTTAACATCATTAGTTTCAGTATTTACACAGCGTAAAGTAAAAAACAAGTTGGCAATGACTGGTGAGATTACTTTAAGGGGTAAAGTGTTACCTGTTGGCGGAATTAAAGAAAAAATATTAGCTGCAAAAAGAGCAAATATTAAAGAAATTATTCTCTGTGATGAAAATGAAAAAGACATTTTAGAAATCAAAGAATCGTATTTAAAAGGATTAACGTTTCATTATGTTTCTGATATGAGTGAGGTAATTGAACTCGCGCTCACAAAACAAAAAGTAAAGAATGCTAAGAAGTTAGTGTAAACAAAAAAAGCCGCTCATTTGAGCGGCTTTTTTGTTTTGCAAACTATTTTTTTTGTTCAATTTTTAAACTACCATTTTTAAACAATTCATAAGCAGATTGATAATAAGAAATGGTTTCTTTTAAGAAATTGTTATCTGTTTGGGTTGGTGTTAGCGTATTTTCTTTTCGATTCCAATTATAAACAGCATGTTCTTTTTGTGTTTCTAAAATTAAGAATCTATTGGGTTTTAAAAGCCCAACTTTTCTGTGATTACCAATAAAAGCACGTTCGTCTTCGGGCTTCATTCTAGAAATGTCCTTTCCAAAAAATTTGGTGTTGTAACTCCAATTTAAATAACCAAATAGTGTTGGGAAAATATCAATTTGAGAAGATAATTTATCAATTTCTTGTGGTGATTCTGCTTTCATATTAAAAATATAAGCTGGAATATGATGATTTCTTACATTGATTTCTGTTCTACCAGCACTATAAGCACAGTGATCTGCCATGATCACAAAAATGGTGTTTTTGTACCAAGGTTTACTTTTTGCTTTCTCAAAAAATAATTTTAGCGTTTCATCAGTATACTTTACTGCATTTTCTCTAGTTTTTTCTTCAGAATCAATAACAGCTTTTGGAAAAGTATAAGGCTGATGATTAGAACTTGTCATCACAAAATTAAAAAATGGTTGCTTGCTTTTATGTTGTGCATCTGCAACTTTTAAAAGTTTATTGAACAAATCGCCATCAGAAATAGCCCAAGCATTTTCAAAAGTAACTTCATGATCTTCTATTCGTGATCTCTTAGTTGGTAGATCTTCATCTAAGCGATGTGGTTTTTTTCTGTCGACAATATCAAAACCATTGTGGCTAAAATAGTTTGTCATATTATCAAAATGACCATCTCCTCCATAAACAAAAGTTCTAGAATAGCCTTTCTGTTTAAAAATTTCACCAATAGTAAATAAGTTTTCGTTGTTTTCTCTTTTTACAACACTTCTTCCAGGAGTTGGTGGAATAGCTAAACTTATTGCTTCCATTCCACGTATTGTTCTTGTTCCTGTTGCGTATAAATTTGTAAAAAAGATAGATTCTTTTGCTAGAGAGTCTATTGTTGGAGTCCAGTTTTCTTTATTTCCAAAGCGTTCCATAAAACGCGCATTTAAACTTTCTAAACCAATAAAAATGATGTTTGGTTTCTGTTCCTCCCCACTGTTTTTAGTGAAACGACTAATGCTAGTTTTATCAGCTATTAAACTATCGTTTTCAGCTTTAACAACAGTTCTTAAAATCGAATAGTTTTCATCCGATGAAATTGTTGGGTAAAACTCTTTAAAGTTTAATTCATTGCTTTTATAAGCGGCAAAAAATGAGTACAAACCAGATTTTGCTAACTCATTTTCGTTAACATTCGTAAATACTTCTGCTTGTGTGTTTTTTATATTAAAATGAAATATAGCCAACACTAGAAAAATAATAGCAGTCGGAATTAACTTCACTTTAAAAGCATCTGAGTTTTCAAAAGTGTCTTTATATGCATTTCTTTTTTTAGCGAATTTAATTGAAAGTATTAGTATTAAAACGATAATCCCAATTAATAAAGGAATTGGAAAAGTTTGATGAATGTTTTCAATAACTTCATAGGTGTATAATAAATAATCTACTGCAATAAAATTATATCTACGTTGGTATTCTTGCCAAAAAGGAACTTCTGCTAAAAAGGAAAAGATACTGATAAAAAGAAATAATCCATAACTGAATTTAGTTAGAATCCTATCTAATCTTTTTCCGTGAAATTTTGTTGG
This sequence comes from Polaribacter sp., assembly GCA_029250685.1. GTDB lineage: Bacteria > Bacteroidota > Bacteroidia > Flavobacteriales > Flavobacteriaceae > Polaribacter. The sequence continues at coordinate 15,627 of JAQXEU010000042.1, forward strand.
AAAAATCAATAAGTAAATAACATAAAATGCTAAGAAATATGATAAAGAACCGATGTCGTAAAACAATCCAATTCCAAACATCTTAATCAAATTAAAGAAAGAAAAATCAATGTAACTTATGGCAAAAAAGTATAAAATTAATCTAACTATAAAAGCAAATGTCAAAAAAGTAAGTGCAAATGTTTTTAGTAAACTAAATCGTTTTGGTAGTAATAAAAGCTTCATTTAATAAAACAATATGAACACTAAAGTAAAAAAGTGTGTGAGTTTGAAAAGTTAGATTTGATGTCAAATATAATTAAAATTGATTTAAGAGAAATTCTTTTTTCTCAAAGCAATTAATCCCAAAATTGGACCAATCGCTAAAATAACATAAATGTTATTTGAATTTGTGATTTCAAGTAGTTGAGTTAAAATTTGAATACTAATAATTGTAATGAAAAACCCAATACAATTAGCAATTGTAAGCGCAGTTCCTTTAGTTTCTGCTGGAGCATTTTGTGCTACTAAAGTTGACAAAAGTGGTGAGTCTGCAATTACAACCATGCCCCAGAAAAATAAAAAAACAAAAAATAAAACTTCAAATTCACTATTAAAAATGAAAGGAGAAATAATACAGCAAACACAAGATAATAGCAATGAGATAAATGCAATTCTTTTTGCTCCAAACTTTAGAGAAAGAAATCCACTAATAATACAAGCTAGGCCTCCAACACCAATAATCAAGAATGAAAAGAGGGAGATATTAAAAGTTATTTCTGGATTTTCGACACTATACTTTTTAAGTATAATTGGAACAAAAGCCCAAAATGCATATAATTCCCATGCATGTCCGAAATACCCGAATGTAACAGATCGAAATTTTCTATTTTGAAATACTTTAAAAAAAGCAGAAAAATCTGTTTGTTGACTTGGTTTTCTAAAAGGGCCATCTGGAACTAAAATGAACATTAGTAATCCTCCTATTGAGGCAAGTGAAGAAGTCGATATTAATACAGTTTTCCAATTAAATGTTTCTGATAATCCATTAAGTAAGTGAGGAAAAGCAGTTCCAATTACTAAAGCACCTACTAAAAAACCAAGTGATTTTCCAAGTCCATTTTTAAAATAATCTGTTGCTATTTTCATTCCAACTGGATAAATTCCTGCAAGAAAAAAACCAGTAAAAAAGCGTAATAAAAGCAACGTAATTAAACTATTGGACTCCCATAAAATCCCTAGATTAAATAATGCGCCTAAAAAAGCACTTATTAAAAATACTTTAGAAGGTGAAAATCGATCTGAAATAGTTAAAATGGCAAAAGTTAACGTCCCAATGATAAATCCAAATTGTACTGCAGAAGTTAAGTGACCTAAAGCACTTTCGTTTAAGCTAAAATTTAATACTAAATCGTTTATGACACCGTTTCCTGCAAACCAAAGTGATGTGCAACAAAATTGTGAGATTACTATAACAGGAAGTATTAATTTTGATGGCTTCACTTAACTATATTTCTTTGGTTTATAGATTAAAACTTTCTAATATCAATGATTTCCCCATTCTCTAAAGCGTTAGAAATATCAATTTTAAATATCTTATCAGCAACAAATTCAGGAGCATATAATTCGTTATTCTCTTTTAATTCAATAAAACGTTGCACATTTTTAAATTCTGATTCAGTAGTTTTTCTAATTACTGTTTGCATATCTGTATCAACTACACCAGGATAAATTGCTATACATTTTACTCCATTTTCTATGTCGCTTTGCTCATTAGCAATTGCTTTGGTTGTCATATCTAAAGCTGATTTTGAGGTGCAATAAATAGACCATCCAGAATAGGGGTTCATCGCTGCGCCAGAAGAAATGTTGATGATTTTTTTTTTGCAATTTAGTTTTTTTGTCAATTTGATAAATTCATTTGACAATACTAAAGGAGTTGTGGTGTTTAATTGAATTGTTTGCTGTATTTTCTCTGAATCTAAATTTCCAACCGTATGTATTTCACCTAAACTTCCAGCGTTATTTAACAAAGTGATTGAGGTTACTTTTTCAGTTTCTAAATTTGAAAAAACTCTTTGAATTGCTTTTACTGCTTCGGAGGTATTGCTTAAATCCGCAGTAATTTGTTGATAATTAACTTCAGATGTTTTACTTCTGGAAATTGAAAAAACAGTGAAATTTTCTGAATTATATTTCTGAGCAATTGCTTTTCCAATTCCTTTAGAACCACCAGTAATAATGAGTATATTCATAGAAGTAAATATACAAAAGGAAAATGTTATTCCGTACTTGATGCGGAATCCATTTTTTGTCAAAAAGTAAATAAATCATTTCTGTTCATTTTGTCTTGACACAAAACGAACCAAAAGGTCAAGTCAATTCCAATGAAATTACTCCGTAATGTTTCCTTTCATAATTCCATGCTTAAAGCTATGCTTTGCAATTCCATTATTTTGGAAACTATTTCTGTAATTGGACGAAATTACGTTACTTAAAATACTTTTTAGATTCGTTCCAAATTTTTTATTTGAAGAATTCTTTTGAATTCTCCCAATGAACATCCATTTCAACAAGTGACATATCAGAAAGTTCTTTACCTTCTTTTTTTGCTGCTGCTTCTAGAAACTGAAAACGTTTTATAAATTTTTTATTAGTTTTTTCCAACGCATTTTCTGGATTCACATCAATAAAACGAGCATAGTTAATCATTGAAAATAAAACATCACCAAATTCAGATTCGATGTTCTCTTTATTTCCGTTTTTTATTTCTTCGTTTAATTCTGATAATTCTTCTTGAACTTTCTCCCAAACTTGTTGAGGTTCTTCCCAATCAAAACCAATGCTGGCAACTTTATCTTGAATTCGATTTGCTTTTACAAGAGCTGGTAAACTTTTAGGAACGCCTTCTAGAACCGAAGTTTTACCTTCTTTTAGTTTTAGTTTTTCCCAATTTCGTTGAACTTCTTCTTCATTTTTGACAACAACATCTCCATAAATATGTGGATGTCTGGAAACTAATTTATCAGAAATTGAATTGGCGACATCAGCAATATCGAATGCTTTTTTCTCGCTTCCAATTTTTGAATAAAAAATAATGTGCAAAAGCACATCACCCAATTCATTTTTTATTTCTTCTAAATCGTTGTCTAAAATTGCATCAGCTAATTCGTAGGTTTCTTCAATCGTTAAATGTCTTAACGATTCTAAAGTTTGTTTTTTATCCCATGGACATTTCTCTCGAAGTTCGTCCATGATATCTAACAACCTGTTAAACGCTTCTAATTGCTGAGCTCTAGAATTCATTTATGCTTTTTCTGTTGCTTCGGCTGATAATTCAGCAGTAGAAAAATCGAATCCAGCACCAATTAATAAATTATACCATTGTACAATTTTCTTAATGTTTGATGTATACACTCTTTCTTGATCGAAATCTGGTAAAATTTCAGAGAAAAAAGATGTTAATTTTGCGCCATTTTCTTTGTGACTAATTGTTTCTTTTCCTTCTTCTTTTTCAGAAATAGATTTGAAAACTGTTAATAATGGCACTTCTTCATCATACGTGAAGATGGCAATGTTTTCTAATAAACTTACATTTTGAGTAGATAGAATTGCAACTCTTTTTTTGTCTGACAACGCTTCAACTATAATTCCTGTTTTTGTTTGTGAAACAACATTAAATAAACCTGGTTTACCTGTAATGGCAATAATTTTATTAAACTCCATTGATAATTTTTTAAGTGTCGATTTTATCGACTTATTTCTTTTTTAACTTCGTAAAACGCATTCTGTAATCTGCTTTTATTTTTCCTTTAGATATATTTTCTAATTTCTTTTTGATCAATCTTTTCTTTAATGTAGATAATTTATCGGTAAATAAAATTCCCTCAATATGATCATATTCGTGTTGAAAAACTCTCGCAGCCAAACCGTTTAAAGTTCTGGTATGCTTTTCAAATTTTTCATCTTGATATTCAATTGTAATTTCTTCTTGTCTAAATACATCTTCTCTGACATCCGGAATACTTAAGCACCCCTCGTTGAAAGCCCATTCATCACCTTTTTCTTCAACGATTTTCGGGTTGATGAATACGTGTTTAAAATCTGCTAAAACGTTTCTGTCTTCTTCAGAAAGCTCTTCGTCTTCACCAAAAGGAGAGGCATCAATAATAAATAAACGAATTGCTTTTCCAATTTGTGGAGCAGCTAAGCCAACACCACTAGCTTTGTACATGGTTTCTTTCATGTTGGTAATTAAAGTATCTAATTCTGGATACTCTTTATCAATCTCTATTCCTACTTTTCTTAAAACAGGATCACCGTAAGCGACTATTGGTAATATCATTTATTGTAAAATTTGCTGCAAAAATACGAAGAACATATAAGTTGAAAAACTTATTTGTTATATAAATAAGATTGCAAAATAATTGTGGCGCTAATTTCGTCAATCAATCCTTTATTTTGACGCTGTTTTTTCTTCATTCCTCCATCTAACATTGATTGAAAAGCCATTTTTGAAGTAAAACGTTCATCAACTCTTTGTATAGGGATTTTTGGGTGATTTTTAGATAATTTTTCTAAAAAAGGGGTTATCAAAGCTTCACTTTCGCTATCAGAATAATCCATTTGTTTTGGTAATCCAACTAAAAAAAGTTCAACTTTTTCTTTTTTAATATAGTCTTTTAAAAACGGAATTAAATCAGAAGTAGCAACAGTTGTCAATCCAGAAGCAATAATCTGTAATTCGTCTGTAACAGCAATTCCTGTTCTTATTTTTCCAAAATCAATTGCTAAAATTCTACTCATTTAAAATCATTTTTGGCAAAAATACGGAATTTAAACAAGCAAGAAATATCTGTTTAAAAAATGTATCTTCGCTTCTAATTTTAATGAGAGATTTATATTTGCAAAAATATATTTTAGATAATGGAAAACTTAAGGGAAACAATAGAAAATGCTTGGATTAATAGAGCGTTATTAAAAGAAGTAAACACAATTCTTGCAATCAGAAAAGTAATAGATTTATTGGATGCTGGAACTCTAAGGGTTGCTGAGCCAACTGCAAATGGTTGGCAAGTAAATGAATGGGTTAAGAAAGGTGTTGTTTTATATTTTCCGATTCAGAAAATGAAAACTTTAGAAGCTGGTATTTTTGAGTATCACGATAAAATTCCGTTGAAAAGAAATTATGCAGAAAAAGGAATAAGAGTTGTACCAAACGCGGTTGCTCGTCATGGTGCTTATATTTCTTCAGGAACTATTTTAATGCCAAGTTATGTAAATATTGGTGCTTATGTGGATGAAGGAACGATGGTTGATACATGGGCAACAGTTGGTTCTTGTGCACAGATTGGTAAAAATGTACATTTATCTGGTGGAGTTGGAATTGGTGGAGTTTTAGAGCCATTACAAGCAGCTCCTGTAATTATTGAAGATGGCGCTTTTGTGGGGTCTCGTTGTATTGTTGTAGAAGGAGTAAAAGTGGAAACAGAAGCTGTTTTAGGTGCAAATGTAGTGTTAACGGCATCAACAAAAATTATTGATGTTACCGGCGAAGAACCAATTGAAATGAAAGGAATTGTTCCTGCACGTTCAGTTGTAATTCCTGGAAGTTATACAAAAAAGTTTGCAGCTGGAGAATATAACGTTCCCTGTGCACTAATTATTGGTAAACGTAAAGAAAGTACTGATAAAAAAACATCGTTAAATGATGCATTACGTGAATATGATGTAGCGGTTTAGTTTATGACAAAAATTACAGCAATAATTCCAACTTTTAACGAAGAATCTAATATTCAAAGAGCATTAGAGTCGGTTAGTTTTGCTGATGAAATCATTGTTGTTGATTCTTTTAGTACAGATAGAACTGTAGCTATTGTTAAAGAATCTAATGCTATTTTACTTCAAAGAAAATTTGATGATTTTTCTAATCAAAAGAATTTTGCAATTGAAAAATCTTCTAACGAATGGTTTTTTTTATTAGATGCTGATGAAAGAATTCCTAATAATTTAAAAACTGAAATTCAAGAAGCAATTACTACAGTAAATAGTTTTAATGCTTATTATGTTTATAGAAATTTTTTCTTTAAAAACAAAAAGTTAAGCTATAGTGGATGGAGAAGAGATAAGGTAATTCGATTGTTTAAAAAAGACTCTTGTAAATATGAAGGGAAAGTTCACGAGAAAATATCTACAAAAGGAGAAGTTGGATTCTTAAAAGGAAAACTGAATCATTATTCTTATAAAAACTACAATCAATATAAAAAGAAGCTTAAAAATTACGCAAAGCTACAAGCGCAAGAATTGCTAGAAAAAGGGTTGTTTGTTACGCCATATCATTTGTTTCTTAAACCTATTATTCGTTTTTTTATTCAATTTATAATCCAATTTGGGTTTCTAGATGGTGTCAAAGGACTTGTGATTTCTTGGGTTCATGCATTTGGAGTTTGGAGACGATATCTAGAGGTTTTGAATCTAAAATATAGAAAAGTAAAAATCATAAAAAGCCCAATTGAAAATTTTGATGCAAATAATGCAGATAAAGAAGTTTCTATCATTATTGTAAATTATAAGAGTTGGAAACATTTAAAAAATTGTTTGGATGCGATAACTCATTTTAAACAAGATAACTTTTCTTTTGAGGTGGTCGTTGTTGATAATAAATCTGAAGACGGAAAATTAAAAGAATTCTCTGAAAAATATTCTCAGTTTAAATTTGTAGAAAATTCAGGCAACAACGGTTTTGCGAACGGTTGTAATTTAGGAGCAATACAATCTGTGGGGAAAAACATGTTGTTTTTAAATCCTGATACGATTGCAAATGAAAATGTAATTGATGAAATGATAACTTGTTTAAATGCTAATGAAAACTATGGAATTGTATCATGTAACCAGTTAAATAATAATGGTTCTTTTGAAAATATAGATAGAATTTTCCCAGGGATTTTAACTTTATTTGGTATTACAAGAGCTTTCTATAGGCTTCTTGCAAAAGAAACAAAACAAGACGAGGAAAGGATTTTTCCTGATTGGGTTTCTGGTTCAGTAGTTTTTATTTCTAGAAAATGGTTTCAAAAAATAAATGGCTGGAATGAAGATTATTGGATGTATTCTGAAGATGTTGATTTAAGTAAAAAAGTGAGAGATGCAAATGGAGAGATTGTGTTACTTAAAAATGTAAACATTATTCATAACCATGGCGGCGCATCAAGAATAAACATTGGTACTTCAAAGATTACGAAATCTGAAGTGTTAATTTCTAAACACATTTATATAAGAAATCACTTTAAAGGAATTACAAGATTTATATTGTTATTTCTTTTAGTTTTAATGAGCTTAATTTCTAAAACATTGTTAGCAATTATAGGAATTTGTTTCTTTTTTATTCCGAAACTAAAATTAAATCTATATTTGTTTTTTGAATTGATAAAATATTATGGTCATTCACTAAAAAAAGGAACTTGGTTAAGTAAAAGATCCATGAATCTACCTTTTAAAAATCACCAATAAACTAACTTATTATGGATGTAAAAGATGCAGAATATTATAAAAATGTAAGACCAGAAATGTTAGGTTTTATTCCGAAATCAGCAAAAACTATTTTAGAAATTGGTTGTGGATCTGGTAATTTTTCTGCACAATTGGTAAAGGATGGAGTAGAAACTTGGGGAGTTGAACCGTTTGAGGAATCTGCAAAAGAAGCAACAGAAAAACTAACAAAAGTACTTTTAGGAACACTTGATGAAGTTTTACAAGATTTACCAGATAATTATTTTGATGCCATTGTGATGAATGATGTTATTGAGCATTTGTTAGAGCCATGGGATGATATTATAAATCTAAAATCAAAATTAAAAAAAGAAGGTGTTTTAGTAACTTCAATTCCTAATGTTAGATATTCTAAAAACATTTTTAAATTGATTTTTAACAGAGATTGGAAATACACAGATGATTTAATTTTAGATAGAACACATTATCGTTTTTTTACTAAAAAAAGTATCAAAAGAATGTATAAGGATTGTGGTTATAACATTCTACGTATTAAAGGAATAAATACTACAAAGTCATTTTTGTATTTTCCATTTGCAGTGTTGTTTAATATTGTTTTGTTAGGTTCTCAATTAGATATGTTTTATATGCAACATGCAACAGTAGCAAAGAAAAATGAATAAATTTTATCAGTTTTGAACACAGAAGAAATTCAAAATATTTCAACTTTATTAGAAGAAGGCAAAACACTTTTATATCCCACAGATACTGTTTGGGGAATTGGTTGTGATGCTACAGATTTTAATGCGATTTCTAAAATTTACAATATAAAGCAACGAGCAGAAAGTAAGAGCTTAATTGTTCTTGTTGATTCACTACTGATGCTTCAAAAATATGTGAAACTTATCCCAGAAAAAGCGATTGAAATTTTAAGAAAATCGATAAAACCCACAACAATCATTTATCAAAACCCTAAAGGTTTAGCTAAAAATTGTAGTTCATCCGATAATACTATTGCGATTCGAATCGTACAAAGCGAATTCTGTAAAGAATTAATTCATCAATTTGGGAAACCAATTGTATCTACTTCAGCAAATGTAAGTGGAGAACCTACACCAAAGAGCTTTGCAGAAATAAGCAGAACAATTTTGGATAGCGTAGATTATGTAGTAAATTTGCAGCAAGAAAAAATAACATCAACTTCATCAAGAATTTTAAGAATTACAGATGAAAAAGTTGAAGTTATTAGAGAATAATTCTATGCAACAACAATTTTATAAAGAAGCGCTTCACGCATCAATTTTCAATTATATTTCAAAAGCATCTCAATTATTAAACATAAAAAGTTATGTAATTGGTGGCTTTGTGCGTGATTATTTAATGGAAAGAGGAGATGCAAAAGATGTTGATGTTGTTGCAGTAGGAAGTGGAATAGAATTGGCTGAAAAAGTTGCTGAATTATTACCCACAAGACCAAAAGTGCAAGTATTTAAAACCTACGGAACAGCAATGTTACGTTATAAAGATATTGAAATTGAGTTTGTTGGCGCAAGAAAAGAATCGTATTCTGAAGAAAGTAGAAATCCAGAAGTTGAAGAAGGAACACTACAAGATGATCAAAATAGAAGGGATTTTACAATAAATGCGTTGGCCTTAAGTTTAAATAAAGAAGATTTTGGGTTATTGTTAGATCCGTTTAATGGAGTAGAAGATTTGAATTCTAAAATAATTAGAACTCCTTTAGAGCCAAATGTCACCTATTCTGATGATCCTTTGAGAATGATGCGCGCAATAAGATTCGCAAGTCAACTGCATTTTACAATTGAGAATAATTCATTAGAAGCGATTTCAAAAAATGCAGATCGATTAAAAATTATCACCAAAGAAAGAATTGTTGATGAACTGAATAAAATGATGCTTTCTGTAAAACCTTCAGTTGGATTCTTGTTATTAGAATCAACACAATTATTGCCATTGATTTTACCAGAATTAATTGCGTTAAAAGGAGTAGAAGAAGTAGAAGGACAAAAGCATAAAGATAATTTTTACCATACCTTAGAAGTTGTAGATAATATTTCTAAAAACACAAAAGATGTTTGGTTGCGTTGGGCTGCTTTGTTACACGATATCGGAAAAGCACCAACAAAAAAGTTTCATAAAAAAATTGGATGGACATTTCATGCACACGAATTTGTAGGCTCAAAAATGGTTTTTAAATTATTCAAACGTTTAAAAATGCCATTGAATAATAAAATGAAATTTGTTCAAAAAATGGTCTTGCTAAGTTCAAGGCCAATTGTATTGGCTTCTGAAGTTACTGATTCTGCTGTTCGTAGATTGATTTTTGATTCTGGTGATGATATTGAATCTTTAATGACGTTGTGTGAAGCAGATATTACGACTAAGAATCCAAATAAATTTAAACGTTATCATAAGAATTTTGAATTGGTCCGTAGAAAAATAAAAGAAGTTGAAGAGCGCGATCAAGTGCGTAATTTTCAACCTCCAATTTCTGGTGAATTGATTATGAAAACGTTTAATCTTGAACCTTGCCGAGAAATAGGTCAATTAAAAGAAGCGATAAAAGAAGCGATTTTAGAAGGTGTAATTCCGAATGAATATGAAGCTTCGTATCAATTTATGCTAGAAAAAGGTAAGGCATTAGGGTTGAAAAAGTAAATCAATTTTTATAAAGATTGCATAGAAACTAATTTAAAGTATTCTCCTTTTTTATCTAATAATTCTTGATGTTCCCCTTGCTCAATAATTTCTCCTTTTTTCAAAACAATAATTGTATCCGCCTTTTGAATTGTAGATAAACGATGTGCAATTACTAAAGAAGTTCTATTCTGCATCATTTTCTCTAGTGCTAATTGTACCAATTGTTCAGATTCTGTATCTAACGCAGATGTGGCTTCATCCAAAACCATAATTGGTGGATTTTTTAAAACTGCTCTCGCAATACTTAAACGCTGTTTTTGTCCTCCAGAAAGCATATTTCCGCTATCTCCAATATTGGTGTTGTATTGTTCTGGTAAATCTTTGATAAACTCGTGTGCATTTGCAATTTCAGAAGCTTCTTTTATTTTTATTTCAGAACTATTTTCGCTTCCTAATTTAATATTGTTTGCAACTGTGTCATTAAAAAGAATTGAATCTTGTGTTACAATTCCCATTAAACCTCGTAATGAATGTTTAGAAATGTCTTTAATGTTTGTTCCGTCTATTGAGATTTCTCCTTCATTAACATCGTAAAAACGCGTAATTAAATTTGCTAATGTAGATTTCCCACTTCCAGATTGACCAACTAAAGCAACTGTCTTTCCTTTCGGAATCGTCAAAGAAAAATTCTTCAAGACATATTCATCATCATATTTAAATGAAATATTTTGAAAGCTAATTTCTTGATTGAAATCTGTTTTTTGAATTGCATTAGGTTTTTCTATAATTTCATTTTCAGTTTCTAGAACTTGAATGATCCTTTCAGCAGAAGCATCACCTTTTTGAATGTTATAATATGCAGTTGTAATTGCTTTTACTGGGTTTAAAACGGTGTAAAAAAGCATGATGTATGTCAGGAACTCTTCAGGTTTTAAAGGGCTGTTATCTTCCAAAACTAATTTCCCACCATACCATAAAATAGAAATTATTGTGGCAGAACCTAAAAACTCACTCATTGGAGAAGCTAATGTTTGTCTGTGTAAAACGCTAGTCATTAATCTTTTAAACTCTAAAGTTGATTTCTTAAATTTATTTGCGATGGTGTTTTCAGCATTAAATCCTTTTATCACTCTTAAACCAGATAATGTTTCTTCGATAAATGATAAAAAGGTTCCAACTTCTTTTTGAGCTTTTATTGAGTTTGCTTTCAGTTTTTTACTAATTGCAGAAATAATGAATCCTGAAACTGGTAAAAGAATAAATACAAATAGTGTAAGCTTTAAGCTAATAATTAACATCATTGTTAATGAAATAACAACCGTTAATGGTTCTCTTACAATAGCTTCTAATGAAGTTAAAAATGAGATCTCTATCTCTTGAACATCGGTAGTCATTCTAGCAATAATATCTCCTTTTTTCTTTTTATTGAAATAAGAAATTGGTAAATCAACTATTTTATGATACAATGCATCTCTTAAATCTTTAACAGTTCCGTTTCGTAAAAAAACCAATACATAAGATGCTAAATATCTAAATAGATTTTTTAAAAAGAACAAAGCAAAAGTGACGATACATATAAATAATAATGTGCTTACGGTTCCTTCCAATTCTATTTTTTGAGAAATAAAATAATAGAAACTATCTTTTGTGTAAGCGCCAATTTCTCCAAAACCACCATAAACAGGTTTTTCAAAGATTTTATTTTCTTGTTTAAATAAAATATTTAAAACAGGAATAAATGCTAATACAGAAAGTACATTAAATATGGCGTACAAAATATTAAACAGCACGTTTAAAAATGCATACTTTTTGTATGGATATGCAAATCGTACTATTTTTTTAAAATAATTCATTATAGATTTAACTCTTTAATAATGCGTTGAATTTTACTGTTTAATTTCGATTCAGTTTCAACAGCATTTTCAATGCGGTCTAACTTAGATTTTACGCTAAAATAGAATTTTATTTTTGGTTCTGTTCCGCTTGGTCTTGCCGCAATCTTTGTTCCATCTTCTGTGTGATAAATTAACACGTTAGATTTTGGGATATTCATTGTGGTTTCTTTACCTGTAATTAAGTTCTTTTTGATAGAAGATTGATAGTCACATAAAAATTCAACTTTAGAGCCATGAATTTCAGTAAGCGGGTTTTTACGCAAGTCAATCATCATTTGTTTGATCTGAGCTGCTCCGTCCATTCCTTTTTTTACAATTGAAATTAAATGCTCTTTATAAAAATGATTTTTAGTGTATAACTCTAACAAATCTTTATAAAAAGAACTTCCGTTTGTTTTTGCATTTGCTGCAATTTCACAAGCTAATAATGCAGCAGTAACTGCGTCTTTATCCCTTACAAAATCACCAACCATATAGCCAAAGCTTTCTTCTCCACCACCAATAAATTCTTGATTCGGGAAATCTTTAATCATTTTAGCAATCCATTTAAAACCAGTTAAACCAACTTTGGTTTCGACTCCATAACTTGCTGCAATTTCGTTGACTAAGTTTGTTGATACAATTGTAGAACCTACAAATTGATTTCCATTTAATTGATCATTTTCTTTCCATTGTTTGATTAAGAAATCGGTCATTAAACTCATCGTTTGATTCCCGTTTAACAACTTCATGTTTCCTTCTAAATCTCTAACTGCAATTCCTAATCTATCAGAATCAGGATCGGTTCCAATAACAATATCAGCATTTACTTTATTTGCTAAATCAACTGCCATTTGCAATGCTTCTGGTTCTTCTGGGTTAGGTGATTTTACCGTAGGAAAATCTCCATCTGGCGCTGCTTGTTCTTCAACAATATGCACATTTGTGTAGCCAGCGCGTTTTAAAACTTCCGGAATTAATGTAATTGATGTTCCGTGTAAAGAAGTGAAAACAATTTTTAAATCTTCTCTTCCAGTTACGTTAAAGGTTCCGTTTTTAATAGACGCTTTCCAAAAAGCTTCATCAACTTCAGAACCGATGTATGTAATTAATTCTTCGTTAGCTTTAAAGTTGATTTCAGAAAACTCTAAACGATTTACTTCATCGATAATCCCTGAATCTTGTGGAGGAACAATTTGTCCACCATCATTCCAGTATACTTTGTACCCGTTATATTCTGGTGGATTGTGAGAAGCAGTTAATACAATTCCAGCATCACAATTTAAGTGATTTACAGCAAAAGATAATTCTGGAGTTGGACGTAAATCTTCAAATAAATATACTTGAATGTTATTTGCTGATAATACGTCAGCAACTAATTTTGAAAATTCTTTACTATTGTGTCTACAATCAAAAGCAATAGCAACTTTAAGTTGTTTATTTGGAAATGATTCTTGTAAATAATTACTCAATCCTTGTGTTGCTTTTCCTAATGTATATTTGTTAATTCGGTTAGTTCCTGCACCCATAATTCCGCGCATTCCACCAGTTCCGAATTCCATATTCTTATAAAATCGATCAGCTAAATCATCAGATTTTGTGTCGATTAATTGTTGAATTTCATTTCTTGTTTCTGCATCAAAAGTGTCAGAAAGCCAACTTTTTGCGTGTTCTAAAATCTCTTTCATGTAAGTTTTATTTTCCTTTGAAACACCAATTATGTGTTTAAAGTTTCTTTTATTGTATAATGTTTTTCGTTGCTTTTTGTTTTGATTAAAAGCTCGCCAATAAAACCGGCTAAAAATAATTGTGTACCAATAATCATAGCAGTTAAAGAAATATATAACCATGGATTATCTGTAATTAAAATCGTTTTTAAACCAGTAGATAATTTATATAATTTCATAAAACCAATATATGCAGCAGCTAAAAAACCAACTGCAAAAACCATACTTCCCCAAAGTCCAAAAAAATGCATTGGACGTTTGCCAAATTTTGATAAAAAAGAAATCGTAATTAAATCTAAAAATCCGTTTACAAATCTATTCATACCAAATTTTGTTTCTCCATATTTTCTCGCTTGATGTTGTACTACTTTTTCTCCAATCTTCGTAAAACCTTCATTTTTTGCTAAAACAGGAATATACCTGTGCATTTCTCCACTTACTTTAACGGTTTTGATAACAATATTTTTATAAGCTTTTAACCCACAATTAAAATCATGTAATTTTAAACCAGAAGTTTTTCTTGCAGCAGCATTAAATAGTTTTGATGGTAAATTTTTTGCAATAACGCTATCGTAACGTTTCTTTTTCCAACCAGAAATTAAATCGTAATTTTCTTTCGTGATTAAGTCAAATAATTCAGGAATTTCATCTGGATTGTCTTGCAGATCTGCATCCATTGTAATAATAACGTCTCCATTTGCAGCTTCAAAACCAGCATCTAAAGCTTGACTTTTTCCATAATTTTTCTGAAAACGTATTCCTTTTACTTCTGTATGTTTTTTAGAAAGTTCTTCAATCACATTCCAAGAAGTATCTGTACTTCCGTCATCAATAAAAAGTACTTCATAATCATAAGAATTGGACTGCATAACTTTTGCAATCCAACTATATAATTCTTGTAAAGATTCTTCTTCGTTTAATAAAGGTATAACTACCGATATATCCATATGATATTGTATATAAAACGTAAAGGTAAAACATCCGAAGATATTTTACCTTTTATTCGTTTAAATTTTTTTTGAAATTTAGTATTGTTCTTCAGCAGATTGCTTCATAATTGCTCCTGTAATGGCTGAAACAACAAAACCAATAAATGCTGCTACAACAAGACCAATTGCAGAGGAAATTAATGGGCCTTGAAACTTTTGCATCATTTCTTTAGCACCTTCGATTTGATCAGATGACATTCCGCCATCAACCCAAGCTTGTTCTTGTACCATCATCATTTGTTGCATAAATTCTGGTTCAATGAAGTTTTGAAATAATTGTTGATAAACAATTCCAATTACTGCACTAATCATTGTTAAACCAACACCAATTTTTACAGCTTGTCCCCAAGACATAAAACCTTCGTTGATTTCTTTAAATTTTTTGAAAGCCATCACTATTATAACAATCATTAAAACGCCACTTAGTATACTTATAGACCAGTGTGGTTTTAAAAAATCTCCTATGGCATAATTAACTAAATTTAATAATACTGAAGCAATACCTAAGTATACTCCATAATTTAAAATAATATTTTTACTTGATGCTTGATTTTCCATTTGTGTTTTGATATTTAGTTAGTTATATAAATTTATTTTCTTGATTTTTGATAAAGATAAATAATTCTAAATTGAGTTATTTACAATTAACTATTTGATTAGTAACAAAAGTGCAACAATTGTTACAGAATTGCTAAAAAAACATTGCGCAACATTAAAAATGATTGTAAATTTGCCGCGGCAAGTCCTACACAACTAGCTCCCTTTGAATCCCCCAGGGCGGGAACGCAGCAAGGGTATTAGGTTGTAGCAGTGTGATGTAGATAGCTTGCCATTTTTTGTGCCCTAAATTTAGATTTCTTCATTTTCTTTTAAGATATTTGTGTAAGAAGTTAAATCTTTTTTCATTTTAAAAAAAATATGTCAAAAATTGTTCTTGTAACTGGTGCTTCATCAGGAATTGGTAAAGCCATTGCTGTTTTTCTTTCTGAAAAAGGAATGAAAGTTTATGGAACAAGTAGAAAACCAAAAGAGAGTCATAATTTACCTTTTACTTTTGTCGCTTTAGATGTTTTGAATCCAGATTCAATTAAAAAGGCAATCGATTTTATTGTTGAAAAAGAAAGCAAAATTGATGTCTTGATTAATAACGCAGGAATGGGGATTACAGGGCCAATTGAAGATACCCCAACTGATGAAATGCGAAAAGTTTTTGACACCAATTTATTTGGTGCAATTGATGTAATGAAAGCTGTTTTACCACAAATGCGAAAGCAAAAAAGTGGTAAGATTATCAACGTAACTTCAATTGCAGGTTATATGGGTTTGCCTTTTAGAGGGATTTATTCGGCAACAAAAGGCGCTTTAGAATTGGTTACAGAAGCTACGAGAATGGAAGTGAAAAACTTCGGAATTGATATTGTAAATATTGCTCCTGGAGATTTTGCAACCAATATAGCTGCTGGAAGATATCATACACCAGTATTTCAAAAATCTGCATATAAAAAAGTATATCAAGAAAATTTAGCGTTGATGGATGCTCATGTTGATTCTGGAATGAATCCAAATGAAATGGCAAAAAAAGTATTTAAAGTTATCAATACAAAAAATCCGAATGTACATTACAAAGTTGGCGGGTTTATGGAGAAATTCTCGATTGTTTTAAAAAGAGTTTTACCAGATAAAATGTACGAAAAATTATTAATGAATCATTACAAACTATAAAACAACAATACATGAAATTTTTTATAGATACAGCTAATTTAGCTCAAATAGAAGAAGCGCAAGCGTTAGGGATTTTAGACGGGGTTACAACAAATCCGTCTTTAATGGCAAAAGAAGGAATTACAGGTGAAGCAAATATTATCAATCATTACAAAGCAATTTGTGATGTTGTTGAAGGAGATGTTTCTGCAGAAGTAATTGCAACAGATTTTGCAGGAATGGTAAAAGAAGGAGAAGCGTTAGCTGCTTTAAATCCGCAAATTGTGGTGAAATTACCAATGATAAAAGACGGAATTAAAGCATGTAAATATTTTTCATCAAAAGGGATTAAAACAAATGTAACACTAGTATTTTCTGCCGGACAAGCTTTGTTAGCAGCAAAGGCTGGAGCAACGTATGTTTCACCTTTTATTGGTCGTTTAGATGATGTTTCTACAGACGGATTAAATCTAATCGCAGAAATTCGTCAAATTTATGATAATTACGAATTTGAAACTCAGATTTTAGCTGCTTCAGTACGTCATACAATGCATATTATTGATTGTGCAAAATTAGGATCAGATGTAATGACAGGCCCTCTAAGCGCTATTGAAGGATTGTTAAAACATCCATTAACAGATATTGGTTTGGCTAAATTTTTAGCAGATTATAAAAAAGGAAATTAGAAAAGAAGTTGAAAACCTCTTTTAGTGTTTAGTTGTGAGTTATTAGTACTCACTCAAAACTTAAAATTATTAACTCAAAATTTTTTAATCTTTTGTAAAAGATTAAAATTAATGTATCCAAAAACAGCACTTGCACAAATCGTAATTTCAGCTTGTCGTCAATTTAATATTGATACAGTTGTAATTTCTCCTGGCTCAAGAAATGCGCCGTTAACAGTTGGGTTTTCTAATCATCCAGATATAAAAACGATGAGTGTTGTTGATGAACGTTGCGCTGCTTTTTTTGCATTAGGAATCGCGCAACAATCTCAAAAACCTGTTGCAATTGTATGCACTTCTGGCTCTGCTTTGTTAAATTATTACCCGGCAATTGCAGAAGCTTTTTACAGCAATATTCCTTTAGTGGTAATTTCTGCGGATAGACCAAAACATTTGATTGATATTGGCGATGGACAAACTATTCGACAAGAAAATGTATTTCAAAACCATATCTTGTTTTCTGCAAATTTGATTGAGAATTCAAAGCTCAAAACTCAAAACTTAAAGCTTATAAGCGAAGCGATACAAATAGCAATTTCTAAGAAAGGGCCTATTCATATTAATGTTCCGTTTGATGAGCCTTTGTATGAAACGGTAAATGAGTTACAAGAATTTAAATTCCCAATTGTTGCTTCAAGCGAAGTAGAGAAGTCTATTGATTTGAGGAAATTTTCAAAAATATGGAATTCATCTTCAAAAAAAATGATTTTGTTAGGGGTACAATATCCAAATGAAGTTGTTCAAAATTTAATCAATCATTTTGCTGAAGATGAATCGGTAATTGTTTTAACAGAAACGACATCGAACTTGCATCATCATAATTGTATCAATTCAATTGATCAATTAATTTTTTCTTTGGATAAAAACCAGCTGAAACAATTACAACCAGAAGTACTAATTACTTTTGGAGGAATGATTGTTTCCAAAAAAATAAAACAATTTTTAAGATTTAATCAACCAACGCATCATTGGCATTTAGATGAGCAAAAAGCAATTGATACTTTTCATTGTTTAACTGAGTTTGTACAACAAAATCCAACTGTTTTTTTGTCAGAAATAAACAATAAAACAATAAGAAAAGAAAGCGATTTTCAGCAAATATGGTTACACATCCGTAATCAAAAAAGAGAAAAGCATCAAGGCTACTTATCAAATGGTCCACATTCTGATTTAAAAGTTTTTGAGCAAGTGTTAAAGAGCATTCCTAAAGAATCTCAATTACAATTCAGCAATAGTTCAATCATTAGATATGCGCAATTATTCAATTTAAATAATACACTTCGTGTGTTTTGTAATCGTGGAACAAGCGGAATTGATGGAAGTACAAGTACTGCAATTGGTGCTGCATTTGCAACTAAAAATCAAACAGTTTTTATTACTGGAGATTTGAGTTTCTTTTATGATAGCAATGCGTTGTGGAATGTAAATATTCCGAATGATTTTAGAATTGTCATTATCAATAATGCTGGTGGAGGAATCTTTAGAATTATTCCAGGGCCAAAAACTACAAATGCGTTAGATTATTTTGAAACTCCACATGATTTAACTGCAGAACATTTATGTAGAATGCATAATTTCGAGTATGTATTTGCAGCAACAACAAAAGAAGTTTCATCAACATTGAAAACTTTTTATCAACAAGGAAGTCAACCAAAAGTATTGGAGATTTTCACTGATAAAGAAGTAAACGAAGTAATATTAAAAGAGTATTTCAATTTTTTAAAATAAAAATTATGGATTTAGAAGTAGGAGATAAAGTGTCGTTAATTATTGGATCGGAAACAGACTTAGGTTTTAATGTTTGGATTGATGAAGATTATGAAGGTTTGTTGTACAGAAATGAAATTTTTCAAGAAATAAGAGAGCGTCAACGAATTTCGGGATTTATAAAAAATATCCGTGAAGATGGTAAAATCGATGTTTCATTACAACCACAAGGTTTTAGAAATGTAATTTCGTTAGATACGGAGAAAGTTGTAGAGGCAATTTACGATCATGATGGTTTTTTACCGTTGACAGATAAGAGTTCTCCTGAAGAAATTAAGCGTGAATTATTAATGAGTAAAAAAGCGTTTAAAAGGGCTGTTGGTACTTTGTATAAAGAAAAAACGATACTTATTAAAGATGATGGTTTAGAATTGATAAACTAATTTTTTATCCTTTTCTAAGCATTCTTTGAACATTTCTATAGAATTTATCGGCGTTTGGATCTGCTGGATCCATTTTTCCGTAACCTAATCTATATTCTCGTAAAGCTTTAGAATAATCTCTTCCAGCTTCATGATATCTCCCAAGATAATAATGACCTAATGGAGAAAAAGGATACAGATTTAAAATCATTTCTCCATATGTTTTTAAATGATCTCCATTTTCTTTATCGATAATAATATTCTCAATTGCAATGATATCAATTTCTCTAATTCCTAAGTTAGCACCAAATAAATAATCAATTTCGATGTATTTATTTTCTAAATAAGAAATAGCGTCTAGAGGCGATAAGTTTTTGATTTTTGTTTCGAATTCTTCTTTATTTATTCCGGAATAAATTTCAAAAACTTTGTTTAAAGCTCTAGGGATTCCTTCAGCAATAGCAGATATATTACTTGGTGAATCTTTAATAAAATCATACTTAACATTAAAGTTTTTAACAGATAATGAACTTAAATAATCTTTTAATAAACCAATTCTTGTTTGTTTTTCATTACTTATAAACTCTCCATCATTAAAATAAAAATAATACGTGTTGTCAATAGCGCTTAGTTTGTCTAAATCGTAAGATTCCATTTGAATACTAATGTCTGGGCTAAATGTTGGATTTAAACAAATGTATGCGTTAAAAAGCGGCGTTTCCTCCTTTAAAAAATGCGTCAATAAATTTGCTGAAATTCCGTTTCCAACAATGGTTAAAAATGGAGATGTTTTAAAATTCCCTTCTATATAAGGCAATGCTTCATCTTTTATAAAATTATAAAAACGCTTTCCATCTGCAGTTAATTCGCTATTTTTAGTTTCATCAAAACCACCATCTCTTATACGGGTATTGGCCATTTCAATTCCAACAACAATCTGCTTTGGAGCTTTATCTGTATGTGAATAGAGTTTAGAGTTACCAACATATAAATCAAACATGTATTCAGAATCTAATATAATTGTAAGTGGATAATTTGCGATGGTGTCATTATCATATCCGCTTGGTAAATGAACCCGGAGTATTCTAATATCTTGTAATTCTTCAGATTCGTATTTTTTAGTAATCAATCTTTGACCAAAAGCAGAAATACTGAAAATAAAAAGTACTATAAAAGCAAAAATTTTTCTCATAAAGAATATTAATATTGTGGATAAAAATACTACTTTTTTCAAATAAATGAAGCTATTTACAAACCTTATATAAAATTGTAATAATAGTAGTTAAAATCCTATTTTTGTATCAAGAACAAAATTGTTCGATAGATTTTAAGTCATAACGATAAAAAACAGCAATTATGATAAAAGCAGATTGGAAAACTGTAAAAGAATACGAAGATATTACGTATAAAAAATCAAATGGTGTTGCAAGAATTGCGTTTAACAGACCTGATGTAAGAAATGCTTTTCGCCCAAAAACAACCAAAGAGTTATACGATGCATTTTATGATGCTGGCGAAGATGTAAATATCGGAGTTGTTTTATTATCTGCTGAAGGACCAAGTTCTAAAGATGGAATTTATTCGTTTTGTTCTGGTGGGGATCAAAAAGCAAGAGGACATCAAGGTTATGTTGGAGATGATGGATATCATCGTTTAAACATTTTAGAAGTTCAGCGATTAATTCGTTTTATGCCAAAAGCAGTTATTTGCGTTGTTCCAGGTTGGGCAGTCGGTGGCGGACATAGTTTACATGTTGTTTGTGATTTAACGTTAGCGTCTAAAGAACACGCAATTTTTAAACAAACAGATGCTGATGTAACTTCTTTTGATGGCGGTTATGGTTCTGCTTATTTAGCAAAAATGGTTGGTCAGAAGAAAGCTCGTGAAATCTTTTTCTTAGGAAGAAATTATTCTGCACAAGAGGCTTACGAAATGGGAATGGTCAATGCTGTTATTCCGCATGCTGAATTAGAAGATACTGCTTTTGAATGGGCACAAGAAATTTTAGAAAAATCTCCAACATCAATAAAAATGTTAAAATTCGCAATGAATTTAACTGATGACGGAATGGTTGGTCAACAAGTTTTTGCTGGTGAAGCAACAAGACTTGCATATATGACAGATGAAGCAAAAGAAGGAAGAGATGCTTTTTTAGAGAAGAGAAAACCAAATTTTCCTAAAAAATGGATTCCATAAAATTCAGTATTCAGTATTCAGTTGTCTTGTCGAGCGCAGTCGAAACCTAATTTTTAATCTTTGATTTTTTCAATTTTTTAATAAAATAGAATGAAAATAATTTGCATTGGGCGCAATTACGCAAAACACATCGAAGAATTAGCAAATGAAAAACCAGATAACCCTGTTGTTTTTTTAAAGCCAGATTCAGCAATTTTACCAAGAAAAAACCCATTTTTCATTCCGCCTTTTTCTAATGACGTGCATTATGAAGTTGAGGTTTTGATAAAAATCAATAAAGTTGGAAAACATATTGATGCAAAATTTGCACATAAATATTATGATGAAATTGGTTTAGGAATCGATTTTACAGCTCGTGATATTCAGCAGCATTGTAAAGAAAAAGGAATGCCTTGGGAAAAAGCAAAAGCTTTTGACGGAAGTGCTGTTATTGGAGAGTTTTATGCAAAAGAAGAATTCGATTTAGAAAATATAAAATTCCAATTAGATAAGAACGGAGAAATTGTTCAGGATGGAAATACCAACGCCATGTTGTGGAAAACAGATGAATTAATTTCTTATGTTTCTCAGTTTTTTACCTTAAAAAAAGGCGATATCATTTTTACAGGAACACCTGCAGGAGTTGGAAAAGTTGTAGAAAATGATTTATTAACTGGAACAATTGAAGGAAAACAAGCTTTTCAAATTAGAGTGAAGTAATGAACGCAGAAATCATAACAATTGGAGATGAAATTCTCATAGGTCAAATTGTAGATACTAATTCACAATGGATTGGAACCGAATTGAATAAAATCGGTGTTGCTGTCTATCAAATTACTTCTATTCAAGATGATAAACAACATATTTTAAATGCTTTAAAAGAAGCGAAAGAAAGAGTTGACATTGTTATTCTTACGGGAGGTTTAGGTCCTACAAAAGACGACATCACTAAGAAAACAATTGCAGAATATTTTAACGATACTGAGTTTATCGAGTATCCAGAAGTTGTTGAGCACATCAAAGCGTTGTTTAAAAAGATAAATCACCCATTTAGAGAAATTCAGAAATATCAAGCACAATTACCTTCAAAAGCAACCTATTTGAAAAACCCATACGGAACAGCTCCAGGAATGTGGTTTTATGAAAATGAAACTGTTTTTATTTCGTTACCAGGTGTTCCTTATGAAATGAAAGGATTGATGAAATTGGAAGTCTTGCCGAAAATCCAAAAGGAATTTAAATTGCCTTTTATCAGTCATAAAACAATTATGTCCTATGGACAAGGAGAAACTATAATTGCAGAACGAATTGCGAAAGTAGAAGACAATTTACCCTCACATATAAAGTTGGCATACTTACCCTCTTTTGGTAAAGTAAGATTGCGTTTATCAGGAACAGGAAATGATAAAGATGTTTTAGAAAGTGAGTTGCAAGAGAAAGTTACTGAGATTCAACAAATAATTTCTGATATTATTGTTGGATTAGAAGATGGTTATTCAATTGAAAAAAGAGTAGGAGCATTGCTAATAGAACAGCAAAAAACTTTAGCAACGGCAGAAAGTTTAACAGGCGGAAGTATTGCATCAACACTGGTTTCAGTTCCTGGTGCATCTACCTATTTTAAAGGCAGTTTTATAACCTATTCAGAAGATGCTAAAAAAAGCATGTTAAATGTTTCAGAAAACACCATAAATAGATTTACAGTTGTAAGTAAAGAAGTTGCACAAGAAATGGCAACTACTACTAGAGAAAAATTAAAAACAGATTTTGCAATTGCAGTTACTGGAAATGCAGGTCCAACAACCGATAAAACAAATAAAACTGTTGGTGTAGTTTTTATTGCATTAGCAACAGAAACAGGTGTTTATGTCGAAGAATTTAACTTTGGTCAACCTAGAGAAAAAGTGATAAACAGAACGGTAAATAAATCTTTAGAAATTTTACAAAAAGAATTACTAAAAAATAATGAAAATAGTTTTGTTCGATGAGAAAAATATTCATAAATTTGCACCTCGTTTAGAAATAACACTAAAAACTGTCAGAAGATGTCTAGAGTTTGTGAACTTACAGGTAAAAAAGCAATGGTTGGGAACAATGTTTCTCACGCATTGAATAGAACAAAAAGAAAATTTGACGCTAACTTAATGGTGAAGCGTTTTTATATTCCAGAAGAAGATAAGTGGATTACTTTAAAGATTTCTGCTT
The DNA here is from genome assembly GCA_029250685.1 of Polaribacter sp. Taxonomy (GTDB): domain Bacteria; phylum Bacteroidota; class Bacteroidia; order Flavobacteriales; family Flavobacteriaceae; genus Polaribacter. The sequence continues at coordinate 39,280 of JAQXEU010000042.1, forward strand.
CTGCTTTAAAAAATATTAATAGAAAAGGTATCTCAGCTGTTTTAAAAGAAGCTAGAGCTAAAGGTTATTTAACAAAATAATCCAACCCTTAAAAAAGTAAACCGAGATGGCAAAAAAAGGAAATAGAGTTCAGGTAATTTTAGAGTGTACAGAGCATAAAGCTTCTGGAGAAAGAGGAACTTCTAGATACATTACTACTAAGAATAAGAAAAACACTCCTGATAGATTAGAGGTTAAGAAATTTAACCCAATCTTAAAGAAGATGACAGTTCATAAAGAAATTAAATAATACGTATAATTCATGGCAAAGAAATCAGTAGCATCGTTACAGACAGGATCAAAGAGATTATCTAAAGCAATCAAAATGATAAAGTCTCCTAAAACAGGAGCTTATACATTTGTTGAAGCTATTATGGATCCATCTAAAGTAAGTGACTTTTTAGCTAAAAAGTAATTACTTTATATCAAAATATTTAAAAGCTACTTTCTATTGAGAGTAGCTTTTTTTATGTTTAATAAAAGCGTATTTTTGGGCGTTACCTTTCAGCTTGGGCTTTACGCACTACACGGTAGTTTGCTTCAATCCCTAACGCAGAGGTAGCGTTTAGAATGACAATTTGACCAAACTTTAAAAGTGGTATAATTTTTTACACTTTTATATCAGCACAAAATAAAGAACATGAGCTTTTTAAAAAATATATTTTCAAAAGAAAAAAAAGAAACTTTAGACAAAGGTTTAGAAAAAACAAAATCTAGTTTCTTTAATAAATTATCAAAAGCCGTTGCAGGAAAATCTACTGTAGATGAAGATGTCTTAGATAATTTAGAAGAGGTTTTAGTTACTTCTGATGTAGGTGTAGATACAACCTTAAAAATTATTGACAGAATTGAAGCGCGTGTTGCAAAAGACAAATACTTAGGGACTGAAGAATTAAATCAAATTTTAAGAGAAGAAATTGCTGGTTTATTGTCAGAAACAAATGTTGAAGACCAAACCGATTTTACAATTCCTGCGACTAAAAGACCATACGTTTTAATGGTTGTTGGTGTAAACGGAGTTGGAAAAACAACTACAATTGGTAAGTTGGCTTCTCAATTTAAAAAGAAAGGCTTAAAAGTTGTTTTAGGAGCTGCAGATACATTTAGAGCAGCAGCAATAGATCAATTAAAAGTTTGGGCAGAAAGAGTAGATGTACCAATTGTGCATCAAGAAATGGGTTCAGATCCAGCTTCTGTTGCCTATGACACATTGCAATCTGCTGTAAGCCAAAATGCAGATGTTGTTATTATTGATACTGCGGGTCGTTTACACAACAAAGTAAATTTAATGAACGAGTTGGTAAAGATCAAAAACGTAATGCAAAAAGTTGTTAGCGATGCGCCACACGATGTTTTATTAGTATTAGATGGTTCTACCGGACAAAATGCTTTTGAACAAGCAAAGCAATTTACAAAAGCAACTGAAGTTACTTCTTTAGCTGTAACAAAATTAGATGGAACAGCAAAAGGTGGTGTTGTCATCGGAATTTCTGATCAATTTCAAATTCCAGTGAAATATATTGGAGTAGGAGAAGGAATAGACGATTTGCAAGTCTTTAACAAGCATGAGTTTGTAGATTCGTTCTTTAAATAAAATAATTCTCATTCCTGCACATGCAGGAATCTACCTCATAAAAAACACCTTTCTAATTTAGAAAGGTGTTTTTACTTTGTTATTATTTCTTTTGAAATACAACTTGTAACTTTTGCACTTTTGGGTCTCTCTCTGGTGTTAATGTAAAAGCGATGCCTATTCTACCATTTTTGGTTTCTATGTAAAAGTATCCTCTAAGTTGATTACTGGGGTTAAGCTCGCCAACTTTCAAAATATCTCCAGCTTCATTAAAAACTTTTTGGACAGCCTCAATGCGATCTTTTCTGTCTAAGTCTAAATAAAAATTTTCGGCTAAAATGCTAGCTTCTAGTTCCTCATCCCAGTTTTGAACCATTTCAATAACCTGTGCTTTTCTTTTTATAAGGATGTCTGAAACAGGTAATGCTCTTGGCTGAATTTCAAGTTCATCAAATAGTAATGAACGTATCTTTGATAAAGGCCAAGGGGTAGTGTATGTTAAGTTACAAAATGCCATAATACCGACACCATATTCTGGAAAAAACATATAGTTACTTCCAAATCCAGGTAAAGCGCCACCGTGAGATACACGTACTAATTCATCACACTCTTTAGTAATACTTAATCCGTACCCATAACCATTAATTCTTGCACAAGGATCTCCTTGAATGTTTTTGCTATTCGCATATAATCTTGAGAATTGTGGTGTTTGCATTTCACGTAAACTACTTCGTTTAACAGGTCCATTATCTTTATCGTTTCTTGGGGGCCAAGCAGACAAATGTAAACTCACGTATTTACTGAAATCATCAATAGAGGTAATCAAACCACCCATAGCGCCATAAGAACCATCATGTAGCATCGGCTCTAATCTCCATTGTTCTTTTTCCCAACGATAGCCAATAGCCAATTGTTCTTTAGGAACATTGTCAATTTCCCAATAGGTTTCATGCATTCCTAAAGGTTCAAAAACATTGGACTTTAAATAAGATTGATAAGAAGTTCCAGAAACTCTAGAAATGATTTCTCCAAGCATTGCATATCCTGTATTACTATATTCATAACCATAAGAAGGGACATTTGAAAGAGATAAATCATCTTTAATTAAATCCAACAACATTGTAGCTGGTTGATGTAGCTGACGATCCCCCCAAGGGTTATCTTCTGGAAAACCAGCAGTCATAGTCAATAAATTTTTAATAGTTATTGTTGGAGCATCTGCAGTTAAATACGTAATTCCATTCATCTCGGGAATGAATTTACTCACAGGATCTTCTAAAGACAATTTTCCTTCATCTCTTAACTTTAGAATTCCCATCGCAGTAAAACTTTTTGTCATAGAAGCAATTCTAAAAGAGGAACTTGTTTTTGCAGGCGATTTTGAATCAATATTAATTATTCCTGTTGAAGATGAAACCACTAGTTCATTATCTACTACAATTCCGAAGGAAATTCCTGGAATTTTTTTCTTTTTTGCATAGTCTTCCATCAATTTTAATAATTTAGGAGCAACACTTTTTATCTTTTCTGCTCTTTTATCATTTTTAAATTTTGGTGCTTTGTAATTCTCCACAAAAGAATGGTTGGTATTATCTGTCGTTGCTTGATTTGTGTTTTGATAATTACATGAAATAAAGACAAATGTGAAAATAAAAGTGAAGAAGATGTAGAGTGCTTTTTTCATTATTTGATTGTTTTTAATTTAGTAGATTATTAGAGGATTGTTAAAGATACTAAAATTGTAATTGCTTATAATGAACTCCATCAATGACATTTCATTATTTTATTTAATAAAAGATTATATTTGATTCTCAAAATCTTCAACCAATGAAAAAAATAATCTTCCTTTTTGTATTTGCCTTATTAATTATTTCTTGTAAAGAAGAAGCGCCAGCTGTCGAATTTAAAAAATATGATGAATCAGCTGAATTAGTCGAGCAACAAAAACATCCACGTAAACGAATGCAATTAAAATTAATTCAATCTAAGTTTTTAGATATGAATGATGTTTTTGCACCATTTAAAGAAGAGTTGTCAGGTTTTTCTGAAGATGATTACAATGACCTAAAACCAATGATTTTAGAACGTGATATTCCAACACTTCAAGCACATATTGGGAATGGGGATTTAACTTATGAGAAATTAACATTATTTTATTTATATAGAATTAGAAAGTTTGAAAGTGATAGCACAAAATCATTAAATTCTATCATAGCATTAAATCCTAATGTATTAGAAGAAGCACGTCAAAAAGATAAAGAACAAAACAGAGGGTCAGTATATTCTATATTCGGAATGCCCATTTTATTAAAAGACAATATCAACACGAAAGATATGCCAACAACAGCTGGAGCAATAGCTTTGGCAGAAAACAAAAACACAAATGATGCTTTTATTGTTGAACGATTAAGAGCAAATGGCGCACTCATTTTAGGAAAAGCAAACTTAAGCGAATGGGCTTATTTTTTCTGTTCTGGTTGCCCGGTTGGATATTCTGCAGTTGGTGGACAAACTTTAAACCCATACGGAAGAAAAGTTTTTGAAACTGGGGGAAGCTCAGCAGGAAGTGGAGTTACTGTTGCTGCAAATTTTGCAGTTGCTGCAGTTGGTACAGAAACTTCGGGGTCAATTACATCACCTTCTAGTCAAAATTCTGTTGTTGGATTAAAACCAACAATTGGTGTATTAAGTAGAACTGGAATCGTACCTATTTCTAGTACGTTAGATACACCAGGACCTATGACGAAAAATGTAATTGATAATGCTATTTTCTTAGAAGCAATGTTTGGTTTCGATACTAAAGACGATGCTTCAGTTGATATGGATTTTGGAAAAAAAGACTTTCAAAATCAATTATTTGAAGATAATAGCTTAAAAGGAAAGCGTTTTGGAGTTTTAAAAGACTTGCTTTCTAATTCTAATTATAAAAAGACTGTGCAAAAAATGAAAGACGCTGGTGCAGAAATGATAGAGATTGCTCCAGAAAGAGCACGTTTTAGCGGATTTACAACCTTGCTAAATATTGATATGAAACATGATTTTCCAAACTATTTAGCAAACAATGCTGATCAAAATGTAATGATAAAATCAGTAAAAGATGTAACCTTATTTAATTTAAAAGATTCGGTTTTAAGAGCTCCTTATGGGCAACAATTATTTGACGGAATTGTAAAAGATGAAACTACTCTAGAAGAGTTAGAAGTAATAAAAGATGGTTTGCAAACTGTTGGACAGAATTTTTTGCAAGCTTTATTTGATAAAGATTTAGATGCTATTTTATCCATCAATAATTATCATTCTGGAGTATCTGCAGTTGCAGAATATCCAAACTTAACAATTCCTATGGGATATAAAGAGAACGGAGAACCAATTAGTTTAACATTTATTGGAAAACCATATTCTGAGCATAAGCTATTGCAAGTTGGTTACGCTTTTGAACAAATTACTAAAGCGAGAAAAACACCAGAAAACTATAAATAAACTATACTTTAAAAACATAAATAAACTCCTGTCTAATCAAGATAGGAGTTTTTTAGTTTATACTTTAGATTTATTTTATTTCTTAACGCGTTTCAAATCTAAATCTTGAAAGTCAAAACTGAAATCAATATCTGGAGAAATTCCTTTCATCTTTATTTGTATAGCTTTTCCTTCTTCATCTAATGTAAACATTGCTAATGCATCAGCTGGCATATCTTGATAATTCCATTTAATAGCAAAAGTATTTGCCTTGTAGAAAAACATTTCGCCAGTAAGTTTTGGAGATCTTATTGACTTAAACCACAATTTATTATTCTGTTCCCAAATCTTAATTTCACCAAACCAGTTGTCTTTATATGTGCCAACGTAATCGTTTTTATTAATAAAATTACTCTTTGCATTGGAAACAGTTTTCCAAACAGCTTTTGTAGCAGCATCACTTTGAGTAACATTTTGTTGAAGATTTTTTTCCATCACAGAAACCCAATTTGTTTTTTCTACGCCTAAATATCCATCCATAATTAGACTTGGAATGGTCCAAAAACTTCTTCCTCCTGGATCTGTATTGGTAAGCGTTACAATTCCTACATTTAATTCAGGAATTAAAATGGTTCTAGAAAGCATTCCAGGTAATCCACCCGTATGTTCTAAGGTAACATAGCCTCCTTTATCAGCAACACTCCAACCCAAGCCATAGGCACTGAAATGTTGTTTATATGTACCTCTTGGCATAACACTAAAACCAATATTTGTATGTGGCTTCCAAAGTTCGTCATGATTTTTTTTAGAAATCATTACTTTGCTTAAATCTGCACCATATTTTCCGTTATTTAAATGCATCATTATCCATTTGCTTAAATCGTTTACGCTAGCGTAAATTCCACCTGCAGCTCCTAATGATTCATCATTTTTTATATAATGACCTAGTTGTTTTAATTTTCCGTTATCTACAGAATGCGGGAAAGCCACATTACTTTTGTTTTTTAAACGTTGATACACTCCAACAGAACGTTGCATTCCTAATGGTTTCATAATGTTGGCTTCTACAAACTGCGCCCAACTCATTCCGCTTATTCTTGCTACTACTTCACCAGCAACAACGTATAATAAATTGTCATAATCATATTTTGTTCTAAATGCTGATGTAGGTTTTTGATACTGAAAACTATTCAGTACATCTTTAATGTCAAAGTCAGATCCATCTGGAAAAAACATTAAATCTCCAGCACCAAGTCCCATTCCACTTCTATGCGTTAACAAATCTTGAATGTTAAAGTTCTCTGTAACATAAGAATCATACATTTTAAATTCGGGAATATAGTCTACAACTTTGTCTAACCAATTTAGTTTCCCTTGATCAACCAACATTGCCAACGCTGCTGTTGTAAATGCTTTAGAATTTGATGCAATGGCGAAAAGTGTATTTCCATCTACTTTTTCTTTGGTGTTTGTAGAGGAAACTCCATATCCTTTTGAGTGAATAATTTTATTGTCTTTTATAACTGCTACTGCAACTCCTGCAGTTGGACTGATAGACATTGCTTTTTTCACAATGGAGTCTATTTGAGAAGAACTATAGGCTTGACTAGAAACAGATTGTACAAATAAAAAACAAATGCTTATGATGAATAGAATGCTTACTTTTTTCATGAGTTTGGTTTTAAGAAAATAATTGTTGTTAGCTAAGTTACAGAAAATTAAGTTGAGCTTGTGAGTGTTATTTTTATTGAATTAAATTTTAATTACATATCGTATGTATATGTTTAAAAAGGTAAATTAAGATTGTATCTTTGCATTTTAAAATAAAAAGATGCGTACCAAAACCAATAAGCAAAACAAAATCAACGTAGTAACCTTAGGTTGTTCTAAAAACATTTACGATAGTGAAGTTTTAATGGGGCAGTTAAAAGCCAACGGAAAAGATGTGGTTCATGAAGATGAAAATGAGGAAGGAAATATTGTGGTGATTAATACGTGTGGCTTTATTGGTAAAGCCAAAGAAGAATCTATTGATACTATTTTGCACCATGCGCAACGTAAAGAAGCGGGAGAAATTGACAAGGTTTTTGTGACGGGTTGTTTAAGTGAGCGCTATAAGCCAGATTTAGAAAGAGAAATTAAAAATGTAGATCAATATTTTGGAACACACGATTTACCAAACTTATTAAAGGTTTTAGAAGCAGATTACAAGCACGAATTGATAGGTGAACGTTTAACAACAACGCCAAAACATTATGCATATTTAAAAATTGCTGAAGGATGTGATCGCCCATGTTCCTTTTGTGCGATTCCGTTAATGCGAGGAAAACACGTTTCAACTCCGATTGAAGAAATCATTATTGAAGCTACAAAACTAGCCGAAAAAGGAATTAAAGAAGTGATGTTAATTGCACAAGATTTAACCTATTACGGATTAGATATTTATAAAAAACGCGCGTTGGCTGATTTACTACTCGCATTGACAAAAGTTGACGGAATCGAATGGATTCGCATGCATTATGCATTTCCTTCTGGTTTTCCGATGGATGTTTTAGAAGTGATGAAAAACGAACCTAAAGTTTGTAATTACTTAGACATTCCGCTGCAACACATCAACACAGAATTGCTAAAATCTATGAAGCGTGGAACCACGCATGAGAAAACGGTTGATTTAATTCATAAGTTTAGAAAGGCAGTTCCGGAAATGGCTATTAGAACCACTTTAATCGTTGGTTATCCAGGAGAAACAGAAGCAATGTTTCAAGAATTAAAAGATTGGGTAGAAGAAATGCGTTTTGAGCGTTTGGGTGCTTTTGAGTATTCCCATGAAGAAAATACAGGTGCTTATGTTTTAGAAGATGACGTTCCAGAAGATGTAAAATTCCGTCGTGTAAACGAAATCATGGAAGTGCAATCTCAAATTTCTTGGGAATTAAATCAAGAAAAAGTTGGTAAAACATTCCGTTGTTTATTCGATAGAAAAGATGGGGAATATTTTTATGGACGAACAGAATTTGATTCGCCAGATGTAGATAATGATGTAATAGTTGATGC